>QOUO01000003.1:35878-103573 GCA_003862195.1 Coriobacteriaceae bacterium | reverse complement strand
GGGTCGTACGTGATGAAGCGCTCGGAGTCGGTCTTGGACTTCTTGATGAGCTTGGCGGTCTCCTCCGCGGTCATGCTGATGGAGATCGCGTTGCCGTAGGACTTGCTCATCTTGCGGCCGTCGAGGCCCGGGATGAGCGGCGTGGAGGTGAGGAGTCCCGTCACGTCCGGGAAGACCTTGCCGTAGCGCTCGTTGAAGCGGCGGGCGATCTTGCTTGTGACCTCGATGTGCGGCAGCTGGTCGCGGCCGACGGGCACGATGTTGCCCTTGCAGAAGAGGATGTCGCAGGCCTGGTGCACCGGGTAGGTGAGCAGGAGTCCCGTGAGCGAGTGGCCAGAGGCCTCCATCTCGGCCTTGACGGTGGGGTTGCGCTGGAGCTCCGCCTCCGTCACGAGCGAGAGGAACGGCAGCATGAGCTGGTTCTCCGCGGGGACGGCGGAGTGCGTGAAGATCATCGTCTTGTCCGGGTCTATACCGCAGGCGAGGTAGTCCATCACCATGTTGTACACGTTGTCGCGGATGTGCTCTGTGGTGTCGCGGTCCGTGATGACCTGGTAGTCCGCGATGATGATGTTGGTGCTCACGCCCAGGTTCTGCAGGCGCACGCGCTCCTTGATGGTGCCAAAGTAGTGGCCCAGGTGCAGGCGGCCGGTGGGCCTGTCGCCGGTGAGCATGGTGTACTTCTCGACCTTGCCGGAGGCGATGTCCGCCTCGACTTCCTGGCTGCGCCTGAGCGCCGCCTCGTAGCTTCCCTCGTTGGGCATGTTCTTCTCCTTGCGGAATCGTTTCTCGCGTAACCCCTCTATCCTACGGCAAAAGGGGCGTCACGTCCCGCCTGGCCCCCGCGTGGGGCACCGTGGCGTAACGCCGCGGGCGGCACCGGGCGAGAAGTTCGGCCGCCTAGGGCCGTGGCCGGGCCTGGGGCGCTGCGTCGAGCTCGCGCTTGGCCTCGCGCCATGCGGGGTAGTAGCGGTCCATGAGCGCGTGGAAGCGCACGTTGTGGCTTGGCTCGAGCAGGTGGCAGAGCTCGTGCACGACGACGCTCTGGATGCTCGCGACGGGGTGCGCGGCGAGCTCCGTGTTGAGCGTGATGCGCCCCGTCCGCACGTTGCACGAGCCCCAGCGCGATGTCATGCGGCGCAGGCGCCACTCGCTCGCGTGGACGCCCATGAGGGGCTCGTAGCGCTCGAACATCGCGGGGAGCAGCGCCTCCAGCTCCCGGCGGCGCAGCTCCTCAACAGCGGTGCCGATGAGCTGCGCAATCGCCTGCTGCGGGTCCGGTGCGGGCGTGCCGGCGGGGTCGGTGTCCGTGGAAACGGCGTCCTGTGCCACGTGGACGAGAAGGGCGTCCCCCTCAACCTCGGCCCGCGGGCTCCTGCGGCGGGGGAGGTCCGCCACGACGCGAATGGGGAGCTCCTGCCCCAGGAGCCTGGTGCGACCGCCGTCGCGCAGTCCTTCTCGCCTTGCTTCCTCGCGTGCGAGGGCTCGCGAGCGGGCCTTGGCGATCCACTGGCGGTGCGAAAGGACGAACTCCTCTATCTGTGCGAGGGGCACGCGGGCGGGCGCGCTCACAACGACGGAGCCGTCCTGGCGGACGCGTAGGTTGACGCGCCGCACGCGCTTGCGTACGACGGACACCTCCACGCCGTCGACCGCGATGCTCTTGGCAGTCCTCATTACGCTGGGGCTTCCTCCCTGTTACAATTTTTCCGTATGCAATATTGCCCCGCGGCATGCGGCGGCCATGGTCTAGACTTGCGATTGTATATGGGGAGGGTGCCGATGGCCAGTTCTTATGGGGAAGATGCGAGCAAGTCCGCACTCCGCGAGAGCTACCTCAGGGCATCCAAGGGCCTTACGCCGCGCTATCGCAAGCGTGTTGACAGGGAGGTCCGCCTGCACCTTCGCACGCTGCCGGAATACCTCCGTGCCGACTGGCTGCTGGCCTACGTCCCCTTTGAGGACGAGTTTCCCACGCGCGACATCGTGACCCGTGCACTGGCCGATGGCAAGCAGGTGGCGCTGCCGCGCTGCGAGCAGGGGGTGCGTGGCTCCCGGCTCAGCTTCTATGGCGTGGACTCGCTCGAGGGGCTGGTTGCGGGTACGCGCGGCGTGCTCGAGCCCGTGCCGGCGGAGGGGGAGCTTCCCCTGGGACCGGACGAGCTTGGCCGTTCGATCTGCCTCGTGCCGGGCCTCGTGTTTGACGCCGAGGGCTACCGCATTGGCTACGGTGCCGGCTACTACGACGACTTCCTGGCGGGATACCCCGGCCTCAAGGTGGGGCTTGCCCGAACGATGCAGATAAGCGGCAACCCGCTGCCCCACGACGACCACGACGTTCCCGTGGACGTGATCGTGAGCGACGGCGCCGTGTGGCGTGCGAGGCGCGTTGCGGACTAGCGATAGACTGCGCGCGGTACGCCGAATTGCGAACTGCGATGGCTTGCCGAAGGGTTCGGGTCTTCCCGACTACGCCCCCAGGTGCTCCGCGAGGTCCCTGATGGCGTGCACGTAGCCCTGGATGCCCTCGCCGATGATCGTCTCGAAGCAGGCGAGGCGCACGAAGGAGACCTGACGGAAGTCCTCGCGCTCGTCCACCTTGGAGATGTGGACCTCCACCGCGGGGATGGACACGGCTTTGAGCGCGTCGAGTATCGCGACGGACGTGTGCGTGTAGGCGCCGGGGTTGATCACGATGCCGTCGATCTTCTGGTACGCGGCCTGGATGCGGTCCACGATGTCGCCCTCGTGGTTGGACTGGTAGCACTCGCAGGACGAGAAGCCCGCGGCGTCCGCCGCCTCGCGGCACACGCGGATGAGCTCGGCGTAGTCCTGGCGTCCGTAGAGGTCCGGCTCGCGGATGCCAAGCATGTTGATGTTGGGGCCGTTGATGACGAGCAGCCTGGGACCGTCGGACGGGGACGGGGCCTCGTCCTTCTCGCCCGCGTCGGGCTCCTCGAGCTCGTCATCATCGTCAAGGGTGTCGTCGTCCATGAAGGAGTCGTCCTCCTCGTCGTCATCGTCGTCGTCGAGCGAGAGGAGCGTCTTGAGCATGAACTCGTCGGGCTCCTGGGATGCGTCGGCGGCCAGCGGGGTGGCTGCGGGCGCCTTGTCCGGTGGCGTGATCTGGACGTGTATGCCGCTGCCCTCGCCCCTGGCCAGGGGAGGGAGCTCGATGTCCGGCTCGAGGCCCGTGAGCGACGCGAAGCTGTCGAACACGCGCTGGACGACGCGTGGCCCAAAGACGACCTCGATGCCGTTCGTGCCGAAGGACGCGACGCCCAGGACGCCGGGGACGCCCTTGAGGGCCGTCCGGTTGATGAGCGTGGGGTTCTTGACCGTGATCCTGAGCCTGGTCATGCAGAGCCCGTTGGACGCCACGTTTGCCTTGCCGCCTATGTTCTTGAGTACGGCCCTTGCGGCCTCGCCCGTCTCCATTGGGACCTCATCCCTCTTTAGACACTTGCATACAAACGTAGAAGTATAGGGAAGCGCGGAAGCGTTTCCAGCGGGGGAGAAGGACTGTCTGGTGGGCGTTGCGAAATTCTCCATGAACGGATGTTGGTACGAATCGCAAGAAATGAGGCCTTAACAACCAATCATCTTGACGATGGCACGCGCGTCGCCCGATGCCGTGCCCGTACAGCGAAGGTCGACGTCGGCCCAGGCGCGGTAGAGCGGCATGCGCTCGCGCGCGAGCTGCTCGAGCCCCTTTGCCTGCGAGATGGGGCGGCCGCCCTTGGGGAGGCTCTCGAGCGGGCGCTCCAGGAGCACGATCGTGCCGTTCTGGCGGAGGAGGTCCTCGTTGCGACTGCGCGTGACGATGCCGCCTCCGCATGCGATCACAAGGCTCGAGCGCGAGCCGTAGTCCGCGGCGACGCGCGTCTCGAGCTCGCGGAAGGCATCCTCGCCGTGCAAGCGGATGTAGTCGCCGGCGCCCGTGCCGTACTCGAGCCTGA
Source organism: Coriobacteriaceae bacterium (assembly GCA_003862195.1). GTDB lineage: Bacteria > Actinomycetota > Coriobacteriia > Coriobacteriales > Atopobiaceae > Parafannyhessea. The sequence continues at coordinate 99,614 of QOUO01000003.1, read as the reverse complement.
AGGCGTCGTCCAGGTCCACGAACGGGCGCCCGAGCAGGTGCGCGAGCGCGCGTCCCGTGGTCGTCTTGCCGACGCCCGGCATGCCGATGAGGATGACGTTCTGGGTCTGGCGGCGGATCTGCGACTCGATGCTTGCCACGAGCGAGCGGTCGAGCGTGCGGCCCTGGAAGAGCTCGCTGGAATACAGCGCCTGCGAGACGAGCATGGCGAGGCCGCTCTGGTAGGGTATGCCGAGCCGGCGGGCGTTAAGGCAGATGCCCGTGAGCGCGGGGTTGTAGACGACGTCCAGCACGCCCGCGAGGCCGTGGAGCGCGCGCATGTCATCCAGCGTGAGGGGCGTCGCGGGGCACTTGGGGTACATACCCACGGGCGTGGTGTTGACGACGAGGAAGGCGTTGGGGTGGCGCCCGGGGATGTTTGAGTAGTCGTCCTCGGTGTGGCGCGATATCACGCGGACGTCCGCGCCGGTCCGGGCGAGAGCGGCCTGTACGGCCTGGCTCGCGCCGCCGTCGCCCAGGACGAGGACCTCGCGTCCGCGGAGCGGCTCGGGGCCGTCGAGTGCCAGGGGCCCGCGCAGGAACTGGTCCAGCATGAAGCCGAAGCCGAGGACGTCGGTGTTCTCGGCGTAGATGCTTCCGTCCTCGCGGCGGACGAGGGTGTTGGCCACGCCGAGCTCGCGCACGCGCGTGGATGCCTCGTCCGCGAGGCGGGCGGCGTCGGCCTTGTAGGGGATCGTCACGTTGAGGCCCTGCCAGGTCTTGTCCTCGCGCACGAAGGGCTCGACCTCGCCCGGCTCGAGCTCGATCAGGTCGTACGGCGTGGAGCCCAGGCACTTGTGGATGAGCGGGGACCAGCTGTGGCCGAGCTTCCTGCCCAGCAGGCCAAAGCGCGCCACCTAGATCACCTCGCTGTAGCTGCCGAGGTAGCGGAACTCCTCGCAGTTCGCCTCGAGGGAGCGCACGAGCGTGAGGAACTCCGGGGAGGCCGCGGGGCAGTCGATGTCGAAGTAGAACATGAACTTGAAGTCGCGGTCCGGGATGGGGCGGCTCTCGAGCTTGATGATGTTGATGTCGAGTGCGTAGAACTTGGCCAGCACCTTGTAGAGGGCTCCGGGCTCGTGGTTGACGACGAGCATGAACGTGCTGCGGTCGGCGCCCGGGAAGATCGTGAGGTCGCGCGAGATGCAGGCGAAGCGCGTGTAGTTGTTGCCCTGGTCCTGCACGCTGGACGCGAGCACGTCGAGCCCGTAGATCTGGGCGCACGAGCGCGACGCGAGCGCGGCGACGTCCGTGCGGGGGCTCTCGGCCACCATCTTGGAGGCGACGGCCGTGTTCTCGCACGCGTGGACCTTGACGCCCTTGAGCTGGCCCAGGAAGTCGCCGCATTGGTTGATGGCCTGCTCGTGGCTGTAGATGTGGCGGATGTCCTCGATCCCGGTGCCGGGCTTTGCCAGCAGGTTGTGGTCGACCTTGAGGCGGCACGTGCGCACGATGTGGAAGTTGTGGCGCATCATGAGGTCGAACACCTGGTTGACGGAGCCGGCGGTGCTGTTCTCGATGGGCAGCACTCCAAGGTCCACGTACTTCTCCTCCACGGCGCGGAAGACCGCGTCAAACGTGTCGAAGTAGCTGATGTTTGCGTGCCGGAAGATGCGGTCGCACGCGATCTGCTGGTAGGCGCCCTCGACGCCCTGGCACGCCACGAAGGCGTCGCGCGGGAAGCACGCCGGGCTCTGCGCGAGCGCGGCCTGGATGGCCTCGGCCGTGGCGCTGGGCGTCTGAAGGCGCTCGGTCTGGCGGTTGCGCGAGGCCTCCATGAGGAGCTGGAACAGCACCTCCGTGTAGACGCGCATGTCCTCGGGCACCTCGGAGGCGCGGCGGGCGAGAAGAGCGCGCTCCCTCGACTTGTCCAGCACGGGGAGGTGCTTCTGTCGCTTGTACGCGGCGACCCTGTCCGCGCAGTCCATGCGGCGCTTGAACAGGTCGACGATCTGCGAGTCTATCGAGTCGATGTCGCTGCGGATCTGGGAAAGGTCTTCCAAGGTTCCTCCTGACGGGTCCGGCCGCTCGGCGCGGCACCCGGGTTCTGCTTGTGTGCTTGGCTACTCTGCCGGGAACGACTCGAGCGCGTCGAGAAGGACGAGCGCGCAGACCGCCTCCGTCACGGGGACGGCGCGCGTGGCGACGCAGGGGTCGTGGCGGCCGTGGACCTCGAGCTCGGCGTCGGCCATCGTGGTGAGGTCGACGCTCTGCTGGGGGCGCGAGATGCTCGACGTGGGCTTGAGCGCGATCCTGAAGAGGACGGGCGCGCCCGTGGTGATGCCACCCAGGGCGCCGCCCGCGTTGTTGGTGGTGGGGGTGGGCCTGCCGTCGCGCATGCGGTAGGGGTCGTTGTCCTCGCTCCCGCGCAGGCGCGCCGCCTCGAAGCCACGGCCGAACTCGAGCCCCTTGACCGCGGGGATGCCAAAGGCCGCGCGCGCGATGAGGTTCTCTATGCCGTCGAACATGGGCGAGCCGACGCCGGCGGGCATGCCGGTCGCGACGCACTCCACAATGCCGCCCACGGAGTCGAGCGAGCGGCGCGCCTCGTCGATCGCGGCGAGCATGGACGTGCCGGCCGACTCGTCGATCGTGGGGAAGGTGCGGCCGTCTGCAAGCGCGTCCATCTGCGCGGCCAGGCGCTGCTGTGCCTCCGGCGAGTTGTCGAGCGCGGAGAAGGGTTCGTCATCCACGTTCGCGACGCTTGCGAGGTGCGCGGCCACGCGGACGCCCTGCTTTGCGAGGATTTGGAGCGCGATGCCTCCCGCCGCGCAGAGCGGCGCGGTGAGCCTGCCGGAGAAGTGGCCGCCGCCGGGGACGTCCTGGTTGCCGTGCCACTTGGCCCATGCCGTGAAGTCCGCGTGGCCGGGGCGCGGGACGGCGAGGATGTTGTCGTAGTCGCCGGAGCGGGTGTTGGTGTTCTCTATCACGACGGCAAGCGGGGCCCCGCAGGTCGCGCCCTTGGGGTTGAGACCGCTCACGATGCGAGGAAGGTCGGCCTCTTTGCGCGGCGTTGTCCAGCTGCCCTGGCCGGGCGCCCTTCTCGCCATGAACGCGTTAAGGGCGTCGAGGTCGACCACGTGGCCGGAGGGAAGCCCCTCGACGACGCAACCGACGGCCGTGGAGTGCGACTGCCCGAAGACGGTGACCTTGAGTGTGTTGCCGAAGGTTGAAGGCATGGCTACTCGCTTTCGCGCGCGACGCCGCCGAGCGAGCGGAAGTCGCGGAAGAAATCCGGATAGGACTTGCGGACGCACTCGGCGCCGCGGATCGTGGTGGGGCCGTCGGCGTAGGCGCCGCAGACCGCGGCCATCATGGCGATGCGGTGGTCGTTTGCGGCGTCGACGGTGCCGCCGGAAAGGCGGCCCGAACCCTCGACCACGAGGTCGTCGCCCTCGACGCGGGCCGTTCCGCCCAGCGCGTTGATTGCGGCGCTCACCGTTGCGAGGCGGTCGGACTCCTTGAGGCGCAGCCGGCCCGCGTCGGTGAGGCGCGTCGTGCCCGTGGCGTACGCGGCCATGGCCGCGAGGGGCGGCACGAGGTCGGGGATGTTGGCCACGCTCGAGACCTGGGCGTGGAGCGGTGCGTGACCCGCGGTGACGCCCTCCTGCGAGGCGGACGTCCGCCCGCCGAAGAGTGCCGTGGCGGCGAGGGCCGCGCGGTCGCCCTGGGAGCTCTTAGGATCGAGGCCGGTGACCGTGACGGGGCCGCCGATGGCGCCGGCGGCGAGCCAGAAGGCGGAGTTGGACCAGTCGCCCTCGACGGAGCAGGTGCCGGGGGAGGCGAGCTTGGCGGAATTGACGGAGTAGACCTCGCACGGCGTGCCAGCCACGTCCTCGTGCGAGACGCGGACCGTGACGCCGAAGGCCCGGAGGGCCGCACGCGTGAGCGTGATGTATGAGCGGGACTCGACGGGCTCGCTCACCGCGACGCGCACGGGCTCGCCGAGGAGCGGCGCCGCCATGAGGAGGCCGCTCACGTACTGCGAGGAGACGTTGCCGGGGATGCGGTAGGCGCCGCCGGAGATTGGCCCCTCGACGGTAAGCGGGAACGACCCCTCCCGCGAGATGCGCGCGCCGTGGGCGATGAGCTCCTCGCGCAGGGGCGAGAGCGGGCGCGACGCTAGGCGGCCGTGACCGACGATCCGGACCGGCATGCCAAGGGCGCTTGCAACGGGCAGCAGGAAGCGCAGCGTGGAGCCGGACTCCCCGCAGTCGAGCGTGGGCACGTGGTCGTCCGCCGCAGGCGCACCTTGCTCGGCGTCGTGCGGTACGGGCCTCACCCTGAAGCCGCGGCGCGTGCGCGTGATGCGCGCGCCGAGGGCCTCGAGGCACGAGACCGTCGCGTCGATGTCGAGCGAGGTCGTGTTGCAGTCGATGTCCGTGGTGCCGGGGCAGAGCGCCGCGAGGATGAGCAGCCGGTGCGCCATCGACTTGGAGGCGACGGCGGGCAGCGTGCCCGCGAGCGCGTGGGGCTCGATGGTTACGTCCATGATCTTCTCCCCCTACGCCTGCGTGCCGCAGCCAAGGTCGATGAGGTGCCTGAACTCCTCCAGCGACAGCTTTCTCACCTCGACGGAGCCGATGGCGAGGGGCACCACGACGTTGACGGTGGTGCCATGGCGCTTCTTGTCGTGCACGGCATAGGAGAAGAGCGTGTCGTGGTCCTCGGAGGTGTCAGTGGGAAGGCCGTACGCCTCGACCGCGGACACGATGTCCGTCGCGACCTCGTCGGGGCACCAGCCCATGCGCGCGGACGCGCGGGCGATGCAGCACATGCCAGCGGCGACGCTCGATCCGTGGCCGAGCTTGAAGTCGCTCGCGGCCTCGATCGCGTGGCCGATGGTGTGGCCGAAGTTGAGGATCTGCCTGAGGCCGCGCTCGCGCTCGTCCTGGTCAACAACGTCGCGCTTGATCTCTATGTTGCGGACGATGACGGACTGGAGCTCTGCTGGGTCGAAGTCCGGCGCGTTGATGGGCTTGCTAACGAGCCTCCTGAAGAGCTCCGCGTCGCGGATGACGCCGTGCTTGATGACCTCGCCGCACGAGTCCGTGAACAGGGCCGGCGTGAGGGTGTCGAGGCAGTCGACGTCTGCGACCACGAGCGAGGGCTGGAAGAACGCGCCGGCGAGGTTCTTGCCGGCCTCGAGGTCGACGGCGGTCTTGCCGCCGACGGATGAGTCGACCATCGCGAGGAGCGACGTGGGGACCTGGACGACCTTGCAGCCACGGAGGTAAAGCGCGCCCGCGAGGCCGCCCATGTCGCCCGTGACGCCGCCGCCCACGGCGACGACCACGTCGTCGCGCGAGAGCTCGGACTCCGCGAGGCCCTCGAGCAGGTCCGACAGGGTCGAGAGGCGCTTGTGCTGCTCGCCCGCGGGGAAGACCTGCAGGGTCGTGCGGTAGCCCGCGGCCTCGAGCGACTCCGCGACCGCGTTGGCGTAGAGCGGCGCGACGTTGGAGTCGGATATGACGCAGGCGACGGAGCCGCCGCACGCCTTGCGCGTGAGGTCGCCCACCTCGTCGATCACGCCCTGGCCCACGACGACGTCGTAGGAGCGCGACGGCGTGTTGACCTTGATGACGTCCGTGCTCATCTGCGCTCGGCCTCCTTCTTGAGGCGGTCGCCCTCCGCGAGGAGCTCCTCGAGGCGCTTGGCGTCCTTCTCGTCTATCGCGTCCTTGTATGCCTGCAGGTTGTCGATGAGGATGCCGATCTCGTGCGAGAGGTTGTCGGCGTTGTCGAGGAAGAGCTCGGTCCACATGGGGGCGTTGAGTCGCGCGACGCGCGTGAGGTCCTTGTAGGAGCCGGCGGAGAAGCCCTTGTGGCTCTGGGCCGCGGGGCTCTTGACGTACGCGTTGGAGACGACGTGCGCGAGCTGGGACGTGTAGGCGATCTGCTCGTCGTGGAACGCGGCCGTGGCCAGCGTGAACGAGCCGAAGCCGCAGGGCTCGAGCAGGTGCTTGAGGCGCTCGAGCACGTCGAGGCGCTCGAAGTCGTCCATCTTGGGCGGCACGACGACCATGGGGGCGCCGTGGAACATGTTGGCGCGGGAGTGCGCGAAGCCCGAGTACTGGGTGCCGGCCATGGGGTGGCAGCCGACGAAGGTCCACTCGTACTTCTCCGCTATCTTGAAGCAGTGGCTGCAGATGACGCGCTTGACGCCCACGGTGTCGATCACGATCGCGTTGGGCGAGATGAGGCCAGCCATCTGCTCGAGCCAGTCGATGCTCACCTGGGGGTAGCCGGCCAGGATGATGAGCTCGCAGGTCGGGATGACGTCGTCCGTCAGCTCGCCGTCGATGGTCTCGATCTCCGCGAGCTCGACGGTGGAGTGCGTGCGGTTCCAGGCGTACACCTCGCGACCGCCCGCGTGCTCCGCCTTGGCGAAGGAGCCTCCCATGAGGCCGAGCCCGACCACGCCGACGCGGTCGGGAGTGAAGGTCTGCTGCGCCATCAGAGCTCGCCGCCCTCGTCGAGGTCCATCGTGACGGCCTCGCGGATGACGTGGATGCGCCTCATTGCGTCCTCGAACTGCTGGGGTGTGAGCGCCTGCGCGCCGTCGGACCATGCCTTGGACGGGTTGTCGTGCACCTCGATCTCGAGGCCGTCCGCGCCGGCGGCCGTCGCCGCGTAGGCGGCGGGGCGCACGTAGCGGGTGTAGCCCGTGGCGTGGCTCGGGTCGCCGATGATGGGCAGGTGCGAGAGGTGGTGCACAACGGGGATGGCGTTGACGTCGAACGTGTTGCGGGTGCGCGTCTCGAACGTGCGGATGCCGCGCTCGCAGAGGATGACGTTGGGGTTGCCCTCGCTCATGATGTACTCGGCGCCCATGAGGAACTCGTCGATGGTCTCGGACATGCCGCGCTTGAGGAGAACGGGGACGTTGGTCTTGCCGACCTCCTTGAGGAGCGGGAAGTTCTGCGCGTTGCGCGCGCCGATCTGCATGACGTCGATACCCTTGTCGAGGAAGAGGCCCACGTCGCGCGGGTCCATGACCTCCGTGACGATGGGCATGTCGAGCTCGGCAGAGGCCTCCAGCAGGATGTCGAGGCCCTTCTCGCCCATGCCCTGGTACGAGTAGGGGCTGGTGCGGGGCTTGTAGGCGCCGCCGCGCAGCATGGTGGCGCCGGCCTTCTTGACGGCGCGCGCGATGGGGAGCAGGCCCTCGCCCTCGACTGAGCAGGGGCCGGCGATGACCTGGAAGTTGCCGCCGCCGATCTTGACGCCGTGGCCGCAGTCGACGACCGTGTCCTCGGGGTGGAACTTGCGGTTGGCCTTCTTGAAGGGCTCGGAGACGCGCCTCACCTGGTCGATGATGTCCATCGACTCGAGCAGGAACGGGTCGATGCGCGTGGTGTCGCCGATGATGCCGACGATCGTCTCGTTCTCGCCCTTGGACACGTTTGTCTTGAAGCCGCGGTCCTCGATCCATCGCACGAAGTGGTCGAGCTGCTCCGGGGTTGCGGAGTCTTTAACGATTGCAATCATTTCTAACTAACCTTTCGGGTGCCTGCGCACCTAGTCGTCCTATACGGGGACGATGCTAACGCAAGATATTGGATATGCGGCTTCGCGTACTCAAAGCGTTACGAAACGTGGATTTTGGTGAGCCCGTCCGTGCACGTTTGATGAAGGCGGGCCGACGGCGCGACGGCCCCGGTGGAGGAAGAGGGCGAGAAGAACAAAAAAGGGCATCCCGAAGGATGCCCTTGAACTGCCGGTTGGTGACCCCAGTGAGGCTCGAACTCACGACCTTTCGCTCCGGAGGCGAACGCTCTAATCCACTGAGCTATGGGGCCACGCGGGTGAACAGTATACGACATCCCGCGCAAAATGTGCCACGGGAGTGGGCAGGATTTGACGTGGCGGCAGGTGCGGGGCTTCGACCTTCGCCGTCGTTCTTCTCCAACTGATAGAATGGACCCTCGAACCGACTCATGGCGTGGTAGCGATCTGGCGGGTCTGACAAGGAGGACAGGTGGCACCTGAGACGACGGAGCAGTCGGCCCGGACGCGGGAGGAAGAACCGCTCCGCGGCCTGAGCGACGACGAGGTCCGCGAGCGCGTGCGCGAGGGCAAGGTCAACGCCGACACGGACGTCAAGACCAAGTCGGTCCGGCAGATCGTGGCCGAACACACGCTCACGCTCTTCAACGCGATCAACGTCTTCATGGCGGCCCTCGTCATCTCCACCGGCTCCTACAAGAACTGCGCGTTCATGATCGTGGTCATCGCGAACCTGGCCATCGGCATCGTCCAGGAGGTACGGGCCAAGCGCAAGGTCGACCGGCTCACGATCGTCGCGGCAAAGGACGTGACGGTCATCCGCGGGGGCGAGCGCAGACAGGTGCCCGTGCACGAGGTGGTGCTGGACGACCTGGTGGCTCTCGCACACGGCGACCAGGTGCCCGCCGACGGCGTGGTGGTGGAGGGCTCGCCCCGCATGGACGAGAGCCTGCTCACGGGCGAGAGCGACGCAATAGAGAAGAACGTGGGCAGCGAGGTCCTGTCCGGCTCCTTCGTGGACAGCGGCGCCTTTGTGTACCGCGTGACGCGCGTGGGACGCGAGGGCTTTGCCGCGCGCATCAACGCGGAGGCCAAGTACGTCAAGCGCGTCAACTCCGAGATGCTCTCCGCCCTGGAGGAGATCATCCGCCTGGGGACCACGTGCCTGCTCGTGCTGGGTCCGGTGCTCTTTGTGCGGATCATCCTGACGGGAAAGTACGACTACAACGCGGCTGTGCTGCAGACGGTCGCGGCCGTGGTGGGCATGATCCCGCAGGGGCTCGTGCTCCTCACCTCGAGCGTCCTCGCCATCGCGACGACGCGCCTGGCCATGCGCAACGTCCTCGTGCAGCAGGCGTACTGCGTGGAGACGCTCGCGCGCGTGGACGTGCTCTGCCTCGACAAGACGGGGACCATCACGACGGGTGCCATGGAGGTCGCGGAGGTGCGCGGGGACGCCGCGCAGGCGGCCGTGACCATCGCGCACGCGAGCGCGGACGACGCGAACGAGACGGCCCGCGCCGTCATCGAGTACGGAAGGGCGCACGCCGTGGAGCCGCTTGCCGTCACGCGGGCCGTGCCCTTCTCGTCCAGGACCAAGTACTCTGGCTGCGTCACGGCGGACGGCACCTGCCTCGCGATGGGTGCGGCGCAGTTCGTGCTGGGCGAGCGCGCTGCGGAGGTCAGGGCAGAGCTTGACGGCTTTGACCAGCTCATGCGTGTGCTCGTGGTGGCGCGCGTGGACGGCTTTGCGCCCGACGGCTCGATAGAGGGCAAGCCTGAGGTGCTGGGTTTCTTGGGCATCCGCGACCAGATCCGCGACACCGCGGCGCAGACCATGGAGTTCTTCAAGCGCCAGGGCGTCCAGATCCGCGTGATTTCCGGCGACGACCCGCGCACCGTGTCGGGCATCGCGGGCGTGGTGGGCGTGCCGGACGCCGACCGCTACGTGGACGCGTCGACCCTTTCGGGCGAGAAGGACGTGGACCGCGCGGTGAGGGACTGCCGCGTGTTCGGCCGCGTCACGCCCCAGGTCAAGCGCCAGATCGTGCGGAAGCTGCGCGAGGAGGGGCACGTGGTCGCCATGACGGGCGACGGCGTGAACGACGTGCTCGCGCTCAAGGACGCCGACTGCTCCGTGGCCATGGCCTCCGGGTCGGCCGCCGCGAGGAACGTGGCAGAGATCGTGCTCGTGGACAACGACTTCGCGCACCTGCCCGAGGTCGTGGCGGAGGGGCGACGCTCCATCAACAACCTGCAGCGCTCCGCGGCGCTCTTCCTCACCAAGACGTTCTTCAGCGCGGTGCTTGCCGCGTTCTGCATCCTGATGCCGCCCTATCCCTTCGTGCCGGTGCAGATGTCGCTCGTGTCCGCGGCCGTCATCGGCATCCCGTCCTTCCTGCTGGCGCTCGAGCCCAACCACGAACGCGTGCGTGGGCGCTTCATATCAAACGTCCTCACCAGCTCGCTGCCGGCCTCGCTCTCCATCGTGGCGGCGCTGGTCGCGACCATCTGCTGCTGCAGGGCGCTGGGCTGGTCGGACGCGACGATGTCCACCATGTGCATGATGCAGATGCTCGTCGTGGGTGTCGCGCTCATCTACCGCATATCGCGTCCACTCAACCCGCTGAGGGTCGCTGTGCTCGCGATCGTGCTCGCGACCATAGGCGTGGGCACGACCCTGGGCGCCTCGTTCTTCTCCATAGCCACCCCGACGGTTAATTCTGCGGTAGCATCGACCGTGGTCGCCGTTTTGGCGATAGTCTTGTTCAACAGGCTGTACGACGAATCCGTTCGCGAGGGAGGGGCCAAGGGCCTCGTCGGGTTCCTTATCAAGAGGTTGGAGAAGCTGAATGAGCGTGAGCAAAGAGTTCGCAGACGCGGTTAGCGCCGCACGCAGGCCCAAGCGCCTGGAGGTGGGGGAGAAGAGCTTCCTCGCCTACGACGTGTCCGCCATCCCCGGCGCGTCGAGGCTGCCCAGGGCACTCGTGACGCTGCTCGAGAACTGCGTGCGCAGGGCGTCCACTGACGAGGAGGCGACGGAGCTCGCACGGCGCGTGGTCGAGGCGGGCCTTGCCGGCAAGCAGGGCGAGGAGATCCCCTTCATGCCGTCACGCGTGCTCTTCCAGGACTTCACGGGCGTGCCGGTCTTCGTGGACTTCGCGGCCATGCGCGACGCCATGGTCGCCCGCGGCGGCGACCCCGCAAAGGTGAGCCCGCGCATCCCGTGCACGCTGGTGGTGGACCACTCCGTCATCGCGGACGTCACGGGCGAGGACGACGCGGTCGAGAAGAACCAGCGGCGCGAGGCAGAGCGCAACCACGAGCGCTTCGCGTTCCTCAAGTGGGCCGCCAACTCCTTCGACAACGTGCGCATCGTGCCGCCCGGGGAGGGTATCTGCCACCAGCTCAACATGGAGCGCTTCAGCGAGGTCGTGAGCAGGGACACGCTCTCCAGCGAGGAGCTGCCGGTCGCGTGCTTCGACACGCTGGTCGGCACCGACTCGCACACCACCACGGCAAACGGCCTCGGCGTGCTCGGCTGGGGCGTGGGCGGCATCGAGGCCGAGGCCGCGGCGCTCGGCCAGCCCATCACGATGCTCGTGCCGCCCGTCGTGGAGCTGCGCCTCACGGGCAGGCTGCGCGACGGCGTGAGCGGCATGGACCTCGCGCTCACGGTGGCGCAGCGCCTGCGCGCGGAGGGCGTCGTCGGCACGCTCGTGGAGGTCACGGGCGACGGCGCGGCAACGCTCACCGCGACGCAGCGCGCCTGCGTCGCCAACATGACGCCGGAGTACGGCGCCACGACCACGCTCTTCCCGGTGGACGAGCAGTCCGTCGACTACCTCACCCTCACGGGCAGGAGCGAGGCCCGCGTCGGGCTCATCAGGTCCTACCTCGGCATGCAGGGCGTCTTTGGCGCCACCAGCGGCCGCACGTACTCGCGCACGGTCGAGCTCGACCTCGCGACCGTCCAGACGAGCCTCGCCGGCCCGTCCAAGCCGCACGACCGCGTGACGCCCGCGACCCTGAGGGAGCGCTTCTCGTCCTCCCTCGCCGCCCACGGCGTCAAGGACCCCGCCGAGCGCTTCGACGTCAAGGTGGGCGAGAAGGACGTGAGCCTCGGCCACGGCACCATCGCGATCGCGGCCATCACCAGCTGCACCACGGCGACCGACCCCGCCATGATGGTCGCGGCCGGCCTGCTCGCGCGGAAGGCCTGCGAGCGCGGGCTTGCCACCAAGCCGTGGGTCAAGCGCATCCTCGCGCCCGGCTCCAGGGTGACGTCGCTTCTGCTCGCGCGCTCCGGCCTCGCGGAGCCGCTGCGCAAGCTTGGGTTCTACACCTGCGGATTTGGCTGCATGAGCTGCATCGGCAACTCCGGCGACATCCTTCCCGCACTCAAGGAGCTCTCCTCCAGGATTGAGCTCACGAGCGTGCTTTCCGGCAACAGGAACTTCGAGGGCCGCATCTCGCCCTACGTGAGCCAGAACTATCTCATGCAGCCAGCGCTCGTGGTCGCCTACGCGCTCGTGGGCACCGTGGACGTCGACCTCGCAAACGAGCCCCTCGGCCTCGACGGCGACGGCAAGCCCGTCATGCTTTCGGACGTCATGCCCACGGACGCCGAGGTCAAGGCGGTCCTGGACGCGCAGCTCACACCCGAGCTCTTCAGCGAGGGCGAGAAGAGCCTGTTCGAGGGCTCGCGCGTGTGGAGGCAGATCGACGCGGGCAAGAGCAGCACCTTCGACTGGGACCCCAAGTCCACGTACGTGAGGCGTGCGCCGTACTTCGACATCGCTCGTCCGACCGACGTGATCGAGGTGAGGGGCGCCCGCGCGCTCGCGCTGCTGGGCGACTTCGTCACAACGGACCACATCTCGCCCGCCGGCGCCATCGCGCCCGACTCGCCCGCGGCGCGCTACCTGCGCGAGCACGGTATCGAGCCCAGGGACTTCAACACGTACGGCAGCCGCCGCGGCAACCACGAGGTCATGGCGCGCGGCACCTTTGCCAACGTCAAGCTCTCCAACGCGCTCGCGGACGGCCGCAAGGGCGGTTGGACCAGGGACTTCCTGGACGGCGAAGTCAAGAGCATATACGACGCGTCCGTCGACTACCGCGAGCACGGAGTGCCCCTGGTCGTCGTGGCCGGCAAGCTCTACGGCTCCGGCTCGAGCCGCGACTGGGCGGGCAAGGGTCCGGCGCTCCTGGGCGTCAGGGCCGTCATCGCGCAGAGCTTCGAGAGGATCCACCGTTCGAACCTCGTGCAGATGGGCGTGCTGCCCCTCCAGTTCCAGGACGGCGACTCCGCCGAGAGCCTTGGTCTCGACGGCACGGAGACCTTCGATGTCACGCCCGTCGACGTGTCTGAGGGCCTGCCCCGCGACCGCAAGGCGACCGTGACGGCTACGAAGCCGAACGGGGAGAAGATTGTGTTCGACTGCGTGGTGAGGGTGGACACGCCCATGGAGGGCGGTTATCTTTCTGCGGGCGGCATCCTGCCGTACGTTCTCGAGGAGCTTTCGGAGTAACGTCGGTCGCCCCGCCGTCCACAAGGCGACGGGGCGACCCTTCCAGTGCTCGTGACCTGGAGGTCATCAATCGTGATTTGTCCCAACTGCGGCTCGAACATACCTGACGGCCTGGCAAAGTGCCCGGCGTGTCACGTCGACCTCGAGCACCCCGCAAAGCCCCATAAGGCCGAGGGCGTGTGGTGCGAGAGCTGCGGTTCGCTTGTTCCCGATGGCGCGACGGTGTGCCCGCACTGCGGGATGCCCGTGGGCCAGACGGACGATGCCGACCCTCGCCAGAGTGCGATCGAGGCGGGCGAGGCGACGGGCGACCTCAACTCCGACCGCGAGCGCACCAACGTGATGCCGCGCATCGAGAGCGCCATCCCGCCGGAGGACGACGGCGACAGCCCCGTCGCGGAGCACGACCGCATGCCGCGCGCCCGCGTGATGGTGATCACCATGGCCATAGCCGTGGCGGCCGTGTGCGGATTCGTCCTTCTCGTCACCCATCCCTGGAACCCCCAGGCGTTCGACACTCGTGCCAAGACGGACGCGAACACCTCCATGGCCGGCTACCCGGGCAAGATCACCGAGCTCAAGGGCCAGGACTCCTCGTCGAGCTCCGATTCCCAGAAGGTGACTTCGGGCGACGACGCCACGTACAAGAAGCTCTCGAGCGCGTACAAGAAGCTCGTGAAGCTGGAGGCAAAGGTCGACGCGAGCGAGAAGAACTTCGACAAGATCGCCTATTCCGGTACGCAGACGGAGCGTCAGGCGGGCTGCGACAACGCGCAGGCGCTCGTGTACGAGATCAGCAACCTCATCAGCGACATCAAGCAGATAGACGTCACGTCGGGCACCTACACCGACGACGCAAACAACCTCACGTCGCTCGGCAACTACATGCGCAACAGGATGGATGCGCTCTACGACGCGTGGAAGCGCTCCGCCAAGTCGTCCGACCCGCAGGCGGACCAGAAGATCATCGCGGAGCCGCTCACGGACACCGACGGAAGCTCAATAACCGACCGGTACAAGAAGCTCTTTGAGGATAACTACAAGGATTGGAAGCCCCAGAAGAAATCGAGCTAGGCACGGTAGCGTTCTGCCGAATATGTGAAACAATATCCCTGCTGCTAGAATTGGTTGGATGAACGATGGCGAGCCAGGGATATGGCCTGCATTCTGGAGGGACTGACATGGGATTCTTCTTGGAGCCCGTCTACACGCCCGAGTACGAGGTCGCGGGTGACGAGGTGGCCGTGTTCGAGACGAGCAAGGGCACCATCAAGGCGCGTCTCGATGGCGACGGCGCACCGATTCACGTGGCAAACTTCTGCGAGCTTGCCAGCTCCGGCTTCTACGACGGACTGAAGTTCCATCGCTACGTCCCGGACTTCGTGATCCAGGGCGGATGCCCCAACACCAGGGACATGACACCGGAGCAGGTCGCGGCGGGCGTCGCCGGTCCCGACGGAATGCCCGGCACGGGCGGCCCCGGGTATCGCATCAAGCACGAGTACGACACCAATCCCCGCAACAGCCACGTGGACGGCGCGCTCGCGATGGCGCGCTCGCAGAATCCAGACTCGGCAGGGTCGCAGTTCTACTTCTGCCTGGGCGCCCAGCACTTCCTCGATCCCAACTACACGGTGTTCGGCAACACCATCGAGGGGCTTGACGTCGTCAAGAGCCTTCGGGCCGGCGACGTGATCGAGTCGATCAGGATCGAGCACGCTGAGTAGCCAGAAACTTCTATAAACACTCGGTAAAGGGGCACTATGAATCAGCAAGCATTCGAAGCCGGCAAAAACGCGTACAAGCGTGGGGACTTCGCTGGCGCCGTGGCTCAGCTCTCGGCCGCAAAGGCCCCGGGAGAGGTGTCTGGCGCTGTCGATCACCTGCTCGGCAACTGCCTCATGAAGCTCGGCCGCTACGCCGAGGCAGCAAATTCTTACGGCAACGCCCTCGGGGACGCAAACTACGGCCACTCCGGCGCACTCGCGTGCAACCGCGGCCGCGCCCTTCTCGCCGCGAACAAGCCCCAGGAGGCAATCGCGTCCCTGTCGCTCGCCATCAAGGACGAGGACTACCCGACTCCCTACAAGGCCTACACGGCGCTTGGCAACGCCTATATGCGCGTCGGCAACGTTCGTGATGCGGGCGTCGCATACAGGAACGCCGCAATCGACGAGAAGAACCCCGATCCCAGCTCCGCGCTCAAGAACCTCGGCGGATGCTTCATGCAGATGGGACGTGCTGTCGACGCCGTCGAGGCGTACCGCACCGCGCTCGACTTCACGACTCCCGCAGAGAGCCAGAACGAGATCTACGGTGACCTCGGCCTCGCCTACGTCGCCGCGAACCGCATGACCGAGGCAGTGGACGCCTTCTCCCGTGCGACGAAGGACGGCTCCTACAAGCTCAAGCCCGAGGCGCAGGCAGCGTTCGAGGCGGCCAAGAAGGCCGTTGCCGCCATTACTGACGGCTCTCCCTCCGAGACCGACGCGTTTCTCGCCGCCGCCGGCTATGGCACCGGCGCCGCGATCGACCCGCTCGACCCCACGGGACAGACGGGCGAGTTCATGCCCTCTCCCGAGGACACCGGCTTCTTCTCCGTCAAGGAGGAGGACCTCGTCGCGCAGGACAAGAAGGCCCGCAAGGAGCGTAAGGTGAGGCGCAAGAAGAGCCACCGTGGCCTGAAGGCGTTCCTGACCATCCTCATCATCCTGATCATCGCGGCCGGAGTCGCTGGGTTTGCGTACTACAAGGGCTATGGCTGGCCCACGCAGCAGTCCGTCGTCGAGGACCTCTTCACGGCTGGCTCCTCGAGCAAGGACGTCTCGAGCTACCTGAGCTCCAGCCTCTCCAGCTCGGAGCGCTCGCAGATCAAGAGTCTCCTTCCCACGAGCACCTCGAAGGTCACGATCGACGGCCTGGATAAGTCGATGCGCACGTCCACCGTCACCGCGACCGCGACGCTCTCCGCTGGCGGAACCCAGAGCTACAAGATCACGCTCGTGAGGGATGGCATCGGCTGGAAGGTCTCGGCCGTGACGCCCCTGTACGCCTCGAGCAACGGTTCCGACGCGTCCGTGAGCGACTCGTCCACGTCGAGTGCGGACTCTTCCACGAGCTCGAATAGTGGAACTGACGTGTCCAGTAGCTCCTCGACGTCTCAGAGTGGCTCCACCACGGGTACCATCTCTACGGGCGAGTAGCCCAAAGGATTCACGATTGGCCTCGGGCAGGGCTGCCCGTATGGGAATAGGATAGGAAGCAATGTCGATCATCGACTCACTCTTCGGCGAAAATGACGGAGACCTCGCCATCGACCTGGGCACCGCCAACACGCTCGTGGCCGTTCGCGGCCGTGGCATCGTGCTCAACGAGCCCTCCGTCGTTGCCATCGACAAGAGCGAGGACAGGGTCCTTGCCGTCGGTGCCGATGCAAAGCGCATGATCGGCAGGACTCCTGGCTCGATCATCGCGGAGCGCCCGCTCAAGGACGGCGTCATCGCCGACTTTGACGTCACGGAGGTCATGCTCCGCTACTTCATAGAGAAAGCCCGCGGGACGCGGCGCTATCCCTGGTCCCCGAGGCCGAGGGTCGTCATCTGCGTTCCGTCCGGCGTCACGTCCGTCGAGAAGCGCGCGGTCTTCGAGGCCACGATCTCGGCCGGCGCGAGGCAGGCATACCTCATCGAGGAGCCCATGGCCGCGGCCATCGGCGCCGACCTGCCCATCGAGGACCCGACGGGTTCCATGGTCGTCGACATCGGTGGCGGTACGACCGAGGTCGCCGTCATCGCAATGGGCGGTATCGTCGTGTCGCAGTCGATTCGCGTCGCTGGCGACGAGTTCGACCAGACGATCCTCGAGCACGTCCGCGACGCGTACAACCTCTCGATCGGCGAGAGGACCGCTGAGGACATCAAGATCAAGGTCGGATCCGCCGCGCCGCTTGCGGAGGAGCTCGACGTCGAGGTCAACGGCCGCGACGTGATGAGTGGTCTGCCCAAGAGCGTCAGGATCGAGTCGGAGGAGATCAGGCGTGCCCTGGACAAGCCCCTCGACGAGGTCACGAAGGCCGTTAAGGACGCACTCGACGTGACGCCTCCCGATCTTGCATCGGACCTCATGTACTATGGTGTGCTCCTGACGGGTGGCGGCGGCATGCTCCGCGGCCTCGACCAGAGGCTCCGCGAGGAGACCGGAGTCCCCGTGAACGTGAGCCCCACGGCGCTCGAGAACGTGGTGAACGGCTGTGCAAAGGTGCTCGAGGCCAACGCGCTCTCCGGCGGCTTTGTCCAGAGCGCAAGCTAGCAGGTGGGGCGATTGCCGACTATGAACGGGGGAGGCCTGTCCTCCTCGGGTCTGCATAAGGATACGCAGGGAAACGGGAGCCGCCTTGCGGTGGTTCTCGTCGTTCTCTCCCTCGTCATGTTCACCATGAGCGCGCGCGAGTCCAATGGCGGGTTCTTCACGGGCGTCAGGAGCGTGTACTCCACGATCACCACGCCCGTACGCTATGTGGGGGTCGTCGTGACGGCTCCGTTCCAGGGACTCGGGAACATATTCTCGAACCTGACGGCGAACCAGAAGTCGCTGTCGGAGCTCAAGTCGGAGAACGCGAAGCTCAAGGCGAGCAACGTGAAGCTCAAGGAGGCTGAGAAGACCTCCGAGCGGCTCGAGAAGCTGCTTGCGCTCCAGAGTACCTACAAGCTGAAGTCCACGGCCGCGAGGGTGATCTCTGGGGCAACGTCCTCCTGGAGCGACGACGTGACCATCGACAAGGGATCGACCTCGGGGCTCGCCGTCGGCATGCCCGTAACGGACTCGAATGGCGCCATTGGGCAGATCATCAGCTGTGGCGGCACCTCCGCGACGGTCAGGCTTCTGACGGACGAGAACTCCAGGGTCTCCGCGATGATCCAGTCGAGCAGGGCACAGGGCATACTCGAGGGCAGCTCAGATGGAACGCTCAAGCTCACGCTCATCAGCACCGACACGTCGGTCAAGGTGGGAGACAACGTGGTCACGAGTGGCCTGGGTGGCGTGTTCCCAAAGGGCCTGCCGATCGGCACCGTAATGAGCGTAAACAAGTCCGCCGGCGCGCTCTACTATGACATCGACGTGAAGCCGCTGTCGACCACGGAGAACTTCGAGGAGGTCCTCGTGATCACGTCGCTCACGGAGGACCAGCAGGCCACGTCGGAGGACATCACGTCCGCCGACTCGCAGGACTCCTCGAGCTCGAGCAAGAGCTCCTCCAAGAGTTCTGACAGCAGCGACAGCAGCTCCAGCTCCTCCTAGGAACCATCCCTTAGGGAGCATCGGAGGGACTTTCGACAAATCGGAAGTGGGTGAGTAAGCGTGCAGGTCAAGGACACCAACAAGAACAAGAGGAGCATCGGCTGGCTCGCGCTGGCCTGTCTGGTGCTGCAGCTCGCCGTGGCACCGAACCTCGCCCTTGGAAACGGCCGCATCAACTTTGCGCTGATCTTCTCCGCCGTGGTGGCGCTGACCATCGGCGGGAGGACGGGAGTCTTCTGCGGGTTTCTTGCGGGGCTGGTCTTCGACCTGTCCACAACGGGCCCCATCGGACTCATGGCGCTGCTGCTCACCATATCCTCGTTCCAGATGGGCATGGAGTGCAGGAACCGTCTGGCGGGGGAGATAGGTCCCTCGATGATCCTGTACGCGATACATGCGCTGCTGGTGAGCCTCTTCTACCACCTGGCCATGCTCATCGTGGGTCAGGCGAGCTCCATCTTCGACGTGATCGTTCAGAGGACGCTGCCGACGTTCCTCCTGAGCGTGATTGCGTTCATCCCGTTCGCGATCTTCTACTCGCGTGGCGACGGTACGGGCCTCAGCGGACGCCAGCGGGGCGGTCGTCCCAAGAAGGGTTCGAGATACAACATTGGCAACATCTAAGGTGAGATCTTGAGTCCCATCGTCGTAATAATCATCGTACTGGCGCTCGTACTCATCGGGCTGCTTATCGCGTTCTTCCTCTTTGGGAGGGGCGAGTCGCGCTTCACCTTCGACATCGGAGGCGGGGCGCCTCGCGCGTCCGGCGGATCGGACATGTCGAGCGAGGGCGGCTTCAAGTCGAGGCTGTTCGGGCTGGGGATATTCTCTGGCTCGATCATCGGCGTTCTTCTCGCCCGCCTTTGGACCATGCAGCTCGTGTCCTCGAGCTCGTACAGCGAGCAGGCGGAGTCGAACAGGTCGAGGACCATCTCGACGGCGGCCGCGCGAGGCAGGATTCTGGACCGCAACGGCAAGGAGCTCGTGAACAACCGCGCGAGTCTGACCGTCGTCGCGAAGTCGGACGTGGTGGACGACGAGATCGAGATGCGCCTTCTGGCGAACCTGATCGGCATGCCCGAGATGGCCGTCAAGCGCAACATCGAGGACTCGACGGGCGGCGCGCAGAGCCTGAGGCCGGTCGCGGTGGACGTTTCGAGGCGCGTCGTGGCTTTTATCGACGCGCACCAGAGCGTCTTCACGGGCGTGAGCGTGGAGGAGAGGACCCAGCGGCATTACCCGCAGGGGACCCTGGCGGCGCAGGTGTTGGGCTACACCGGAACCGTGAGCTCCGACCAGCTGAAGAAGTCGTCCTCGTCTGACAGCAAGTCGAGCATCGCCTACGAGTCCGGGGACGTCGTGGGCCAGGCCGGCGTGGAGTACGAGTACGAGAACGTGCTCCAGGGCGTCAAGGGCGAACAGAAGGTGTACGTAGACGCATCCGGAAACGTCTTGAGCTACTCGAGCTCAGTCGAGCCGCAAAGCGGGTCCGACGTTGTGCTCACCATCGACTCGGCACTGCAGAAGGCGGCGGAGGACTCGCTGGCCAAGAGGATCGCGGCACTAAGGAAGCAGGGCAGGACGGACTGCCACGCGGGATGCGCGATAGCGATGGACGTGACGAACGGCGAGATCCTCGCCATGGCGTCGGCCCCTACGTACTCACCGAGCGTCTTCGTGGGTGGCATCTCGAGCGACGACTGGAAGAGCCTCTCGGACGACTCGAGCCACTACCCGCTCATGAACCGCTGCATAGCCGGCCAGTACCCGTCGGCCTCGACCATCAAGCCGCTCTCGTCGTTTGCCGCCCTCAACTACGGCATCGCGACCACGAGCTCGACCTACTACTGCTCCGGATACTGGACGGGCTTCGGCAAGGGCTTCGGACAGTACTGCTGGGACCACGCCGGACACGGGACGGTCAACATCCAGAGGGGCATCACGGTCTCCTGCGACGTCGTCTTCTACGAGATCGGCAAGGGGTTCTTCTACTCCAAGCACCCCGAGGGGCTACAGGACACGTACAAGAAGTGGGGCCTGGGCTCAAAGACGGGCATCGACCTGCCGAGCGAGTCGGAGGGCCGCGTGCCGACGCCCGAGTGGAAGTACAAGTACTACGCCTCCTCAGACAGCGACTCGAGGACCTGGCAGGGAGGCGACACGACGAACCTCGTCATCGGCCAGGGCGACCTGCTCGTGACGCCCCTGCAGATGCTCTGCGTCTACGAGGGCATCGCGTGCGACGGGACCATGTACCGGCCGCACGTGCTCAAGAGCGTCAAGTCGCCCCTGGGCGACGGCTCCGTGGTCACGTACGAGCCGCAGGTCATGCGCAAGGTGACGGAGAAGCAGGCCTACCTCGACGTGGTCCACGCCGGCCTCAAGGGCGTGATCTACGAGGAGTCCGAGGCGCAGACCGAGCACTTCACGAACCTCTCGGTCACCGTCGCCGGCAAGACGGGCTCCGCCCAGACCTCGAAGTCCCAGCCCACGGGCTGGTTCATCGCGTACGCTCCCTACGACAAGCCAAAGTACGTGGTCGCATCCGTGATCGAGTACGGCGGCTACGGCAGCGAGGGAGCCATGTACGTGGTGAGGGACATCCTCGGCCAGATCTACAACCAGCCCGACACGGCAACGTCCGTGGACAACTCCGGCGTCCAGTAGGGGAGGGACGATGGCACGGCAGACACGGCAGAACTCGGCCCAGGGGGCCAAGGTGAACGAGAAGGGCCTGGGGTCCTTCTCGGCATTCTATTCCCACATCATGAACCGCCGCGGCATGGCGGCCCGTCCCTCCACGGGCAAGCACATCGCCCGCAGCTCCGTCTACATCCCGCAGCTCATCCCGGCCGTGCTGCTGGTGGCGTACGGCGCCGTCGTCATCTACTCGGCGTCGCTCTCCATCGCGGAGGCGTCCTTCCCCAGGCACCTCCTGGGCATCGCCATGGGCCTGGTGGGCGCGTTTCTCATCTGGCGCTACGACTACCGCACGCTGCAGAACATGACGACGGCGCTGCTGGTGACCGACGTCATCCTCATGTTCCTGCCCAAGGTGCCGGGGCTCAGCTACACGGCCCTGGGCATGACCGGCTGGATCAAGATTCCGATCATCGGGATGACGTTCCAGCCCTCGGAGCTCGCCAAGCTCGTCACGATATACCTCATGGCGGGGCTGGGCGCGCAGTACAACGGCAAGATTGACACGCTGCGCGATTACCTCAAGCTCTGCGGCTTCCTCTGTGTGCCGTTCCTGCTCATCCTCACGCAGCCCGACCTGGGCACCGGCCTCATCATCCTCGTGACCGGCGCCGCCATCATCATCTGCGCGGGGGCGAAGCGCTCCTGGGTGCTCGTGACCATCGGCGGCATCGTGGCGCTCGGCGCGCTCGTGGTCGTCATGTCCATGACGCCCGGCATGCCGCACCCGCTCAAGCAGTACCAGCTCAACAGGCTCATCGTGTTCGCGGACCCCTCCGTGGACCCCGCGGGCGACGGCTACAACCTCCAGCAGGCCAAGATCGCCGTCGGCTCGGGCGGCCTGCTCGGCAAGGGCATCGGCCACGCCACGCAGGCCGGCAGCGGCTTCCTCCCCGAGGCGCACACGGACTTCGTCTTTGCGCTTCTCGCCGAGGAGTTTGGCTTCGTGGGATCCGTGCTGCTGCTCGCGCTCTTTGGAGGGCTGATCTTCTCGACCATCATCCTGGCGAACAAGATCGAGTCGCCGTTTGGCAAGCTCGTGCTCGTGGGATGCGCCACGATGTGGTCGTTCCAGCTGCTGCAGAACGTGGGCATGTGCATCGGCATCATGCCCATCACGGGCATCCCGCTGCCCTTTGTAAGCTTTGGCTCGTCGTCGATGCTGGTGCAGATAACCGCGGTGGGCATGGTCCAGTCCGTGTGGCATCATAAGCTGAAGGCCGGCTAGGCGCGACTGGCGTCAGTCCGGCGTAAGGTGGTCCGTCCCAGGTAAGGTGGTGCGCATGGCGCGAAAGAGTAGGGTCTCGGTGCGGGACGTAGCGGAAGTCCTGAGCGCTGGGCGCAACAGCGAGAGGCGTCGCTCGACGCCGATCAGCCTCCTGGTCGTGGTGGACCCGAGCGCGCCGCGCGACGTGGTGCTCGCGGTCCGCGACGCCTTCGTGCCGGAGCAGGAGAGCTCGAGCGTCGAGGTTGGCACGCTCGACAACTGCGGCGCGCCTGACGGCAGCCGCGACCTCGTGGTGGTCGTGGCGGGACCCGACGCGGCGCATGCCACGCAGACGGCCATCGGCTACGCGCGTTGCGGCGTGGCCGCGTGCGTCGTGGTGGAGTCCGCGCTCGACTTTGCGACGGGCGACCTTCCCGATGCCGTGGCGGCGCTCGTCACGCCGGTCGCCGCGTCAAGTGCCGACGCGCTCCAGGCAAATCTCTCGCAGTGGGTCGCGGACGCGGCGGGCGAGAAGGCCATAGCCTTTGCCGCGAACTTCCCCTTCTGCCGCGAGCCCGTGGTGCGCTCGCTGGTGAGGGACACTGCGCTCCAGAACGCCGCCGTGGGTGCCGTCGACGTCATCCACGGTGCCGACTTCCCCATCATGACCGTGAGGCAGGCCAAGCTCGCGCTCGACATCGCGGCCGCGCACGGCAGGAGGGTGGACCTCTCCTGCGTGGCGGACGTCGCGGGCGTGGCGGGGGCCGGCCTGGCGTACCGTGCCGTCGCGAGGGCGCTCGAGGCCGCGGTGCCGCTGCCAAACTGGATGGTCCGCTCGGCCGTGGGCTATGCGGGAACCGTGGCCACGGCAGCCGTCGCCGGCGTCAGGAACCAGCCCAACCTCGTCGCGGGCGTGATGGATCGCGTGCGCGCCGCGGCCCACCGCGGTGCCGACGAGGTGGCCTTTGGCCACGAGGACGAGGTGCCGCGCGAGGGGCGCCAGCTCCCCAGGGCGCTGCTGGAGGCAACGACCTCGCACGAGGACGACCGCAGTGCCGGGGGCTCCGGCTACATCGTGATAGGCGAGGCCTAGCATGCGACTCAGGCGAGAAGACCTATACCACCGGCTCGAGCCCCTGCTCGGGCAGGTAGAGAAGCCCTCCCGCTACCTCGACCACGAGTGGGGCGCCATCGAGGAGCAGGACGGTCCCTTCCACGTGGCGCTCATGTACCCGGACGTGTACGAGGTCGGTCTGCCCAACATGGGGCTCTCCATCTTGTACTCCATCCTCAACAAGGTCGATGGCATGTCCTGCGAGCGCGGCTACCTGCCGTGGGTCGACATGGCGGACCTGATGCGCGCCCACGACGTGCCCCTGCTCGCGTTGGAAAGCTCTTCTCCCATAGCATCCTTTGACGTGGTTGGCTTCACGCTCGCGCACGAGATGGCCTGCACCAACATCGTGGAGGCGCTCGACCTGTCACGGATTCCGGTGCGTGCCGCCGACCGCGCGGAGGACGACGCGATCGTCATCGCCGGCGGGCCCTCGGTCTGGAACTGCGAGCCCGTGGCGCCCATGTTCGACGCGGTGCTCCTGGGCGACGGCGAGGAGGCGCTCGTTCAGATGTGCGCCTGCGTGAGCGACGGCCGCACCGCCGGCAAGCCTAGGGCTCAGATCCTGCTGGACCTCTCGCGCATACAGGGCGTCTACGTGCCGAGCCTGTACGACGTGGTGGTGGACGACAGCTCGACCCGGTGGGGCTATGCGGTTCCGCGGCCCGGCACCGGCGCACCCGAGGTCGTGCTCAAGCGCTGCCTGCAGGACTTTGCGGGAACGGACCCGCTGCCGCACAGGATCGTGCCGTACATGGACGTGGTACAGGACCGCCTCGCCGTCGAGATCCTGCGCGGGTGCTGCCGCGGCTGCAGGTTCTGCCAGGCGGGCATGACGTACCGCCCCGTGCGCGAGCGCCCCGCGGAGCAGGTGATCGAGGCCGCCAAGGAGGGCCTCAGGATCACCGGGCACGACGAGGTCTCGCTCACGTCGCTTTCCACCACGGACCACTCGCAGTGCGCCGCCATCCTGCACCAGCTCAACGCCGACGTGCGCGACCAGGGCGTGCGCGTGTCCATCCCGTCGCAGCGCCTCGACTCCTTTGGCGTCGACATGGCGGCCGAGGTTGGCGGCTCCAAGAAGGGCGGCCTCACCTTCGCGCCCGAGGCGGGCAGCCAGCGCCTCCGCGACGTGATCAACAAGAACGTGAGCGAGAAGGACATAGACGTCGCGGCAGAAAACGCCTTTCGCAACGGGTGGCGCCGCATGAAGCTGTACTTCATGATTGGCCTGCCGACCGAGACGGACGACGACATCGTCGCGATCAACAAGGTCGCGGACCACCTGCTCGAGATCGGCCGCACGGTCGTGGGCAAGGGTCCCAAGAGCGGCGTGAGCGTGTCGATATCCGTCGCGGTCTTCGTGCCCAAGTCGCACACGCCGTTCCAGTGGTGCGGGCAGCTACGCCTGGAGGAGGTGCGCCGCAGGCAGCAGCTCCTTCTCCACACCTGCCCCGACCACGCGATCAAGATCTCCTACCACGACGCGGAGGTCTCGCTCGTGGAGGCCGTCCTCTCCAAGATGGGGCGCGCGGGCTTCGACCTGATCTACACGGCATGGCGCCACGGCTGCCGCTTTGACGCCTGGACGGACGAGTTCAGCTTCGAGCGCTGGCAGGAGGCCGCCGCGGAGCTGGGCCTCGACCTCGAGGACATCGCGTCCACGGACATCCCGCTCGACCGCAGGCTCCCCTGGGAGCACACCTCGCCCGGGGTCTCCAAGGGCTTCCTCAAGCGCGAGTGGCATCGCGCCGCCCAGGGCGTCACGACGGACGACTGCACCATGACGAGCTGCGTCGGCTGCGGCGTCTGCCCCAAGCTCGGCGTCGACCTTGCGATTGTGGGTGACAGGCATGCCGGACACCAGTAACCAGGTGCGTCTCCGCGTCCGCTACAAGAAGGACGGCAGGCTCGCCTACCTCGGGCACCTCGAGGTGCTGGGCACCATCAACCGCTCGATCCGGCGCTCGTGCGTGCCGTTTGCCGTCGGCAACGGCTTCGCGCGGCGCATCCGCCTGCAGTTCTCGCAGGCGCTGCCCGTCGGCGCTTCGTCCGCGGGGGAGTACTACGACCTCATGCTAACGCAGAGGCTCGAACCCGCCGAGGCGCTTCGGATGCTCGCGGGCGCCACGCCCACCGGCCTCGCGCCCAACGCCGCCGCCTATGTGTCTCGCAAGCTGCCGGCCCTCGAGGCATGGCTCAACCGCGCCGCGTGGGAGGTCCGCATGCCACGGTTCGTGGCGCCGCACGACCTCGACGCGACGTTCTCGCAGCTGCGCGACGCCGGCGAGCTCCGCTACATGAGGGGCGAGCGGCAGAAGCGCATCGACCTCACGTCGGCCCTCGTTGGTTGGGACGTGTCAACTGAGGGAGAAGACCTTCTCCTCCGGCTCGACACCCGCTCGTCAAACAACGGGTCACTGCGTCCGCAGATCCTGATCGACGCGGCGCTGGCCAAGATTCTCCCCGCGGATGGCGACGCCGGACCCGCGCGCGTGCCCCTGCGGGTCTGCCGAACGGGCCAGTGGCACGAGGAGGAAAATGGCAATCTCGTGAAGCCGATGCCCTCGCAGGAAGAGTAGCCTCAACGCAGGTATCCTTTGCTAGGCGCGTGCGCTGCATGTCGATGCTGTTTCCCCGTTGACTGTGCGGTCGGACGCTAGTAATATGTTTTGCTGTTGCACTAGAACCAGTAATGAAGGGTTAACACATGTACGCAATCGTTACCACTGGTGGCAAGCAGTATAAGGTTGCCAAGGGCGACATCTTTGATGTCGAGAAGCTCGATGCGCAGCCTGGCGACAAGGTCAAGCTTGACGTTCTCATGCTTAATGATGGCAAGAAGACCGTCGTTGACGCTGCCACGCTCGCAAAGAAGAAGGTCACCTGCGAGGTCCTCGACCAGCACAAGGGCGAGAAGTGCCTCGTCGTCAAGTTCAAGAAGCGCAAGCGCTATCACCGCACCAAGGGTCACCGTCAGAACCTCACCAAGCTCCAGGTGACTTCGATGCCGACCACCAGGACTGCCGCTGCCAAGTCTGCCTCTACCGAGGAAGCTGCCGAGTAGTTCGTTTTATAGTTACTTCGTAAAGAGAGCAGGTAGATTATGGCTCACAAGAAAGGCCAGGGTACTTCCCGTAACGGTCGTGACTCCAACGCTCAGCGCCTCGGCACCAAGGTCTTTGGTGGCCAGGCCGTGAAGACCGGCCAGATCATCGTCCGTCAGCGTGGCACGCACATCACGCCGGGCGACAACGTCGGTCGCGGCAAGGACGACACCCTCTTCGCGCTCGCAGACGGCACCGTCGAGTTCGTCAAGGGCAAGAAGCACTACGTGCACGTCCGCACCGCCTAGTCACACCCTTACATCGTGACTTGCACCCTGGGTCCAACAGAGGGCCTGGGGTGTTTTCTTATGCATCGGCCGAGCCGTCCGTCCCTCCATTGGGAGATGGCGCGCGGATGGCTTAACATTGCAAGCGTCAAAGGAGGCCAACATGCCATCGAGTACATTCACTGACGTGTGCCGAATCAACGTGAAGGGCGGAGACGGCGGCGCAGGCTGCATGTCGTTCCGCCGCGAGGCGCACGTTCCCAAGGGAGGTCCCGACGGGGGAGACGGCGGCCATGGCGGAAACGTCATCCTCGAGGCCGACCCGCAGCTCTCGTCGTTGATCGACTACAGGTTCAAGCACCACTTCCGTGCCGAGCGCGGTACCCACGGAAAGGGCTCGCGAAAGCACGGCAAGGACGGCGAGGACCTCGTCCTCAAGGTGCCCGTGGGTACCGTCGTGCACGAGCTCGACCCGGAGACGCTCGAGCCCGCCTTCGACGTCGCGGACCTCACACATCCCGGGCAGCGCGTCATCGTGGCACCCGGCGGAATCGGCGGCAAGGGCAACATCCACTTCGTCACGTCCGTCAGGCGAGCCCCGGCGTTCGCCGAGAAGGGAGAGCCCGCTGTCGAGCACTGGATCGAGCTCGAGATGAAGCTCATGGCCGACGCAGCGCTCGTGGGCATGCCCTCCGTGGGCAAGAGCTCCATCATCGCGAGGATCTCCGCCGCACGCCCCAAGATCGCCGACTACCCCTTCACGACCCTCGTGCCCAACCTGGGCATGGTGAGGGCCAAGGACGGCTCGTCGTTCGTCGTCGCGGACGTCCCCGGCCTCATCGAGGGCGCGAGCGAGGGCAAGGGCCTCGGCCACCAGTTCCTCCGCCACATCGAGCGCTCCGCGCTTATCCTCCACGTCGTGGACGTCACGGGCGGCTACGAGGGCCGGGACGCCGTCGAGGACTACAAGACGATCAACGAGGAGCTCGCCGCATACGCCTCCGAGCTCGCAGAGCGTCCCCAGATCGTCGTCGCGAACAAGTGCGACATGCCGGGCACCGAGGACGCCATCGAGAGGCTTCGCCAAGCCGCGGAGAAGGACGGGCGTCCGTTCTTCGAGGTTTCCGCTGTCACCGGCGAGGGCCTCGACGAGCTCGTCATCAACACGTCCGTCGAGGTGCGCAAGCTGAGGAACGCCGCCAAGTCCGACGAGGACACCGAGCTTTCCCAGGCCCTGAACGAGAGGGCCGAGAGGCAGCGCCGCAGGCGCGACAACGCCATTTCCATCAGGATGGAGTCCCAGGGCATCTGGCGTGTCAGCGGCGGCGCCGTCGAGCGCATGGTCATCCAGACGGACTGGGACAACGACGAGGCAATCGCCTACCTCCAGCACCGCTTCGACCGCATCGGTCTCGACGACCGCCTCGCGGACGCGGGCTGCAAGAACGGGGACGAGGTCAGGATCCTCGGCTTCGCCTTCACGTACGAGGGGGCGGACCAGGACGACGAGTTCGCGGAGCTGAACGAGGACGAGGACCTGGTCGTGCTCGACGATGGCGACGAGGACGGCGGGGAGACAGAGGTCCTGCATGTCTGAGATCTTCGAGACCCCAAACGTCATCGTCGTGAAGGTCGGCTCGTCCACGCTCGTGGACGACTCGGGGCGTCCCGACAGGGCGTTCATCGGCTCGCTCTGCGAGCAGGCCGCCAACCTCACCTCTAAGGGCTACCGCGTGGTCGTCGTCTCCTCGGGAGCCGTGGCCGCCGGCATGGAGCGCCTGGGCCTCGACAGTCGCCCCAGTGACATGCCGGGTCGCCAGGCCTGCGCCTCCGCAGGCCAGGCGGCGCTCACGGAGGTGTACGCCGAGCAGCTGGCAAGGCGCGGCGTGCCCTGTGGGCAGGTTCTTCTCACCCGTAGGGACCTGACGGACCGCGAGGGCTACCTCAACGCCAGGAACACGCTCGGCAAGCTGCTTGCGCTCGGCGCGGTGCCCGTCGTGAACGAGAACGACACCGTGTCCACCACGGAGTTCACCTTTGGCGACAACGACATGCTCGGCGCCATCGTCGCGACGATGCTCAACGCAGACGAGTACGTGATCCTCTCGGACGTCGACGGCCTCTACACCGCGAACCCGTCGACGGACCCGGAGGCCCGGCTGATCGGCCGCGTGAGCGAGATAACGCCGCAGATATCCGCCATGGCGGGCGGAGTGGGCTCTTCCGTGGGCACGGGCGGCATGGCCTCCAAGATCCGCGCCGCGCGCGCGATGCTCGCGGCAGGCATCCCGATGGTGGTGTGTCGCGGACGAGGGGAGCGGTCGCTCGAGCGCGTCGTCGGGGGGGAAGGACTCGGCACGCGCTTCGAGGCGCCTCGGGACGCGCAGCACGAGAACGCCCGCAAGCTCTGGATCGGCCTCGCGGAGATGCCGCGCGGCACCGTGACCGTGGACGAGGGAGCGAGCAGGGCCGTGCGCGAGGGCGGCGCCTCCATCCTCCCCGTGGGCGTGGCGGGTGCCGTGGGCGAGTTCAGGAGTGGTGACGTGGTGAACGTGACCTGCGGCGACACCCTCATCGGCAGGGGAGTGACGCGCTACTCGTCCGAGGACATATCGCGCGTGCACGGCCTCAAGCTGGACGTCATCGCCAGGTTCATGCCCGACAAGGCGGGCCTGCCCGTCATACACCGCGACGAGCTGCTGGTTTTCTAGGAGGGAAGATGGAGCTGAGCCTCGACGAGATTGAACAGGTTGCCGCCGACGTGGTGGAGCGCGGCGATCTGCCCACGCTTGGGCAGGAGCCATCGCGCACCTATAGGCTGGGCATCATGGGCGGGACGTTCGACCCCATCCACAACGGCCACCTCGTGGCCGCCGAGCAGGCCTTTGACGACCTGGGGCTCGACACCGTGGTGTTCATGCCGGCCGGTCGCCCCGCCTTCAAGCAGGACAAGCAGGTAAGCGCCGGCGAGGACCGCTACGCGATGACGCTTCTGGCCACGTCGGACAACCCGCACTTCCTGGCGAGCCGCTTCGAGGTGGACCGCCCCGGCATCACGTACACGGCGGACACGCTGGAGCGCCTGCGGGCCATCTACCCTGAGAACGTGGAGCTCTACTTCATCACCGGCGCGGACGCGATCGCGGACATCGTGAGCTGGCGCGAGGCGGGGCGGATGGCCTCGCTCGCCAGGTTCGTGGGCGCCACGCGCCCTGGCTACGACCTCGCCCGTGCCAAGAGCGCCATCGCCAAGTCGGGCCTGCCCTTTGACGTCACGTACCTCGAGGTGCCGGCGCTCGCCATATCATCCAGCTACCTGCGCGAGCGGGTGCGCAGGGGCCAGAGCCTGCGCTACCTCACGCCGGACGCCGTGACTGGGTACATACACAAGCACAAGCTCTATGGGGCGAGCCAGCTGGGCTACGGCTCCAAGGGCGCGGAAGGTCGTGAGTGATTGCATGGCGGAGCCAGCGTACACGCCCGCGCAACGGGCGGAGATCGAGAAGCTCGAGCATGACGTGACGGAGCGCATGCGGGACGTCAAGCCAAGGCGGCTCGCGCACTCGCTTTCCGTCGCTAAGACGGCGGAGGCGATGGCACTCGAGTACGGCGTCGACCCGTACCTCGCCAGGACGGCGGGCATCCTGCACGACTGGGACAAGGTCGTGCCTGACGACGAGCTCGAGGCGCGCGCCATGTCCCTGGGGATCGACTTCGGCGTTGACCTCTCTCTCGTGAGGCCGCTCCTGCACGGGGTCGTTGCGGCGCGCGAGCTTCCCGAGCTCTATCCGGAGCTCCCGGGGGACGTGTTTCTCGCCATAGCACGGCACACCACGGGCGCGGCGGACATGACGCCGCTGCAGGAGGTCGTCTTCGTGGCGGACGGTATCGAGCCGCTCCGCAAGTCGTCGCCCGGCATCGAGCGCGTGCGTGAGATGGTGGGCAAGGCGCCGCTCGACGACGTGTACTACGAGTCGTTCTGCGGCGGTCTCTCGTACGTGATCGACACCAGGCGCTACCTCTATCCGGGAACGCTCGACATCTACAACAAGCTCGTCCTGCGGCGCGCGCAGTCGCGCTAGGAAGGCGGAAGGGAACTCACATGGCAGAATCACTCGATATGGCAAAGGTCGCCGCGGCGGCCGCCGACGCCAAGAAGGCGCAGGACATCGTGCTGCTCGACCTGCGCGGCCTCACGGACGTGTGCGACTACTTCCTCATCTGCACCACGCAGAACAACCCGCAGATGGACGCCGTGGTTGAGGAGATCAAGAAGCGCGTGCTCGAGGAGTGCGGCACCAAGCCGATCTCGACGGAGGGCCGCGGCGGCTCCGGTTGGCTCCTCATGGACTACGGCTCGCTCGTGTGCCACGTCTTCAAGCCTGAGACCAGGGACTTCTATCGCCTGGAGAACCTCTGGGGCGACGCCCCGCGCGTGCCGCTCGAGCTCGAGCAGTAGCGGGGTGCCATCAGGCGCCGTCGCGCGGCTGGGACGTCAGGTTTCGTCCGGCTTGTTCATGGGCGACGTGTCCGAGGCGTCGCGCCCGATCCTGAGGTCACGCCCCATGTTGAGGGCGTCCCTGCCAAAGCGGGCGCGCACCTCGTCGGCGGCCACGGAGAGCGCCCTGAGGTCCCTGTGAGGCCTGGCGTCAGCCTGCGGTGCCTCGTCCTTCTCGCCCGCATTGGGCGAGAAGAGCTCCAGCCTTTGCTGATGGGGCCTTGCGGGGCCAAAGCCGCTCACCGCCACGCCGACCAGGCGCACCGGCGTTCCGGGTTGCCAGATGCCGGAGAGCAGCTCGACGGCGGCCGCACCAAACACATGCTCGTCGTCTGTGGGACCGTCCAACTGGCGTTGGGCGGTCCTCGTCTTCTTGAGCGAGAAGCGCAGCTTGAGCGTGACCTGCTGGCCCCTGAGGCCCTTGCGGCGCAGCCGGGTGCCCACGAGCGAGCTCACCATCCTGATGGCGGCAGTGACGTCCTG
This sequence comes from Coriobacteriaceae bacterium, assembly GCA_003862195.1. GTDB lineage: Bacteria > Actinomycetota > Coriobacteriia > Coriobacteriales > Atopobiaceae > Parafannyhessea. Next base: position 67,900 of record QOUO01000003.1, on the reverse strand, counting down.
CTCGCTCGTGAGGTCGTGGGCGAAGGTGCGCTCGTTCGAGACGAACTTGACCTCCGCGGGCGTGGCCTCCGCGCGTACGGTCGACACCTCGCGTCCCGCCGCGCGCTCCACGAGCCGCGGGCCCTGTATGCCGAACGACCTTTGCATGCGCTCCTCGTCCTGTCGAGCGAGGTCGCCCAGCGTCCTGATGCCCATCTCGCGCAGGTGTGCCTCCGTTGCGGAGCCCACGCCGCTCATCGCTCCCACGGGAAGCGGTGCCAGGAACTGCGCCTCCGTACCGGGAAGCACGACCGTCATGCCGCGGGGTTTCTGGCGCTCCGAGGCGATCTTCGCGATCGTCTTGTTGGTGCCGAGGCCGATGGAGCAGGTGATGCCGAGCTCCGCCACGCGCCGCTGCAGGCGCCGGCAGATCGCGATGGGGCTCTCGCGCGAGTAGCGACCGGGTGTGACGTCGAAGAACGCCTCGTCTATGGAGACCTGCTCCACCAGGGGCGTCTCGTCCAGGATGAGCGACATGACCGCGCGCGACATCTCGCGGTAGCGGTCGTAGTGGCCGCGGGTCCAGATGGCGTTGGGGCAGAGGCGCTCGGCCTGCCATGACGGCATGGCGGAGTGGACGCCAAAGCGGCGCGCCTCGTAGGACGCCGTCGACACCACGCCGCGACGGTCGGCGGAGCCGCCCACGATGACGGGCTTGCCTCGCCACTCGGGGTGGTCCAGCTGCTCCACGGATGCGAAGAACGCGTCAAGGTCCAGCAGGCCTATGGCCTTGCCGGACCAGGGGAGCGCCATGCCGCCCTCCGCCTCTGCCATGTCCGAAACGTGTTCCATGGGAAGGATTATAGGGCGGCGCGCCCGCGTTGCCACGCGCTAGAGGGTGACCGTGAACGTGGTGCCCGCCTCCGCGGTGCTCGTGCACGCGATGGAGCCGCCATGGGCCTCGGTTATGCCCTTCGCGATGGCAAGGCCCAGGCCAAAGCCGCCCTGGCCGTCGGTCCTGCTGCGCGCCTTGTCCGAGCGGTAGAAGCGGTCGAATATGTGCTTGAGGTCCTCGGGTGAGATCACGTTTCCGCGGTTGTTGACCTTGAGCACGCAGCCCTTGGCCTTGCCGCCCTTTCCGCCCTTGCGGGAGAGCGTGACGCTCACCGTCGAGTTCGCGTCGGCGTACTTGACGGCGTTGTCGATCAGGATCTTGACCAGGCGCTCGAGCCACTCCGAGTCGCCGTTCACGTGGATGCCCTCGGTCACGTCGTCGTCTATAGTGATGCCGCGCTCGAAGGCAACGGCGTCAAACTCCAGCGCCGCCTCGCCCACGAGGTCGGAAAAGTCCACGTCCTCGCGCTTGAGCGCGTCCGTGATGCCGGCGGAGCTCTCGTCAGCGCGGGCGAGCTGCAGCAGGTCGTTCACGAGCGCCTTCATGTGGCGCGACTCCTCCTCCGTGCTGTCGATCCAGCGCTTGCTCGAAGCCGGGATGGACGTGTCCTTCTCCAATATCTGGGTGTTCGCGATGATGACCGCAAGGGGCGTCTTGAGCTCGTGCGACGCGTCCGCCACAAAGCGCTGCTGCTGCTCCCAGGCGCGCTTGACGGGCTTGAGTGCCCAATCCGCCAGGAACCACGTGATCACGGAGAGGACGAGAAGACCGATGACTATGATCTCGAGGTCCCTTATGAGGGTGTTCTGGAACGTGGCGTCGACGGCGGACGTGTCCACCAGGGCGATGCGGATGCTGCCCGTCGCGGTGGTGGCGGACTTCCACGAGACGTGGTTCTTGCGAATGGTGCCCTGGGACTCGTTGGACTTGAGCACGAGCTTGATGACGTGCTTGAGCACGCTCGTGTTGATGTTGACGGGCGCGTCGCTGGTCTGGAGCACGACGCCCTCGGAGGAGATCTCGATCCCGAGCGCGAGCATGTTGCCGTGCTGCTTGCCGTCGCCGGGCTCGTGCTGCGCGCCGATGACGGGCACGGAGTCGATGCTGCCCTCGAGGTTGCGGTCGAGCGCCTCGTTGATGAGGTTCTGCTGGTTGACGTAGGTGGAATACAGCGACATGCCGAGAACGCCCGCGAGGACGAGCCCCACGAGCGTCATGACGATAAGAATGAACTTGCGCTTGAGCTTCTTTATCATGTGCGGATACCGCCGCTACTCCTCGTCGAACACCTCGAGCCTGTAGCCGAGCATGCGAAGCGTCGTGATCTGGACCTTCGAGTGGACGTGGTTGAGCTTCTTGCGCAGGAACGAGACGTACGCCTCGACGGAGTTCTCGGACGCCTCGGCGTCGGCGCCCCACACGCGGGTGAGAAGGTCCTGCTTTGACACGACGCGGGCGTTGGAGCTCATCAGCATCTTGAGGACCTCGAACTCCTTGCCGGACAGGTGCACCGTGTGGGGCCCGCAGGAGAGGTCGTGCGTCTCGAGGTCGAGCGTGATGTCCGCAAACGTCACGGTGTCGATCACGACGTCGCCCTGCCTGCGCGTGAGGGCGCGAAGCCTCGCGAGCAGCTCGGGTGCCTCGAACGGCTTGGTCATGTAGTCGTCGGCGCCGGCGTCGAGGCCCTCGACCTTGTCCGTGGTTGACGTCCTGGCGGTGAGCATGAGGATGGGGATGGAGTTGCCCTTGTGGCGGAGCTCCTTCGTGATCTGGATGCCGTCGAGCCCGGGCAGCATGACATCCATGATCACCGCGTCGTACAGACCGCTCTCCGCGGCGGTGAGTCCGGTGTTGCCGTCATACACGGCCTCGCAGTTGAATCCCGCGTCCGAGACGATCCTCACGATTGCGTCGGCCAGGTTCCTCTCATCCTCGACAACCAGAACGTTCATGTGGCTTCCTCCTTTGGAAAGCTGAATTCCGTGTTTCTAGTAGCAATATAGGCACGTGCCCTTAATTGCGTCTTAAAGTACGCACGCGCCATTTTGCGTGCAAAAATGCTCCACAAGGTTCACAGAAACGACACCTTGAGACTCCCGTGGGGTGTCGTATCATATAGAGTCGCTGATTGCAGCTATGCGGCGCACAAACTCAACTAACCCCGGCGCCGCGCGTGTAAAGGAGTTTTGTTTTGGCAGTTAAGATTCGTCTCGCCCGTCACGGTGCAAAGAAGCGTCCGTACTACCGCGTCGTCGTCGCTGACGGCCGCATGCCCCGCGATGGCCGTTACATCGAGCTCGTTGGCCGCTACAACCCGCTGACCAGCCCCAAGACCATCGACCTCGACCTCGAGAAGATCGACGAGTGGGTCGCCAAGGGTGCCCAGCCCTCCAACGCCGTCGCTCACCTGATCGACATCGCACGCTCCGACGCTCCCGCTCCCGAGAAGAAGCAGAAGCTCTCCAAGAAGGCCGCAGCCAAGGCCGCTGCCGCCGCCGAGAACGCGGAGTAGGCATCGTGTCCGAGGAAATCGAGGACGTCGATTCCCTGGACCAGCTCTCTGACGACTCCGAGGAGCTTGCCTCCGACAAGGTCGCGGACCTCGTCGAGTACATCGTCTGCGGACTCGTGACGAATGAGGACGCCGTATCTCTCGACGTGACCGACAGCGAGGGTTCCGCCCTCATCGAGGTCTCGTGCGCCGAGGAGGATGCCGGAAGGATAATCGGCAGGAGGGGACGCACCATCAAGGCCATCCGCACGCTCGCTCGCGCGCTCGGCTCGAGGGTCGGCACCTCCGTGGAAGTAGAGGTTCTGGGCTAGACGTCTCGTGCATAACGAATACAGAGCCATAAGCCGTGTGGTCAAGGCCCACGGCAGAAGGGGGGAGGTCGTGACGGTTCCCGTTCACGGCCTTCCTTCGATTGTGAGCAAGGGTCTCGAGGTCTGCGTCGTTCCCCCCGCGCTTAAGGGACCGCGCTGGCGCAAGGTGCTCTCCGCAGATGGGGGCGAGAAGGGCCAGCTCGTGCACCTGCAGGGTGTCGACGACCTCGAGGCCGCATCGAAGCTCGTGGGGAAGACGCTCCTCGCACGCGTGGAGGACCTGCCCGACGGGTTCGAGCGCTCGGACGTCGACTGGCTGATGGGCCGTGACGTCACGGACGAGCGCCTCGGCTACCTCGGCAAGGTTACCGAGGTCATGGTCGGTCCGGCAAACGACGTCTGGACCGTCGAAGGTCCCTATGGCGAGGTCATGGTGCCCGTCGTGGATGAGTTCCTGGTAAAGATTCCCAGGCAAGGTTCAATCGTCGTGAGGGTCCCCGACGGGACCGTGGGGAGTGACGCGCGTTGAGGTTCGAGACCCTATCCGTCTTCCCGCAGGTGTTCGCGCCCTACCTCGACGAGTCGATCATGGGTCGCGCCCAGGCAAAGGGGATACTCGACTTCGAGGCGTACAACCTGAGGGACTGGACACACGACCGGCACAACACCGTGGACGACGCCCCCTTCGGGGGTGGGCAGGGCATGCTCATGAAGCCTGCCCCGATCTTCGAGGCGGTTCGTGACATATCGCAACGGGGGGATTGCGCCCCGCACGTCGTGTTCTTCTCGCCCTGCGGAAGGCGCTACGACGAGGCCTGCGCCGAGCGGCTGTCGCATCTGGACCGAGTGCTCCTGGTGTGCGGCCGCTACGAGGGCATGGACGAGCGCGCCTACGAGCTGGCGGACGAGGTCTTCTCGCTCGGGGACTACGTGCTCACGGGCGGCGAGCTTGCCGCGCTCGTGGTTATCGACTCCGTCGTGAGGCTCCTGCCCGGGGCCCTTGGAGACGAGATGAGCGCCCGGGACGAGTCGTTCAGCGATGGGCTGCTGGAGTACGCGCAGTATACGCGACCCGCCGACTACGAGGGAAGGCGCGTTCCCGACGTGCTGCTCTCGGGCGACCATGGTGCCGTGGACGCGTGGCGCCGCAGGAGCGCGCTCGAGCGCACGGCCAGGTGGCGGCCCGACCTGCTTGACTCAGCGGAACTTACGGACGAGGAACGCGACTTCGTGTCCGGTATCCTCGACGAGCCCGACGGGAAGGACGAATGATGGCGTCATCTGAACAGAAGGAGCGCGGCAAGGGGATTCCGGGATGGCTCGAGTGGGTCATCACGATCGCCGTGGGCGTGACCCTCGCGCTCCTGGTGAGGGCCTTTGTGGCCGAGGTCTACATCGTTCCCTCGGGCTCCATGCTCGACACGATCCAGGAGGGCGACCGCCTGTTGGGCGAGAAGGTCACCTACAAGACCTCGAGCCCCAAGTGGGGTGACATCGTCACGTTCGACGACCCCGAGAAGCCCGGCACCACGCTCATCAAGCGCGTGATCGCCGTCGCGGGCGACACCGTGGACCTCAGGAACGGCTTCGTCTACGTCAACGGCAAGAAGCTGAGCGAGTCCTACACGGAGGGGAAGCCCAGCTACCCGCTCGAGCAGTACTCGAGCACGCTGGGCGAGGCCATCAGCTATCCGTACAAGGTCCCGGCGGGTCATATCTGGGTGATGGGGGACAACAGGACCAACTCCCTTGACTCCCGCTACTTTGGCGCCGTGAGCGTAGATTCGGTATCATCAAGGGCCGTATTCATTTTCTGGCCGTTCAAGGACGCGCGCGGACTCTAGCGCGCGGGCACACATACGATGGGAGCAGACAAGCACATGAGCGACAAGCCGCTTACGTTTCAGGAGATAATCCTGACGCTCGAGAAGTACTGGGCAGAACAGGGGTGCACGGTCATGCAGCCCTACGACAGCGAGGTAGGCGCCGGCACGTTCCACACCGCGACGCTCCTGCGCTCCCTTGGGCCCCAGGCGTGGAGGACCTGCTACCCGCAGCCCTGCCGCCGTCCGGCCGACGGCCGCTACGGTGACAACCCCAACCGCCTGCAGCACTACTACCAGTTCCAGGTGCTGCTCAAGCCGTCCCCGGTTGACTCCCAGGACCTGTACCTCGGCTCGCTCGCCGCTATCGGCCTCGACCCCAACGACCACGACGTCCGCTTTGTTGAGGACGACTGGGAGTCCCCGACGCTCGGCGCGTGGGGCCTCGGCTGGGAGGTCTGGCTCAACGGCATGGAGGTCACGCAGTTCACGTACTTCCAGCAGGTCGGCGGCCTCGAGGTGGACCCCGTCCCCGTCGAGATCACCTACGGCCTCGAGCGCATCGCCATGTACGCCCAGGGCGTCAACTCCGTGTACGACCTCGTCTGGAGCTACCTGCCCGACGGCACGCCCATGACGTACGGCGACGTGTTCCACGAGAACGAGTTCGAGTTCTCCACGTACAACTTCGAGGTCGCCAACGTCGAGATGATGCGCAACAAGTTTGACGACTACGAGCGCGAGTGCAACGCCTGCCTCGAGCGCAAGCTGCCGCTTCCCGCCTACGACTGCGTCATGAAGTGCTCGCACGCGTTCAATCTCCTCGACTCGCGCGGCGCGATATCCGCAACGGAGCGCGCAAACTACATCCTGCGCGTCCGCACCATCGCAAAGGCCTGCTGCGAGGCATACCTTGCCGAGGTGGCAAGCAAGCAAGACGACAAGCACACGAAGGGGGAGGTGGCCTAGATGGCAGAGACTCTGGACTTCCTGCTGGAGGTTGGTACCGAGGAGATGCCCTCCGCTCCTCTCATCCATGCAATAAAGCAGTTCGGCCAGCTCGTCGGCAAGGGGCTTGACGAGGCGGGCCTCAGCCACGGCGCCGTGAGCGCCATGAGCACGCCGCGCAGGCTCACGGTCATCGTGAAGGACGTCGCGACCGCGACGCAGGAGGTCCACGAGGTCAAGCGCGGCCCCGCGGCCAACATCGCGTTCGACGCCGACGGCAACCCCACCAAGGCAGCGGCAGGCTTCGCCCGCAAGTTCGGCCTCGCCGCGAGCGAGCTCGTGAGGCGCGAGGACGCCGACGGCCGCGAGTACGTCTTCGCGGAGAAGAACGTGCCCTCCCAGCCGGCGCTCCCCATCCTGACCAAGCTCTCCGAGGACTCCATCGCGTCCCTCGAGTGGCCCAACTACCGCTCGCAGCGCTGGGGCTCCGAGCACCAGACGTTCGTGAGGCCTATCCGCTGGATCTGTGCGCTTCTCGGCGAGGAGGTCGTCCCCGTCAAGTACGCCGACGTCACGAGCGGCCACGTCACGCGCGGGCACCGCGTCCTCGGCCCCGGCGAGCACCTGGTGAAGGACCCCGCAAGCTACGTCGAGACCTGCCGTGAGGCTGGCGTGCTCTTCGAGGACGAGCGCCGCAAGGTCATCCTCGACGGCATCAAGCAGGTCGAGCAGGAGCGTGGCGGAGCTCACGTGGACACGCCCAAGAGGATCTTCGACGAGGTCGTCAACCTCACGGAGTACCCCTCGGTGCTCGTCGGCAAGTTCGACGAGGAGTTCCTCAAGGTCCCCAACGAGATCATCTGCGACTCGATGCTCTCCAACCAGCGCTACTTCCCGATCTACGATGCCAATGGCAACCTGACCCGCGAGTTCGTGGTGGTCTCCAACACCGCCCGCCGCAACGACGAGCGCGTGATCGACGGCAACGAGCGCGTAGTGCGCGCACGCCTCGACGATGCCAAGTTCTTCTACGAGGAGGACCTCAAGAAGCCGCTCGCAGACTACGTCGAGAAGCTTAAGGACGTCGTCTTCCAGGAGAAGCTCGGCACCGTGTACCAGAAGACCCTCCGCATGGAGAAGATCGCCCCCGAGGTCGCACGCGAGGACGGCCAGGGCGAGGACGTCGTGCGCATGGCAGAGAGGGCCGCTCACCTCGCGAAGGCGGACCTCGTTACGCAGGCCGTCGTCGAGTTCACGAGCCAGCAGGGCGTCATGGGCGGCTACTACGCCAAGGCCTCCGGCGAGCCCGACGAGGTGGCGGAGGCCATCCGCGACCACTATCGTCCCCGCTTCGCGGGCGATGACATGCCCGCCGGCGTCGTCGGCAAGTGCGTCGCCATCGCCGACAAGCTCGACACGGTGTGCGGCCTCTTTGCGATCAACGAGCCGCCGACCGGCTCCTCCGACCCGTTCGCGGTGAGGCGCTCCGCCATCGGCATCATCTCCATGCTCAGGACGATGCCCGAGGTCTCGCTCAAGTCGCTCATCTCCGTCTCCCTGGACGCCTATGCAGAGCAGGGGCTTATGTTCGACAAGGATGCGGTCGAGGCCGAGGTCCAGAAGTTCTTCGCCGGCAGGCTCAACACCATCGCCAAGGACGAGAAGATCTCTCCCGACACCATCGAGGCGGTCTCCAGCGTCGGCGTCATCGATCCCGAGGAGTTCCTCGAGCGCGCACACGCCCTCGAGAACGCACGCAAGAACGAGCCCGAGCTCTTCGACGACCTCGCCACGGCCTATGCGCGCGCCGCGCACCTCGGTGACAAGTCGCTCGGCACCGACGTCGATGAGTCGATCATGGGCGACGCCGAGAAGGCACTCCTCGCCGCATGTAGGAAGGGTGACGAAAGCGTGGAGGAAGCGCTCTCGAAGCATGACTACGAGGGCGCCTGCAAGGCTCTCGCCGAACTACGTGAGCCAATCGACCGTTTCTTTGATGACGTACTCGTCATGGACGAGGACACTGTGGTAAGGGAGAACCGCCTGAGGCTTCTCAACAGGTTCGCTGCGGTGTTCAGCGGTGTCGCCAACATTGGCGCGCTCTCGAAGAAGAAGTAGGATAGGAAAAGCTGCTTATCCATCATGCGGGGGATTTTCCTCCGGCGAGGAGGTATCGATATGGGAGACGAGGCTGGTATGGACGAGGACATCTTTGACGTACAGACTCCCGTCGTGATCGTCATCTCTGACGCTCGCGGCAAGACCGCAACCGGCGTCGTGGAGGCGGCGGCCGACCAGTTCAGCGAGGACAGCGTCATCATCAAGAGCATCGGCAACGTGAGGAACCTCGATACGGTCGTCAAGTACCTGGACGAGAACATCGAGGAGGGCATCCCCGTAGCCGTGTTCCACACGATCGTCGACCGCAACCTTCGCAGGGACATCCGTCGCGAGCTCGACAAGCGCGGCGTTCCTTCCATCGACCTGCTTGGGCCGGCAATCACGGTGCTATCGTCGCTCACCGGCGAGGAGCCGAAGCTCGTCGTGGGTCGCCGCGTGGACAGTGACGTCCAGGAGATTTAATAGCTACTTCAATTTGTAGTGGCTGTAAAGAAGTATTTTGCGTGTGGTGGTCGTTAGCGTCTGAGTGGATGCTAACGACCTTTTTTACCCCCAAATGTGTATTCGTGAGCGATAAACCAATACTTGTGGATACAATAGGGTTCGTTAGAGGTGCTGCGAGATTCGCAATCAGAGTGGTGCCAAAAAGGACTAGGTGCACTACAGCACCGCGGGAAAACGATCAGGGGTGTCAAATGGCTGAAAAGCACGTGTACAAATTCGGCGTTGACGAAAACGGTAACAACGTTACCGAAGTCGCCGGCAAGACCGTTGACGAGGCCAAGTGGATCACTGGTGGTAAGGGCGCGAACCTTGCCGAGATGGCAAACATTGGCCTTCCTGTTCCTCCGGGATTCACCATCACCTGCCAGACCTGCGTTGCATATTCCAGCGCTGGCAACGTGTGGCCTGACGGCGTTCTCGACGAGATCGACGTCTACCGCAAGGACCTCGAGAATCGCATGGGCAAGAAGCTCGGCGACAAGGACGACCCGCTGCTCGTCTCCGTCCGCTCCGGCGCTCCCTTCTCGATGCCCGGCATGATGGACACGGTCCTCAACCTCGGCCTCAACGACGACTCCGTCCAGGGCCTCATCAAGAAGACGAACAACGAGCGCTTCGGCTGGGACTCCTACCGTCGCTTCGTCCAGATGTTCTCCGACGTCGTCATGGGCGTTGATGGTCAGCTCTTCGAGGACGCCATCAACGAGAAGAAGGAGGAGAAGGGCGTAAAGCTCGACACCGAGCTCACCGCCGAGGACCTCAAGGACCTCACCGCAACCTTCAAGGACATCTTCGCGAAGAACGTCGACTCCCAGGCTCACCCCGAGGTCGCCCCGAACGGCAAGGCCGAGTTCCCGCAGGATCCTTACCTGCAGCTCCGTCTCGCAGAGCAGGCCGTCTTCGGCTCCTGGAACACTCCGCGCGCCATCCTGTACCGCAAGCAGAACAAGATCGACGACACGCTCGGCACCGCCGTCAACGTGCAGGTCATGGTCTTCGGCAACATGGGCAACACCTCCGCGACCGGCGTCGCCTTCACGCGTAACCCGGCCGACGGCACCAACGAGCGCTATGGCGACTTCCTCGTCAACGCTCAGGGCGAGGACGTCGTCGCGGGCATCCGTAACACCGAGCCCATCGCCGACCTCCCCAAGACCCCTGGTCTCGAGAAGGCAGGCAAGGACCTCTATCACGTCTTCGAGATCCTCGAGGATCACTACGCTGACATGATGGACCTCGAGTTCACCATCCAGGAGGGCAAGCTCTGGATGCTGCAGACCCGTGTCGGCAAGCGTACCGCGCTTTCCGCGCTCAAGGTCGCTATGCAGATGGTCGAGGAGGGCCGCATTTCCAAGGAGCAGGCGATCATGCGCGTCGCTCCCGCTCAGCTCGACCAGCTGCTGCACCCGCAGTTCGACCCGAAGGCGAAGCTCGACGTAGTCGCCAAGGGCATGAACGCCAGCCCTGGCGCTGCAGTTGGCGCCGTCGTGTTCTCCTCCGACGCTGCGGTTCATTACCACAACATCGAGAAGCCCTGCATCCTCGTTCGCTGGGAGACCACTCCTGACGACCTCAAGGGCATGGTTGCGGCCGAGGGCATCCTCACGTCTCACGGCGGCAAGACCTCTCACGCGGCCGTCATCGCCCGTGGCATGGGTGCCCCGTGCGTCTGCGGCGCTGAGGCGCTCAAGATCGACGCCAAGGCCAAGGAGTGCGTCATCACCGGCACCGACATCGTCCTGCACGAGGGTGACGTCATCTCCATCAACGGTACGACCGGCGACGTCATCCTGGGCGAGGTGCCCCTGGTTCGCCCGGAGCTCACCGGCGATCTCGAGACCATCCTCGAGTGGGCCGACGACGTCCGTCACGACGCCTCCCGTGGCCGCCTGTTCGGTGTCCGCGCTAACGCCGACAACCCGGCTGACGCCAAGCTCTCCCGTGACTTCGGCGCCGAGGGCATCGGCCTTGACCGTACCGAGCACATGTTCCTGGGCGACCGTAAGCAGATCATCCAGACCTTCATCCTCGCCGACCGCACCGGCGACAAGCAGACCGCTCTCGGCCAGCTCCTGAAGGCCCAGACCGACGACTTCCTCGGAATGTTCGAGGCCATGGACGGCAAGACCGTCATCGTCCGTCTGCTCGATCCGCCTCTGCACGAGTTCCTGGACAACCCGCGTGACTACGCCGTCGCGCTGGCTCACGCCGAGGACCGTGGCGAGAACGAGACCCAGCTCAAGGCCCGTCGCGATATGCTCGCCCGTCTGGACTCCTTCCAGGAGGCCAACCCGATGCTCGGCCTGCGTGGCTGCCGTCTGGGCATCGTGTACCCCGAGCTCACCGAGATGCAGGTTCGCGCCATCGCCGGCGCCGCAGCGCACCTCAAGAAGCGCGGTCTAGACCCCAGGCCCGAGATTATGGTCCCGCTGGTTGGCACCTGGCAGGAGCTCAAGGTCGAGCGCGACCAGATCGAGGAGACCATCGCCTCCGTCGCCGAGCAGACCGGCGTCGATCTTGACATCCCCGTCGGCTGCATGATCGAGATTCCGCGTGCCGCCGTCACCGCCGACGAGATCGGCAAGTATGCCGACTTCTTCAGCTTTGGCACCAACGACCTCACGCAGATGGGCTTCGGCTACTCTCGCGACGACGTCGAGGGCGCGTTCGTACCCCTGTACCTCAAGAAGAAGATCCTGAAGTCCAACCCGTTCGAGACGCTGGACTACGGCATCGCAAAGCTCGTCAAGATGGGTGTCGAGGGTGGCCACGAGGCCAACGACAAGATCGTCTGCGGCGTCTGCGGCGAGACCGGTGGCGACCCCGACTCCATCCAGATGTACTACGACCTTGGCCTTGACTACGTCTCCTGCTCGCCGTACCGCGTGCCCATCGCGCGTCTTGCCGGCGCTCAGGCGAAGATCAACTCCAACGGCGGCCCCAAGAAGCTCGGGGAGTAGCCTGAGGCAGGCATTGGCCAATCGCTTGGTTTAGAGTGGGGGAGAAGGACTCGCGTCCTTCTCCCCTTCTTGTTTTTGGGTGCAAGGGGTTCCCGAGCGGCAAACGGGAGGAACGATGGAAGTCTGCGCTCGTTTGGATCTGGAGCGACGCGAGCACGAGCTGCTCTCGCCGATGGCCGCGTTTGCGGATGCATCTCTGGGGCGGGGCAGGCATGAGCCGGAGGACCCCCTAAGGACCTGTTACCAGCGCGACAGGGATCGGATTCTGCACAGCAAGAGCTTCAGGCGCCTCGCAAACAAGACGCAGGTGTTTCTGGCCCCCGAGGGCGACCACTATCGCACGAGGCTCACGCACACGCTCGAGGTTGCGCAGATCGCGCGCGACATCGCCCGGCCCCTGAGGCTCAACGAGGACCTGACCGAGGCGATAGCGCTTGGCCACGACCTTGGGCACACGCCCTTTGGGCATGCCGGGGAGCGCGCGCTGCAGCGTGCGATGGCGCGTCACGTTGGCGTTGACCCGAGGTCGGATGCGGCAAGGGGGCTCTTCCGCCACAACGAGCAGAGCGTGCGTGTCGTCGAGCTTTACGAGCGAGAAGGGCGCGGCCTTAACCTCAGCACCGAGGTGCTCAACGGGATGCGCTGCCATGCGGGGAGCCTGAGGGCCCGCACGCTCGAGGGCAGGGTCGTCGCGCGTGCGGACAGGATTGCGTACGTCACGCATGACATTGACGACGCGGAGCGAGCGGGCCTGCTCACGGAGGAGATGCTGCCGGCGCGCTGCCGGGACGGCCTGGGCGGCAACTCGTCCGAGCGGATTGCGGCCATGGTGCATGACATTGTGTCCACGAGCGCTGCCGCCGGCGACGTCCAGATGTCCGACACGGTGTGGGGCGCGCTCATGGGCATGCGCGCGTTTCTCTTCTCGAACCTCTACAAGACAGGTGACGCAAAGTCCGAGGAGCCCAAGGCCGAGCACGTCGTCGAGGCGCTCTTCGATTATTACGTGCGGCACCTCGACGAGCTTCCCGCGGAGTACACGTTGCGCGGCGACCCCGACGAGGTGCGCGTTGCGGACTACATCAGCTCCATGACGGACAGGTTTGCCATCCGCAGGTACCAGGACCTGTTTGTGCCACGTGCCTGGGGCTTGAGGTAGGCGAGAAGTGCGAGCGGCGTCTTGGCCTGCCCCGGCTTGTGTGAATAAGTTTTGACGGCTTCGCAAGGCTTGAAGGAGCACGTTCCGAGGTTTATACTTCGCACTTGTGTGTAAACCTATGTGCCGCGCACACGGCGACGGCACCTCTAGAGACGAGGAAACTATGGACTACATTCGCGCCATCGAGCGTCAGCAGATCCGTGAGGACATCCCTCAGGTCCGCGTGGGCGACAACGTCAAGGTTCACTACCGCATCAAGGAGGGTGACCGCGAGCGCATCCAGGTCTTCCAGGGCGACGTCATCCGCATGAGCGGTGCCAGCTCCCGCGAGACCTTCACCGTCCGCAAGATCAGCTTCGGCGTTGGCGTCGAGCGCACCTTCCCCCTGCACAGCCCGAAGATCGCAAAGCTCGAGGTCGTGCGTCACGGCGACGTCAACCGCGCAAAGCTCTACTACCTGCGCGACCGCGTCGGCAAGGCTGCTCGCATCCGCGAGAAGCGCTAAGCCTTTCCATAGGCACACCTTGGCGGCACCCTTGCGGGTGTCGCCTTTTTTGTAGGGAGATCACTCATGACACAGGCCTCTCGTCCCGCAAGCGCAAGGGAAGTGGCGGCCAGGCTCCATGACGCGAGCCTTGACGAAATCGATGAGCTTGCAGAACGCTATGCGGAGGACCCTCGCAAGCAGGTGCAGCATGCGGTGCAGGCGGCCCTGCGTAGGAAGCAGCGCGAACAGGCCGAGATCGAGCGCGTCGACGGGATGTACGAGCTACAGCGCGAGCTCGGTGGCGACGGCGTCGTCCTGGGCGTTGACGAGGTCGGTCGCGGCGCGCTTGCCGGTCCGCTTACGGTCTGCGCGGTCGCTCTGCCAGACGAACCACGAATATACGGTATAAACGACTCGAAGCAGCTCACTCCCGAGCGCCGAGAGGTGCTTGCCGCGAGGATTGCCGAAGTCGCGACGGCCATCGGCATAGCGCACGTCGAACCCGCCTCCATAGACGCCGTGGGCATGGCGACGGCGCTGCGCATGGCCATGTCGGGTGCGATAGAGGACGCCGGCGTCGACCCTGACTGCGTCCTCATCGACGGCAATCCCGTGCACGTCCACCCAAGGGAGAAGACCTTGGTCAAGGGCGATGCGCGCATAGCCTGCATCGCCGCGGCATCCATAGTCGCAAAGGTCACGAGGGACGCCCTGATGGTCGCGTACGACTCGGAGTATCCGGAGTACCACCTCGCAGAGTGTAAGGGCTATGGTTCCGCCTCGCACATTGACGCCATCAAGCGGCTCGGCCTCACGCCAATCCACAGAGTCTCGTTTTGTGGGAATTTCTTGGAGACGCCTCGGCTCTTCTCATAAATGTCTTAATCACAGCATATTGAGGCGTGGCTTGTACGTGTGAGTCCCCGTTCAATCTCGAGAAGCTGGCTCGTTTGCAAAGTTTCACGCAAGACATGCGAAAGGCTACCTAAAGACCTGTGAGGGAAGCTCTAAAGCCCATAGGCGAGGCTTGGAGGTTCCCATGAGCGACGAAGAGGTCTACGGAACGCAGCAGTCAGGGTACGACGACCCCGAATACTTTGCGGCAGAGGGGACGGGCACGGGCCTCGAAACGGCTCCCACTCCGCAGCCCCAATCGGAATACGGGCCATCAAGCGGCTTGGACGAGGATGCGGCACAGCCACCCGTCGACAACAAACCGGTTGACCAGCTCACGCCCAAGGAGCTGGGACAGGAGGGCGAGAAGATCGCGGCCACGTACCTCATGCGCAGAGGCTACGAGATCGTCGAACGAAACTGGTCCTGCTTGGACGGCGAGATTGACATTGTCGCCAAGACGCTGGACGAGGACGGACACGACGTATTCGTTCTCGTGGAGGTCAAGACGAGGCTCGCCCTGGGCATGAACAAGGAGCTGATCCCCGAGCTTGCCGTCGACCAGAAGAAGCAGGCGAAGTACAGGCGACTTGCCCTGAGGTATCTGTACGACCATCCCGGTGTGTTCAACATCCGCTTTGATGTCATCGCCGTCAATATCGTTGGCATGCATCTCGCAAGGCTGCGTCATCTCTGTGGCGCATTCGAGTGGGACCAGTGATCGGCGATGGCTGGCTCCCCTTGTCTCGTGATTCACAGCGCAACCCTGAGGGGTATGGAGGCGCTCCCAGTCGACCTCGAGATAGCGACGTCAAACGGAATTCCCGGAATCGTCATCGTGGGAATGCCGGATTCGAATGTGTTGGAGGCGCGTTCGAGAGTACGCTGTGCGATTAGGGCATCCGGACTCAAGATGCCAAGACTCAGGTTCACGGTAAACCTTTCGCCTGGCGAGCTCAGGAAGACCGGAACGGGCTTCGACCTTCCGCTGGCTGTCGCCATACTTGCGTCGACCTCGCAGATTCCCCCTCGCGGTCTTGACGAATGTCTCTTTGTCGGCGAGCTTGACCTTGACGGCACGGTCAACCCCGTGCGTGGAATGGTCGCATATGAGCGGCTGGCACAGAGGCTTGGCATGAAGCTCGTCAGCTCAGGCACAAACGAGCTTATAGGGTCGACGCACTTTTTGGACATGGAGTCCCTTCCGGAGATTCTGGCGGGTGTCGAGCACCTGCAAACGTTGCCTCTCAGTTCGTCGCAAGTTGCCAGTGGCTCGAGTTCCAAAGACGTTGACTTCTCGGACGTGATGGACCAGGAGGCTGCGAAGCGCGCGATGGTCATCTCGGCAACTGGCGGTCATGGTCTGCTCATGATTGGCCCGCCGGGGTCTGGAAAGACGATGCTCGCCAAGAGGATGCCGACTATTCTCCCTCCATTGACGAGAGGGGAGATGGAGGAAGCCATGCTCGTAAGCTCCGTTGCGGGGCTGGACGTCTCGGACATTGCTTCAGGGAAGAGGCCTTTCAGGGCACCGCATCACTCGATCTCGATGGCGGGGATGATAGGGGGAGGCAGCCCCGTGAGGCCCGGCGAGGTATCTCTGTCCCACGAGGGCGTTCTCTTCCTCGACGAGCTCCCAGAATTCTCCTCCAACGTACTCCAGTCTTTGCGGCAACCCTTCGAGGAGCATGAGGTCAGGCTCGTACGCGCTGACGGACTCTATAGGTTCCCCTGCAACTTCATGTTCCTGGCCGCATCGAACCCCTGTCCCTGCGGATACCTTGGTGATGACCGCCACCAGTGCAAATGTACGCCTGCGAAGATCGCGCAGTACCAGTCGCGGATAGGCGGACCACTGAATGACAGGATCGACCTACACGTCTTCGTTAACCGCCCGGACTCCAGGAAGGTTGTTTCCGGCGAAGAGGGGATGAGCACCGAGGAAATGCGCAGTCAGGTCCTACAAGGAAGGGAATTCCGGAATTGGAGAACGCGACGGACCGGAGAGGTCGGTCTTCCGAACCAGGGTCTCGAGCCCATGTGTCTGGATGACTGCGCTCGTGAGGAGATTGAGAGGGTGGCACGCAGGCTTGGGTTCGGTGGGAGAGCGATAGTTCGCGTCGGAGGCATCGCCAGGACCATCGCGGACCTAGAAGGGAGAGATCGCGTCACTAGGGAAGATGTGCTCGAGGCCTGCGCATACAGAGACAGGAGGGAAGGATGACTGACAAATCATTTGAGCTCTCCCGCGGGCAAGCGCAGTACCCGAAGACACTGGATGATCTTCCCAATCCGCCAAAGACCGTCTATGGGATTGGTGATCCGGAGGTTCTAGCCCTCCCTAGCATTGCCATCGTCGGCTCGAGACGTGCGACGCCTTACGGGATTGCCGTCGCCGAGATTGCGGGTAGGGTCGCGGCGGAAAGTGGTCTCGCGGTGGTTTCCGGAGGAGCGCTCGGTTGCGACTCGGCGGCGTCCAGAGCCGCAATGAATGCCGGAGGAAGGTCAATTATCGTATCCGGCTGTGGGGCCGACGTCATCTACCCACAGGCATCGAACGACGTCTTCCTGAAATCGATAGAGCTCGACGGTGCCGTCATCTCCATCGAGAAGTGGGGTGCGCCACCGAGACGGTATGCCTTTCCGAAGAGGAATGGAGTCATTGCGGCGCTGTCACGGGCGACGCTCGTAATCGAGGCTGGCAAGAAGTCTGGAACGATGAGCACCGCCGAGATGGCATCGCAGCTCGGGAGGTTGCTCTATGCCGTACCCGGATCGATCTTCTCGCCCCAATCCCTGGGGACGAACGAGCTGATATCGGATGGGGCGAGCATCATCTGCTCTGAACGGGATTTGGAAATGTGCATTGCCCTGGACTATGACAGGCTTAGGCTGACTGAGACGACTGGCAATCCCGAGATGGGCAGGGTCATGTCGGCCTTGGTCGCATCACCGACGCGTGCGGACGAGCTCGCAAACAGGCTTGGCGACAGCGTAATCACGATTCTCGGCACGCTGTCCGACTATGAGGCGAGGGGCATGGTCGTGAGGCTGCCCGACGGGAGGTACTCTCCCTCGGAGGAATTCCTCAGAACGTCCGATAGAATGGACTGTAGGAATTAGCGAAGAGGGGGATCAGTTGGCTGAGAGCGTTATCGTCATCGGCGGTGGCTTGGCAGGGAGCGAGTGCGCGCTGCAGCTCGCCGACAGGGGCGTAGATGTGACATTGGTTGAGCAGCGTCCCGTTGCCAGCACGGCCGCACATCATACCGACGGCTTTGCCGAGCTCGTCTGCTCGAACTCTCTGAAGTCCACTAGGCACGACAGTGCTGCCGGTCTTTTGAAGGAAGAGCTCTCAAAGATGGGGTCGAAGCTCATCTCCTATGCAAGGGAGGCTGCCGTACCCGCGGGTGGGGCATTGGCCGTCGACCGGAAGAGGTTCTCAGACCTTGTTGGCGAAGCGATTTCGAATACCGAGAACATCGTGGTTCAGCGCCGAGTACAGACGACACTTCCAGAGGGTCCGGCGGTGATTGCGGCTGGACCGCTCTGCGGGGACGAGCTCTTCTCGGCTATCGCCGAGAAGGTCGGCGGGGATTCCCTCTCCTTCTATGACGCAGCTGCCCCCATCGTAGACGCGCAGACGCTTGACAGGGACGTGGTCTTCTCCCAATCGCGATACGACGATAAGGGAGTGGGCGACTATCTGAACTGCCCCATGGACAAGGAAGAGTATGACGCGTTCTATGATGCTCTCATCGAGGCCAAGAGGGTCGTCTCGAAGGAGTTCGAACAGAGCGACTTGTTCAGTGCGTGCCAGCCAGTCGAAGAGGTTGCGAGGACAGGAAGGGACTCGCTTAGGTTCGGCGCACTCAAGCCCGTGGGCCTTGTTGACCCGAGGACCGGGAGAAGGCCATGGGCGGCGGTGCAACTGCGTTCGGAGAACGAGGCGAACACCGCTTACAACCTTGTTGGCTTCCAGACGAACCTCACATGGGGGGAGCAGAAGCGCGTTTTCCGAATGATCCCGGGTCTCGAGAACGCGGACTTCTTCCGTTACGGTGTCATGCACAGGAACTCGTTTGTGGATGCCCCGCGCGTCCTGGACAAGACATTCGCGATACCTGACACGAGCGTGAGACTGGCTGGGCAGATTACCGGTACGGAGGGATATACGGAGGCAATAGCTTCTGGCCTTCTGGCCGCCCTGAACACCTATGCGGACCTCCGAGGGCTTCCCATGGTCAGTCTGCCGCCAACCAGCGCGTTCGGGTCGCTCGTCGCATACGCAACAAACCCGAACACGAGCCCGTACCAGCCGATGCACGTCAACTTTGGCCTTGTGCCTCCAATTGAGGGCAAGAGACTCAAGAAGCGAGAGCGCTACCAGGCGTATGCTGACAGGGCATCGACAGACCTCGACGAGTATCTGGCCTCCAGGCGCGACCTCTTTCCGGCGGCATCCGTTGAGTGAGACGGAGTCGAGCTCTGAGGAATCGATTGCGCGGTTCCGAGAGTACGTCCAATCGTTTCTGAGAAGCGAGAAAGGCGCCCGGCTCTTCTCGGACAATACCGTCCGGGCGTACACATGCGACCTTGAATCGTATGTAAGATGGGTCGAGAGGAGCGGAGTCGACCCGTTCAAGGTGAGCCACCCGCAGTTGCGCGGATATCTTGCAGACATGAACAGGGCGAAGTACTCCACGGCCACGATAAACAGGAGGCTGTCGGCGGTCCGCGACCTCTACAGGTGGCTTCTCGAGGAAGGCGTGACGGAGCAGGATTCTGCCGCGGCGATCGCGAGCCCGAAGAGAAGGAAGACGCTCCCGAAGACGCTTACGGAGGCCGAGGCGGAGGCCATTCTGAACAGCTGCGATGGCAACGGCGCTCGGGAAATGAGAGACAGAGCGTTCTTGGAGCTGCTGTACGCGACGGGCGCGAGAATCTCCGAAATCTCGTCACTCAACGTGGATGACGTAGACCTCGCACAAGCGCAGGTGAGGCTCTTCGGAAAGGGGAGTAAGGTCCGCATCGTTCCCGTCTACAAGCTCGCAATCGAACGGGTCGACGCATACGAGCGCGAGGCACGGCCGAAGCTTTCGACAAGGTCTGACGGACGCGAGCGCGCCCTCTTCCTTTCGACGAGGGGAAACCGCATGAGTGCCGACGCGCTCAGAAAGGTGTTCGAGCAGCGTGTCGTCCAATCCGGCATCGGGAGGCACGTTACGCCGCACGCAATGCGCCACACCTTCGCAACGGAACTTCTCGCCGGTGGTGCCGACCTCAGAAGCGTCCAGACGCTCCTTGGCCACTCCGACCTATCTACGACGCAGATATACACGCACCTGACCATAGACAGAATGAAGGCTGCGGCCAAGCAGGCTCATCCAAGGTCCGAATGAGCGCTGGAACGGACAAGCGAGCGAGAGGATTGTGAAACATCCGAGAAGAATCCTGCAAACCTTGTGGAGTGGAGGGTATTTGTCCGTTGCGTGGTTTTAAACGCTACACACTGTTATAATTTTTGCTTGCTGTGCGACCGTGCAGCATTAATTCACACGTGTGACGACTCGTCGACCACGGTGCCTGTGATGTGAGCCGCATCCCAGGTGGTACGCACGGGGTTGATATCACACGGAGGACCAACCAATGGAGGTTTTTGAATGGCTGTTAAGATCAACATCCGTACCCTGCTCGAGGCTGGCTGCCACTACGGCCACCAGACGCGTCGTTGGAACCCGAAGATGAAGCCCTACATCTTCGGCGAGCGCAACGGCATCTACATCCTTGACCTCAAGCAGACGGTCCTCGACGCCGACAAGGCGTATACGTTCCTGAAGGAGACGGCTGCCAAGGGTGGTCGCATCCTCTTCGTCGGCACCAAGAAGCAGGCCCAGGAGCCCATCGCGACTCAGGCCGAGCGCTGCGGCATGCCTTACATCAACCAGCGTTGGCTCGGCGGCATGCTCACCAACTTCGTCACCATGCGCTCCCGCATCGATCGCATGGAGGAGCTCGAGGCCATGGTCGAGGACGGCCGCATGGCTCTTCTCCCCAAGAAGGAGCAGGCAGTCCTGACGAAGGAGCTCGACAAGCTCCAGCGCAACCTCGGTGGCGCCCGTGACCTCCACGCCCTGCCTCAGGCCATCTTCGTGGTCGACAGCAAGCGCGAGGAGATCGCCATCCGCGAGGCCAACCGTCTCCACATCCCCGTCGTCGCCCTTCTCGACACCAACTCCGACCCGGACGTCGTCGACTATGGCATCCCCGCGAACGATGACGCCATCCGCTCCGTCAACCTGATGTGCGAGCTTGTCGCTGACGCCATCCTGGCTGGCTCTGGCAAGGAGCAGATCTCCGTCGAGGAGATGGCCTCTGGCGAGACCACTCCCGCGGTCGAGACCCCTGCAGCTGAGTAGGCTTCTTTACAGTAGAGACAAAGGAGTTCACCATGGCAACTAAGATTACTGCCGCTCTCGTCAAGCAGCTTCGTGAGATGACCGACTCCCCGATGATGGAGTGCAAGAAGGCCCTCGTCGAGGCAGACGGCGACATCGATAAGGCTGTCGACGTCCTCCGCAAGATGGGCGTTGCCAAGGCCGTCAAGCGCGCTGGCCGCGAGACTAACGAGGGCACCATCGCCGCTTACGTCTCCGACGACGGCAAGACCGGTGCTCTTCTCGAGCTCACCTGCGAGACCGACTTCGTGGGCACCAACCCCAAGTTCGTCGGCTTCGCAAACGACCTCGCCAAGGTCGTTGCGGAGAACGACCCCGCTGACGTCGAGGCCCTCAAGGCCTGCAAGATGGCCGAGGACACCGTTGCCGACGAGCTCACCGAGATGATTCACGTCATTGGCGAGAACATGAAGATCGCTCGCTTCCAGCGCATCACCGCTGAGGACGGCGCACTCGCGAAGTACGTCCACCACAACGGCAAGCTTGCGGACATCGTCGCCTTCACGTTCGGCAAGGCCGAGACCAGCTCCAACGAGGAGTTCAAGAGCTTCGCGCATGACGTCGCGATGCAGGTCGCTGCCGCCAACCCCGTTGCCGCTCGCCGCGAGGACGTCCCCGCTGACGTTCTCGAGCACGAGAAGGGCATCTACATGGCCCAGGCTGCCGAGTCCGGCAAGCCCGAGTTCATCCAGGAGAAGATTGCCCTCGGCAAGCTCGAGAAGTTCTACAAGGAGAACTGCCTGACCGAGCAGGAGTCGATCAAGGAGTCTGGCGTCACCATCAGCGAGCTCGCCAAGAAGGTCTCCAAGGCCGTCAGCGACGACATCGAGATCGTTAAGTTCGTCCGCTTCGCATTCGGCGAGTAGACACAAAAGATCGTATTGCTTGGGAGCCGGCGCACAAACGCCGGCTCCTTTCATATGTCGCGTCACCACAGGTTACCTATTGGATGCGTGTCTCTGTTGACGCTTTGCTAAAATCTAACACGCGAGGCATCGAGTATACCGACGCACCTCGAACAAGGACTGGAGGCCTGGATTGTCCGATTACAAGTACAAGCGCGTTCTCCTCAAGCTTTCTGGCGAGGCCCTCATGGGGTCCAAGGATTTCGGAATCGACCCAGAGGTCCCGAAGAGAATCGCAAAGGAGCTGAAGCCAGCGTATGATGCTGGACTCCAAATCGCCGTGGTCGTGGGAGGCGGAAACATATTCCGCGGACTCTCTGGTGCTGCGGCCGGAATGGATCGCGCCCAGGGAGACAACATGGGCATGCTGGCGACGGTCATCAACTCGCTTGCGCTTCAGGACACGTTCGAGCACAACGGCATGGTGTGCAGGGTCATGAGTGCCATCGAGATGCACCAGGTCTCCGAGACGTACATCAGGAGGAGGGCGATAAGGCACCTCGAGAAGGGCCGCATCACCATCTTCGCCGCAGGCACGGGCAATCCGTACTTCACTACCGACACCGCGGCAGCACTGAGGGCATGCGAAATTGGCGCCGAGGTGCTGATGAAGGCCACGAAGGTCGACGGGGTTTATGACAGCGACCCCATGAAAAATCCCAACGCCAAGAAGTTCGATACCATCACGTACATGGACGTCCTCAACAGGGACCTCCACGTCATGGACGCGACGGCAACGGCGCTCTGCCATGACAACCACATGCCCATCATGGTCTTCAACCTTGATGGGGACGGCATTTTCGACCGCGCGCTTCGCGGCGAGAACGTAGGAACCACCGTCGTAGACGAGTAGGAGAGAGACATGAGCACCTTTACAGACTCCGCCAGGAAGAGCATGAACAAGTCCATCGAAGCCCTGAAGTACAACTTCAGCAAGGTCCGCACTGGACGTGCAAACGCACATGTCCTCGACGGCATCAGCGTCGAGTACTATGGCCAGCCGACCCCCATCACCCAGCTTGCGGGCGTGAAGGTGCCCGAGGCGTCGATGCTCGTCATCGAGCCGTGGGACAAGACCGCGCTAAAGGCCATCGAGAAAGCCATCGAGTCCTCCGACCTCGGCATCACTCCCTCGAACGACGGCGTCTCCATTCGCCTTCCGTTCCCGAAGCCCACTGAGGAGCGCCGTAAGGAGCTCGTGAAGGACTGCAACAAGTACGCCGAGGAGGCCAGGGTTGCCGTCCGCAACGCGCGTCGCGACGCGATTCACGACGCGGAGAAGGACGAGGAGCTTTCCGAGGACGACGTCAACCGCGAGAAGAAGAGCATCCAGAAGGTGACGGACGAGTTCGTGGCCAAGATCGACGCCCTTCTGAAGGAGAAGACCGCCGAGGTCATGGAGATCTAGCGTGCAAAGGGACCTGGAGAAGCTCAGGGCCTTCTATGCGGAGGCACCTGATGACATATGCCTTTCTGACGTCGACCTCGATCGTATACCGAGCCACGTTTCCATAATCATGGACGGAAACGGTCGCTGGGCCCAAGCGAGGGGTCTCGATAGGTCGGAGGGGCACGTCGCCGGCGTGGACTCGCTGCGCGAGACCGTGACCACAAGCGTGCGCCTTGGCTTGGACGTCCTGTCCGTATACGCGTTCTCGACGGAGAACTGGAAGCGCCCACAGCATGAGGTCAACCTGCTCATGCACCTGTTCGCCACGACGCTTCTAAAGGAGCTCCCGCTCTTCCACCAGGAGAACGTGCGCCTGCGCTTCCTTGGCGACCTGAACCAGCTTCCGGACGAGACGCGCTCCGTCTTCCAGGAAGGCCTCGACGAGACGGCTGACCACGACGGCATGACGTTCGCGCTTGCCGTCAACTATGGTGCACGCAAGGAGATCGTAAAGGCTTGCAGGGAGATCAGCGAACTCGTGAAGAGGGGTGAGCTCGACCCCGCCGACATCGACGAGGAGCTCTTCTCGTCCCACCTTTACACGGTGGGACTCCCGGATCCCGACCTTCTCATCAGGACCTCCGGCGAGCTGCGCCTCTCCAACTACCTGCTCTGGCAGCTGGCGTACACGGAGTTCTACGTGACAGACACCCTCTGGCCGGACTTTGACCGATGGGAATTCTTGAGGGCCGTTCGTTCCTTCCAGGGTAGGAACAGGCGATTCGGAGGTGTTACTGGAAAGTGAGCGAAGAGAAGCAGTCGGACCCCGAGGTCTCGACGGAAGGCGTTGAACAGGCCGCGGCCAGTTCAACGCAGGATTCCGGCCAGGAGCCAAAGCCTTCGCAGAGCGAAGCCAAGGACGAGAAGAACGAGGCACCGTCGGCGGAAGCCGCCACAAAGGACGAGAAGAGTGACGTTGCCCACAAGGGCAAGCCTACAGCCATGCACGCGCGCGTGGTCTCCGGGGCCATCTACGCCCTTGGCACGGTGGCGTGTCTCTTTCTGGGCACGTGGCCCACGGCGATCCTCATCGCCGTCATGGCGTTCCTCTGCTGCTCGGAGTTCCTCAAGATGTCGCGTCGAAGCGGCAGGATGCCAAACGACGTCATCGCGCTCGTGTTCGCCGTCGTGTTCCCCTTCGCACCGCTGTCGAACATCTCTGACGCGGAGTTCTTCGTCATATTCGCGCTGCTCGTCGTCTGCGCGTGCTGGTACGTGTCGACGCCCCGTGCCAACCTCGGGGACGTCGCGCTCACCGTGTTCGGCCCCATCTACACGTCGCTCGCTTTCTCGAGCATCGTAATCATCAGAGACAGCTTCCCGTCGTGGAGGGGCGCCCTTCTCACCTTCGCCGTTATGGGATCCATCTGGCTGAGCGACTCCACCGCGTACTTCGTCGGATCGAAGTTCGGCAAGCACAAGCTTGCGCCCAGAATCTCGCCCAACAAGACGATCGAGGGCTTCTGGGGCGGCCTCGCCGGCAGCGTCCTCGTCTGGATCATCGTGTACTTCCTGCGCGTCTGGAACATCAACCTCGTGTACGCGATCGTGTGCGGCGTGCTCGTCAACATCGCCGCCGTCGCTGGCGACCTCTTCGAGTCTCGCCTGAAGCGTGGGGTGGGCGTGAAGGACTCCGGCAACCTCATGCCAGGACATGGCGGCATGCTCGATCGCTCGGACTCGCTGCTCTTTGGCGGCATGACGGCGTTCCTGCTGCTTAGACTTGGAGGAATCCTTTGAGTATATTCGTGAATGAGGGCGAGGCCCACAAAAGGCCCAACCCGCAGCGCGTAGCAATCCTGGGTGCGTCTGGCTCCATCGGCAGCCAGACGCTTGACGTCTGCAGGCAGCATGCCGACAGGCTCGACGTCGTCGCGATCACCGTGTATGACTCCGTGTCCTTCGCGGCCAAGGCGGCTCGCGAGTTCGGGTGCCGCCACGTGGTCATCGCAAACGAGGCAAGAAGGAACGACCCCGCGCTCGCGGACATGCCCGAGCAGGCCGAGGTCACGTTTGGCCCCGAGGCCCTCGAGGAGCTCGTTCGCAGCGACGACGTGGACAGCGTCGTCTCAGCCGTGGTTGGCTTTGCGGGCATCCGCGCCGGATACGCAGCCCTCAAGGCCGGCAAGGCGCTCATGTACGCCAACAAGGAGTCGCTCGTCGTGGGCGGCGACCTGCTCATGCCGCTCGTCAAGCCGGGCCAGCTCATCCCCGTCGACTCCGAGCACAGCGCCATCTACCAGTGCCTGGTGGGGGAGCACAGGAGCGACCTGTACCGCATCTGGCTCACCTGCTCCGGCGGACCGTTCTACGGCATGGGGCGAGAAGAGCTTTCCCACGTCACGGCGGCCATGGCGCTCAAGCACCCCACGTGGAGCATGGGCAGCAAGATCACGATCGACTCCGCCACGCTCATGAACAAGGGCCTCGAGGTGCTCGAGGCGCACCACCTGTTCGAGGTGCCCGTGGACCAGGTCAACGTGCTCGTCCATCCCCAGAGCATGGTCCACTCCATGGTCGAGTTCTCGGATGGCGTAGTGAAGGCCCAGCTCGGCCCCTCCGACATGCGCATTCCCATCCAGTACGCCCTCAGCTTCCCCGAACGCTGGGAGACCCCCTGCGAACGCGTTGACTACCGGGACGTCTGCGACTTCAGCTTTGGCCACGCCGACGAGGAGGCGTTCGGCTGCCTCAGGCTCGCCAAGGAGGCAGGCCGCACCGGTGGCACCATGCCCTGCGTGATGAACGCGGCAAACGAGGTCGCCAACCTCGCGTTCAGGCAAGGCAGGTGCGGCTTCCTCGACATCGAGGCTACCGTCGAGGCGGTCATGGGCGTCCATGACGTTGCGCCCGTCGAGTCTCTCGCGCAGCTCGAGGAGCTCGACTCCAAGGCTCGCGACGCGGCACGCGCATATCTCGAGGGGATTGCCTCCTGATGGGCGTCATCTCGGCCGTGTTCTGGGGCGTTGTGGTCCTCTCCGTCCTCGTCTTCGTTCACGAGGGCGGCCACTTCCTCGCGGCCCGCGCGTGTGGCATGCGCGTGACGGAGT
This sequence comes from Coriobacteriaceae bacterium, assembly GCA_003862195.1. Taxonomy (GTDB): domain Bacteria; phylum Actinomycetota; class Coriobacteriia; order Coriobacteriales; family Atopobiaceae; genus Parafannyhessea. The sequence continues at coordinate 41,444 of QOUO01000003.1, read as the reverse complement.
TCTTCCTCGGCATGCCGTGTCGCATCCGTGCAAGCCGCAAGTCCAAAAAGTACGGTACGGAGTTTGGCGTCACGCCCATCCTCCTGGGCGGCTACACGCGCATCTGCGGCATGGAGGGCTCCCAGGACGAGCTCCTGTCCGAGTGCTTCGCCATCGTGCAGCGCGAGGGCCACGTCCTCGCCTCGGACGTTGCCGCGGAGCTGGGCGTGGACCTGGACCGTGCGTACGATCTTCTCGCTACGCTGTGCGACTGGGCGAGCATCCGGCCATACTACGACCCAGACAAGGGCGAGTCTCCCAACCAGGGTTCCTTCCCGGAGGCGTTCGAGACCCTTGCTCGCGATGCGCACATGCTCACGGAGTACGACTCCGGACACGACTTCTCGCAGGACGGCTCGACAACGTATGCGGAGCCACGTCCCGTTACAGACCCAGATGCCGCCCTTGCGGACGAGAAGGGCCACACCTACCTTGGCAAGGGTTTCCTCAGGCGCGTGCTCACCCTCTTTGCGGGCCCGCTCGTCAACGTCGTGGTCGCCTTCGCGATCGTGACCGCGAGCCTCTCCATCGTCGGCGTCACGGCTGCGGTCAACTCCAACAAGCTGGGCGGCGTCGAGTCCGGCTCGTACGCGTACAAGGCAGGCCTCCGCGCGGGGGACCGCATCACGGCAATCGGCGGGACGAGCACAAGCGACTGGAACGGCGTCGTCAGGGCGCTCGACGGCGTGCTCGGAACGCGCAAGGACTTTACCGTCACGTACGAGCGGTCCGGCAGGTCCCATACCGCGAACGTAAGCGTCAACGGCAAGAAGGTCAAGGTCTTCGGAATCGATGCGCAGTCCAGGCAGGTACGACTTCCCGTTTGGCAGTCGGCGCTCGCGGCGCTGCAATACGGGCAGGCGGTCGCAAAGTTTGCGGTGCAGCTCATCATCCCGCAGCAGACCATGAAGACGCTCTCGAGCGCCTCGTCCGTCGTGGGAATCTCGGCCGCCGCCAGCCAGGCGGCTGCAAGCGGAGTGAACGACCTTCTCCTCTTTGTCGCGATGGTGTCCATGTCCCTGGGCTTCATGAACCTGCTGCCCATCCCGCCGCTCGACGGAGGCAAGATCCTTATCGAGGTCATCCAGCTGATCGTGCGCAAGCCGCTCTCGCTCCGCGCGCAGACCATCGTGAGCTACGTCGGTCTAGCGTTCTTCGCGTTCATATTCGTGTTCGCGCTCAAGAATGACATCACGCGCCTCGTGCTTGGATAGAGACGCAAGGTTATTGGATAGGTGATGACACATGTCTGACGCTCGTGACGGTGCCGCCAGGAACCTGACGCACCAGGTGCACGTTGGCGACGTTGCCGTGGGAGGCGGTGCCCCCGTCTCCGTGCAGTCAATGTGCACGACCAAGACGACCGACCCCAAGGCGACGCTCGCGCAGATAGACGGGCTTGCCAAGGCCGGCTGCGAGATCATCCGCGTCGCGATTCCCAACGCCGGCGCGCTCGACGGCTTCGAGGCGATCTGCGCGCAGAGCCCGCTGCCCGTGGTGGCCGACATCCACTTCGACCACAGGCTCGCCATCGAGGCCGCGCGCAGGGGTGCCGCTGCGCTTCGCATAAACCCAGGAAACATCGGCTCGTTCGAGCGCGTCGACCAGGTGATCGACGCGGCGGGCGAGAAGGGCATCCCCATTCGCATCGGAGTCAACGCGGGATCGCTCGACCCCACGTACGCCGAGCGCCAGGACCTCTCGCTCCCGCAGAAGCTCGTCGCGTCCGCCAAGAGCTACGTCGACCACTTCGCCTCGCGCGGGTTCACGGACGTCGTGCTCTCCGCAAAGGCCCACTCAGTGCCCGTGACGCTCGAGACCTACCGCATGCTCTCGCGCGAGCTCCCCAGTATCCCGCTGCACGTGGGCGTGACCGAGGCCGGGACGCTCCGCCAGGGCACGGTTAAGAACTGTGCCGGCGTCGGAATCCTGCTCGAACAGGGCATCGGCGACACGATGCGCCTCTCGCTCACGGCCGACCCGGTCGAGGAGGTCAACGTCGCGTGGGACCTGCTCTCGGCACTGGGGATGCGCCGCCTGCACCCCGAGCTCGTGAGCTGCCCCACCTGCGGCCGCTGCCAGGTCAACCTCATCGGCATGGCGGACGAGGTCTCGCGCAGGCTCGCCAAGGTCAAGGCTCCCATCTCCGTGGCGGTCATGGGCTGCGTCGTGAACGGCCCCGGCGAGTCCAGGGACGCTGACCTCGGCATCGCCTGCGGCCTGGGCAAGGGCGTCCTCTTCGAGAACGGCAAGCAGATCCGCACCGTCCCGGAGGACAGGATCGTGGACGAGCTCTTCTCGGAGATCGAGCGTCGCTACGGTGACGGCGCGAATCCCGTCACGCAGGACGACGCGGGCGAGAAGGACGCGTAGAATGTCGCGATAGTGTTCGTGCCGGCACGCGCCGGCTGGTCGTGAACTTGGAAGGAAGTACGTTGAGAAAGTACATGCAGATGTCGAGGCTCTACGCCCCGACCCTCAAGGAGGACCCGAGGGAGGCCGAGCTCGCCAGCCACAAGCTGCTGCTGCGTGCCGGCATGATGCGCCGTGGCGCCGTGGGCCTCTATAGCTACCTGCCGCTCGCGTGGCGCTCCATCAACAAGATCGAGGACATCATCCGCGACGAGATGGAGGCCATCGACGCACAGGAGATGCAGGTCCCCATCCTGACGGACGGCGACCTCTGGCACCAGAGCGGCCGCTGGAACGACTACGGCCCCGAGCTCATGCGCCTGAGCGACCGCTACGACCACGAGTACGCGCTCGGCCCCACGCACGAGGAGACGTTCACGGACCTCGTCCGCAACGAGCTTCGCAGCTACAAGCAGCTGCCAGTGACGCTCTACCAGATGCAGGACAAGTTCCGCGACGAGCGTCGCCCCCGCTTTGGCCTCATGCGCAGCCGCGAGTTCATCATGAAGGACGCCTACTCGTTCAGCGCGACGCAGGAGTCCCTGCAGGAGTGCTACGAGCAGGAGAAGGAGGCCTACGCCAAGATCTGCAAGCGCGTCGGCCTGAGGGCGCTCCCCGTCGTGGCCGACTCCGGCCAGATCGGCGGCGACACCTCCGTCGAGTTCATGGCGATCGCGGACGCAGGCGAGGCCGCCCTCGTCTACTGCGACGACTGCGGCTTCGCGGCGGACACCGAGGCCGCCACGGCAGCCATCAACCTCGTCGACGGCGAGGCCGGCGACCTCGAGAAGATCGCGACCCCCGGTGCCTCCACCATCGAGGCGCTCGCGAAGTTCCTCAACGTCCCCGAGGCGGGCACGCGCAAGGCACTTGCGCTCGTCGATGGCGACGGCAAGCCCGTCGTGTGCTTCGTGCCCGGCGACCACGAGCTTAACGACGTCAAGGCGGAGCACGCCTTTGGCTCCTACCACATGATGACCGAGGAGGAGCTCAAGGAGTTTGGCCTCGTCAAGGGCTTCATGGGTCCCATCGGCCTGCCTGACGGCGTTCGCGCCTGCTACGACGTCTCCCTCAAGGAGTCCCAGTGGTGGGCCATCGGCGCAAACGAGCCCGGCTACCACTACGTGCACGCCAAGCCCGGCCGCGACTTCCAGATCGCAGACTCCGACTGGGTCGACATCATCACGGCCAGGGAGGGCGACGTCTGCCCCAAGTGCGGCGCCCCGCTCAAGGCTGCGCGCGGCATCGAGGTGTCCCAGGTCTTCCAGCTCGGCACCAAGTACTCCGCCTCCATGGGCGCCACGTTCATGGACGAGGACGGCGTCGAGAAGCCGCTCCTCATGGGCTGCTACGGCATCGGCATCAGCCGCACGCTGCAGGCCATCGTCGAGCAGCACCACGACGAGCACGGCATCATCTGGCCCGTCAGCGTTGCCCCCTACGAGGTCGAGGTCATCCCGCTTGACGTCCACGACGACCTCGTGTGGCCCGTGGCCGACAAGGTGGCCAACCAGCTCCTGGGACTTGGCGTTGACGTGCTGGTGGACGACCGCAAGGAGCGCCCCGGCGTCAAGTTCAACGACGCCGACCTCATGGGCATGCCCTACCAGGTGGTCTGCGGCAAGAAGGCCATCAAGAACGGCAACGTGGAGCTCAAGAACCGTGCGACCGGCGAGCGCACGGAGGTCGCCATCGACGAGGTGGCCGCCCTTCTCGCCCAGAAGGTCGAGGCCCAGAGGGCCTAAGCCTGGCGCAAGGAACATACGGATAATCGAATGCGGCCGCATCCTCCGGGAGGCGGCCGCTTTTGGGAGAAGAACATGAACTACAGCCAGATGGCCGCTGCGGCGCGCGGCAACATGGGCCCCTGGTGCAAGGCGTGCCCCGTGTGCAACGGGCGTGCGTGCGGCTCGCACATGCCGGGGCCGGGCTCCAAGGGCACGGGCACCGTCGCTACGCGAAACTACGACGCGTGGCAGCGCGTGTGCGTGCAGATGGACACGATCCACGAGCGCTTCGAGGCAGACACCTCCGTCGGGTTCTTTGGGCGCAGGCTATCCGTACCCGTCATGATCGGGCCGCTTGGGGACGTGAAGCTCCACTACGGCGACAAGTGGGAGATGGAGGCCTACAACTCCTGCATCCTCCAAGCCGCGTCGGAGGCGGGCTCGCTCGCGTGGACGGGCGACGGCATGGTGGCGGCCATCCATGAGTCCGCGGTGAAAGACATCCGCAAGCTTGGCGGCTGCGGCGTCACGACCATCAAGCCCTGGAACATGGAGACCATCATGGAGAAGCTCGAGCTTGCGCTCGACGCGCACCCCACGGCCATCGCCATGGACATCGACGCGGCCGGCCTGCCGTTCCTGAGGGGCTTCGAGCCGCCCGCAGGACCCAAGACCGTCGAGGAGCTCGCGCGCGTCGCGGACGCCTGCCACGCGGCCGACACGCCCTTTGTCCTGAAGGGCATCATGACGGTGCGAGGCGCGCACAAGGCCGTGGCAGCCGGCGCCGACGGCATCGTGGTGAGCAACCACGGTGGAAGGGTACAGGATGGCGTCCCCGCCACGGCGGACGTCCTGCCCGCAATAGCAAACGAGGTGGGGGAGAAGGTCACGGTCCTGGTGGACGGAGGCATCCGCACAGGGCTCGACGTCTTTAGGGCACTGGCGCTCGGTGCAGACGCATGCCTGATTTGCAGGCCGTTTGCCGTCGCGACCTATGGCGCCGGAGCAGAGGGCGTGCGCGACTACTTTGCGCAGCTCGGCCGGGAGTTGGCCGACACCATGGAGATGTGCGGCGCCCAGACGACGGCGGACATCAACGCGGACATGCTCGCGTAGCGCCGCATGGGGTGTCGCTCAAAAAATATCCACCATAGGGAATGGCATCGTCGCAGGTAAATGGCTTGTAAGGAAACGAGCGACAAACAATTTTGCGATTGGGCGAACTTCTCGGCTTTACAGGGGCGAATGTTCTGTTACTATAGCTACCGCACTGAGGGGCGATTAGCTCAGGGGTAGAGCACTTCCTTCACACGGAAGGGGTCGCTGGTTCAAATCCAGCATCGCCCACCATAAGAGATTGCAGGCCGGACGGTTTCCGTTCGGCCTTT
>QOUO01000003.1:0-35027 GCA_003862195.1 Coriobacteriaceae bacterium | reverse complement strand
AAGGGGGCGGCGGCTTAGGTCGCCGCCCTTCTCGTTAGGGGCCCATGGCGCAACGGTTAGCGCAGGGGACTCATAATCCCTGGGTTGGGAGTTCGAATCTCTCTGGGCCCACCAAGCATCCGGGACCCCCGCGCGGGGTCCTTTTTTGTGTGCGGACCCGCGCCGATGCGGGCGCACGGGCGCGTCCGCGTATACTCAGTGGGGTAAAGCCCGGTCGGGACGGCCCCGGCCACGTAGGAACGGACAGCACTTGATAGCACTAGCGGACAAGATAACGAAGTCATTTGGCGGCCGTGTCCTGTACACGGCCGCAACGTTGCAGCTCAACGCGGGGGAGCGCTGGGGCCTTGTGGGGCCCAACGGCGCGGGCAAGACCACGCTCCTCAAGATCCTGATGGGGCAGGAGGAGCCCGACGAGGGCACCGTGAGCTTTGCCAAGGACACGACCGTGGGTTACCTCGAGCAGGAGACGAAGCTCGCGGGCGAGAAGAGCGCGCTTGAAGAGGTGATTGACTCCGCCAAGGAGATCAAGACCCTGGAGCGCAAGATAAAGGACATGGAGCACCAGATCTCCGTGATGCCGGAGGGCGACGAGCAGTACGCCCTGCTGGAGAAGTACGGCGCCGCGCAGGACCGCTACGAGCGGCTGGGCGGCTACGAGCTCGACGCGCGCGCCAGGCAGATCCTGGGCGGCCTGGGGTTCCCCGTTGAGGACTTCGACAAGCCGGCCAAGGAGTTCAGCGGCGGCTGGCAGATGCGCATAGCCCTGTCGAAGCTCCTGCTGAGGCACCCCGACCTTCTCCTCCTGGACGAGCCGACCAACCACCTGGACCTCGAGAGCGTCAAGTGGCTGGAGAGCTTCCTTAGTGCCTACGACGGCGCCGTGCTGCTGGTGAGCCACGACCGCGCCTTCATGGACGCGTGCGTGAGCCACGTTGCCGCGCTCGAGAACAAGCGGCTCATGACCTACACGGGCAACTACTCGAGCTACCTCAAGCAGCGCGAGGACAACCTTGAGCAGCTTCGCGCCAAGCGCGCGGCGCAGGAGCGGGACATCCAGCACATGGAGGTCTTCATCGAGAGGTTCCGCTACAAGCCGACCAAGGCCAAGCAGGTGCAGGAGCGTATCAAGAAGCTCGAGAAGGTGCGCGAGGAGCTGGTGGTCCTGCCCGAGTCCTCCAAGAAGGTGCACTTCAGGTTCCCGGACCCGCCGCGCACCGGCGACGAGGTCGTGAGCCTGGAGGGTGTGGCGAAGCACTACGAGGACAATGACGTGTACGATGACGTCAACCTCAAGCTCTACCGCGGCGACCACGTGGCGCTGGTCGGCCCCAACGGCGCCGGCAAGTCCACGCTCATGAAGCTCATCAACGGGCACGAGGCCCCCACGGCGGGCAGCGTCAAGCTGGGCCAGAACGTGACCGTCTCGTACTACGCGCAGCACCAGCTGGAGACCCTGAAGGAGTCCTATACCGTCCTGCAGGAGATGGACGAGGCCGCGCCGGGCTGGACCACCTCGCAGGAGCGCAAGCTGCTGGGCGCCTTCCTCTTCCACGGCGACGACGTGGACAAGAAGGTCGGCGTCCTTTCCGGCGGCGAGCGGGCGCGCCTTGCCCTGGCCCGCATGCTCGTGGCGCCCGACCCGCTGCTGTGCCTGGACGAGCCGACCAACCACCTGGACATCGACTCCGTCGACGTGCTGGAGGAGGCACTCGTCAACTTCCCGGGCACGATCGTGCTGATCAGCCACGACGAGCACCTGGTGCGCGCGGTGGCCAACAAGGTGGTTGACGTGCGCGACCACAAGGTCACGCTGTACGACGGCGACTACGACTACTACCTCTACAAGCGCGCGGAGCTCGAGGGCGAGGCGTCACCAACGGAGGCCGCGGGCGAGAAGAACGTCCCCGCGACCGCGACTCCCGCTGCCAAGCAGCAGCAGGGCACTGGTAGGAACGTCAAGACCAAGGAGCAGCGCCGCGCCGAGGCCGAGGCCAGAAACGCCGCCAACAAGGCCGTCCGCGCCGAGAAGAAGCGTCTGAAGCAGATCGAGGCGGAGCTCAAGCACGCGCAGGACCGCTACAAGGAGCTCGTGGCGCAGATGGCCGACGAGGAGCTCTACAACGACTCCGAGCGCTTTGACAAGTGCATGAAGGAGTACAACGCCCTCTCCAAGAGGATCCCGCAACTCGAGGAGGAGTGGCTTGAGCTCACGGAGAAGATCGAGGAGAGCCTGAATGCCTAAGCACGCCCCCAGGGACTGGAATGCCGCCGACGAGGAGGCGACGAGGGTCGTGAGCCCGCAGGAGACCCGCGTGGTGTCCGGTGACACGGCCGAGTACCAGCCCGTGCCCCCCGCGCGCCAGCAGTCCCAGGCCGCGTCCGACGTGCCCGTGACGCAGACCATGCGCCGCGCACCGCAGCAGCAGGCCTACCGCCCCAACGTGGCACCCGTCGAGAGCCCGGCGCAGCAGCCCTTCTCGCCCAACGCGCAGGCGGCGCAGCGCGAGCCGGTGCGTCGCGGCGGCGCGGGGGCGGCATGGCTGCTCAAGCTCATCGCGGTGGTGCTCCGCCTGTGCGCCATCGCGCTTGCGGCCCTCGTGGTGGCCAACGCGTTCAACATCGGCCCGCTGCGCATACGCCTTGTGGAGATCACGAGCACGGTCGCATCGTGGATCCCCGACGGGCTTTCTGGCTCGCTCGTGTACCAGACGCCGTTTGGCGGCGTCCTGCGCGGCGACTTTGTGGCGGTGGCCGTCGCGTTCTTTATTGTCGACTGGCTCCTTTCGCGCAAGGCGCGGGAGCTTCGAGACCGATAGGAGAAGTGCATGCTCTCCAACCAGCGAATCTTCATGATCGTGGGCTCCGTCGCCCTCGTCATGTTCTCGGCCATCGTGCACGAGGTGGCGCACGGCTGGGTTGCCTACAAGCTGGGCGACCCCACGGCCAAGCAGGCGGGGAGGCTCACCCTCAACCCGCTCGCGCACCTCGACCCGGTGGGCTCCGTCCTGCTCCCCCTGCTCATGGCGTGGCTGGGCGGTCCGGTGTTCGCCTTTGCCAAACCCGTGCCCTACAACCCCTACAACCTGCGGCACCCCCGCAGGGACGAGGTGTTGGTGGCACTGGCGGGTCCCGCGTCCAACCTCCTGCAGGGCTGCGTGGGCGCGCTCGCCTTCCGGGCGTGCTACGGGTTCTGGTCGGGGCAGGCCGACGCCATGTACTGGGTGCTCCAGGCGCTGAGCATCTACGTGTACGTGAACATGACGCTCATGTTCTTCAACCTCATCCCGCTGCCGCCGCTCGACGGCTCCAAGATCGTGATGCCGCTCCTGCACGGCCAGGCGAAGATGAACTACTACAAGATCCAGCAGTATGCGATGCCTATACTTCTTGTGGTCATGTACGTGCTTCCCTCCGTCCTGGGGTTCGACCCGCTGGGCATCTACCTCAACGCGACGGCGGGGAACCTGACGACGGCGCTCCTGGGGGCATAGTTGTCGTACAACGTTAAGACACAGGCGTACTCGGGTCCGTTCGACCTGCTTCTGCAGCTGGTGAGCCGTCAGAAGCTGGCCATCGGGTCTATATCGATAGCCGAAGTGGCGGACCAGTACCTGCACGAGGTGCAGGCCATGGGCGAGCTCGACCTCGACGTGGCGAGCGACTTCGTGCTGGTGGCGTCAACACTCCTCGACATGAAGGCCGCCTCGCTCGTGCCGCAAGACGCGGCCCGCCCCAAGGCGCAGCCCGAGGATGAGGACGAGGACGACCTCGCGAACCTCTCGCCCGACGAGGCGCGCGAGGTCCTCATCGCAAGGCTCATCGCGTACAAGCAGTTCAGGAACGCTGCGGCCGCGCTCGCGAGCCGCATGGAGGCCGAGAGCCTCATGGAGCCCAGGACCGCCGGGCCCGACCCCGAGTTCATGGGCCTCATGCCCGACTACCTCGAGGGCATCACGCTGCGCTCGCTGGCCGTCATCTGTGCGGACCTCGACAGCCGCCGCCAGGGGTTCCTCCTCGAGGCGGAGCACGTGGCGCCCAAGCGCATGCCCATCGCGCTCACGGTTGCCGCCGTTGACCGGGTGACGCGCAACAAGCCGCTCGTGAGCTTCTCGGAGCTGCTCGACGGCGACCTGAGGAACGAGAACGTCGTCGCGACGTTTCTGGCGATCCTCGAGCTCGAGAAGCGCGGCTCCGTCGTGCTGTCGCAGGAGCGCAACTTCGAGGAGATAGACGTCGCGCGCGTGGAGGGCGCCAAGCCCTTCGAGCTGGACGAATCGGACCTCACGAGCATCGAGGAGGGAATCTGATGCAGGAACTCGAACACCTTGACCACGACTCGCTCAAGGGAGCGATCGAGGCGCTGCTGCTCGTGTCGACCGACGCCGTGCCAGCGACGGACCTCTCCAGCATCCTGGGCGTGGAGCCGAGCGAGGCCGCGTCCGCCCTGGCGGAGCTCTCGGCGGAGTACTCCGACGCCAACCGCGGCTTCCAGCTGCGCGAGGTCGCCGGCGGCTGGCGGCTCTTCACGCACCCCGCCTACCACGACGTCGTCGAACGCTACGTGCTCTCGTGGGACACGCGCAAGCTCTCCCAGGCCGCGCTCGAGACCCTTGCCGTGATTGCCTACCACCAGCCGGTCACGCGCGAGGGCGTCAAGGCCGTGCGCGGCGTCAACTCCGACGGCGTGATCGCATCCCTCAAGGAGAAGGGCCTCGTGCGCGAGATGGGCCACGAGCGCGACCGCAGCAGGGCCACGCTCTTTGGCACCACGCCGCGCTTCCTGGAGACCTTCGGCCTCAAGTCGCTCAAGGAGCTCCCGCCGCTCGAGGACTTCGCGCCCGACGAGGAGTCCAAGCGCTTCATCCGCGAGCGCCTGTCCGGCCGCGCCATATCCTCCACGCTCGAGGAGGCCGCGGACGACATCGACGAGGAGCAGGAGCTCATGGGCGACGACTACGCGGACGAGGACCTCGACGCGCCCGCTGTCAACGCTATGGGCGAGAAGGACGAGCCCCCATCGCCGCAGCCTGATGCCCAGGATGACGGCTCGCAGGAGGTGGACGGCTGATGGGCCAGACGCCAGCCGATGGCGACCGCGACATCGAGTACACCATGCGCCTGCAGCGCTTCCTGGCACGCGCCGGCGTCGCGAGCCGCCGCGGGTCCGAGAACCTCATGACGGCCGGACGCGTGCGCGTAAACGGCCAGGTCGTGACCGAGCTTGGCAGCAAGGTCGTGCCGGACCGCGACGTCGTGACCGTGGACGGCGTGGAGTGCCACCTCGCGGACGAGCACGCCTACGTGATGCTCTACAAGCCCGCGGGCTACGTCACGACCATGAGCGACCCGCAGGGCCGCCCGTGCGTCGCCTCGCTCGTGCCGACCGACCGATACCCGGGGCTCTTCCCCGTGGGACGCCTCGACACGGACACGACCGGTCTTCTCCTCTTCACGACCAACGGCGACGTGGCAAACGCCATGCTCCACCCCTCGAGCCACGTGTGGAAGCACTACGTGGCGCTCGTGAGGGGCGTGCCGAGCCGCCACCAGCTGCAGATGCTGCGCGACGGCGTGAGGATGCCCGACGGCGTGGCGGCCCCCGCCAAGGCACAGCTGCTCGCGGCGGATGACCCGGCAGCGCTGCCCGTGGCGCCGGAGGGCGTGCCCTACAACCACGCGGTGGTCTCGCTCAGCATCCACGAGGGTAGGAAGCACCAGGTAAAGAAGATGCTCCGCTCCATCGGTCACGAGGTCGTGCGCCTGCACCGGGACGAGTTTGGCCCGCTCAGGCTCAGCGGCCTCATGCCGGGCCAGTGGCGCCCGCTCACGGCCCAGGAGCGCTCGGCCGTGGAGTCGCAGGCGCCGCGCAACAACACAAAACGGGAGGTGGGCTGATGCCCAGCCACAGGATTTTGCTCATGCGCCATCCGGAGACGCGCGAGAACATGGCCGGCGTCCTTTCCGGCAGGATCGACGTCGACCTCACGCCCAGGGGAGAGGAGCAGATGCGCCGCGCCATCAAGGCCGTCGTGGCCTGGAAGCCGGACCGCATCTGGTGCTCGCCGCTCTCGCGCTGCCGCTCCATCGCGGAGGAGGCCGCCTTCGCGCTCGGCGTGCCGTGCGAGGTGCACCAGAACCTCGCGGAGATCAACTTCGGCAGCGTGCAGGGACTGCACATGGACGAGGTGCACCGCATGGGATACGACTTCCCCTGGCCCCTGGACCAGGATGGCCATTCCATCGCCGCACCGGGTGCGGAAAGCTTCGAGGACCTTCTCGCCCGCGCACGTACCGTGCTGGACGACCTCGCTCCGCTCGAGGGGCGCACGGCCTGCATCAGCCACGGCGGCATGTCCCGCGCCATCCTGGGTGCCGTGTTCGGCACGCCACTCAGCACGTTCTGGCACGTGACGCTCCCCAACGTGAGCTCGCAGGTCCTCACGTACGGGGACGGGCACTTCTCGCTCGCGGCGCTCGCGCTCGCGCCGGAGGAGGTCGCCCGCCGCGCCAAGGACCCAAGTCTCATAGGAATCGACACCACCCAGAACATCTCGGGAAGCGAGGACAAATGATAGTCGCCATCGACGGGCCGGCCGGGTCCGGCAAGTCCACGACCGCTCACGCCATTGCCAAGAGGTGCAACCTCAAGTTCCTGGACACGGGCGCGATGTACCGCTCGGTCACGTACAAGTGCCTCGCGGACGGGATCGACGTGAACGACGAGGAGGCCGTCTCCAAGGTGGCCGAGGCAGCGCGCATCGACTTTGGCCGCTCCGCCGAGGGCCAGACCGTGCTCATCGACGGCCAGGAGGTCACGCACCAGATCCGAACTCCGGAGGTGGACAGGAACGTCTCCGTCGTGGCGGCCTACCCGCGCGTGAGGCACGCCATGGTCGAGCGCCAGAGGGAGCTCGGCTACACGGGCGACGTCGTGGCAGAGGGTCGCGACATCGGCACCGTCGTCTTCCCCAACGCAGAGGTGAAGGTCTTCCTGACGGCGGACGCCGCCGCCCGTGCCCACCGCCGCGCGGTGCAGCGCGAGGGCGGGGACGCCGGCCAGGACGCGAGCGCCAAGGCTGACGCGGCCGAGGAGCAACAGATCCTGCGCGACCTGGTGCGCCGCGACAAGCTCGACTCCTCGCGCAAGGAGTCCCCGCTGAAGCCCGCCGCGGACGCGCACCTGATCGATAACTCCGGCCTCGCGCCCGACGAGGTGGTCCAGAAGATCGTGGACCTCATGGACGAGGCCCGCTCAAAGTCCCAGGCGCCCGTCCCGGCAGAGCCGGAGGCTCCCGCGGCCGCCAAGGCGCAGGAGGCGGCCCCAGCTAAGAAGCCTGCTCCCAAGGGCGCAACGGGCGAGAAGAACAAGCCCGGCAAGATGCGCGCGTTTGCCGGCAACACGTTTGACGACTACTACGACCACGGCATGCGCGAGTTCCCGCTTCCGGCGCGCGCCCTCTACGCGGTTGCTGCGGCCATCGTCACCTTCGTCACCAAGGTGCTGTGGCCGTGGAAGATCGAGGATGCCCGCAAGCTCTGGGATGACGACCGCGGCCGCGTGGTGGTCATGAACCACACGTCGATGCTCGACCCCGTCATCGTCATCTGCTCGCTCTACTACCACGGCAAGCGCGTCCGCGCCATCGCCAAGAGCGAGTTCTACACCAACACGTTCGTGTCGTGGGTCTTCTCGCGCGCGGGAACCATCCCCATCAAGCGCGGCACGGCCGACCTCAAGGCGGTCCGTCGCGCGCAGGCCGCGCTCAAACGCGGCGAGGTCGTGCTCATCTTCCCGGAGGGCACCCGCATCAAGAGTGACGACCAGCCGGTCACCATTCATGGCGGCTTCTCGCTCATGGCGCAGATGGCCAAGGCCCCCGTGCAGCCCATGGCCATCGTGGGCGCGCGCGACATCACGCCCAGGGGCACGCACTGGAAGCGCTTCGGCCGCGTGTTCTGCAAGGCCGGAGACTGCATCGAGTTCTCGGACCTTGGCGTCAAGGGCAGGAAGCAGCAGGCCCAGCGCATGGAGGAGGTCGCCATGGAGCGCGTGTACGCCCTGCGCGACGAACTCCGCCAGGAGCATCCCAACAAGAAGTAGGAGCAGAAGAGTCAGGAGGACCCCGTGGGGGAGAAGAACACGCCGACCATCGTCGTGGCCCGCGAGGCGGGCGCCTGCTATGGCGTGAACCGTGCGCTCGACCTCGTGCGAGAGGCCGCCGCCAAGGCAGACGGACCCATTCACACGCTCGGCCCGCTCATCCACAACCCGACCGTCGTGGAGTCGCTGGCCAAGTCCGGCGTCACCGTGGCGGAGGAGCCCGACCAGTTCGAGGGCGGCACGCTCGTCCTGCGCACGCACGGCGTCACCCCCGAGGAGGAGGAGCGCGCCCGCGCCAGCGCGGACACGGTGCTCGACGCCACCTGCCCCTTCGTCATCCGCGCGCACCAGGCCGCGGAGCGCCTCACACGCGAGGGCTACCAGGTCCTCGTCTTTGGCGAGGAGGGCCATCCCGAGGTCACGGGCACCTTGGGCCACGCGCCCGGCGCCACCGTCGTGCAGGCGCCCGAGGACGTGCTCGGCCTCAGGCTCGCGCACAAGGTGGGCGTCGTGGTGCAGACCACGCAGTCCCGCGCGCGCCTGAGGGAGCTAGTATCAAACCTCATCGGCAGGACGGATGAGGTCCGCGTAATCGACACCATCTGCGAGGCCACCTCAGCACGCCAGGCCGCCGCGGCGGAGCTCGCGGCAAAATCCGACGTCATGGTCGTGATCGGCGGGCGCATGTCCGCCAACACAAGGCGCCTCGCCAAGATCTGCTCGGCATCCTGCTCGCAGACGCACCACGTGGAGCAGGCTGACGAGCTCGAGGCAGGCTGGTTCGACGGCGCGGACACCATCGGCGTCACGGCCGGTGCCTCGACCCCGCAGGAGCAGATAGACGAGGTGTGCGCCCGCATCCGCGAGCTTTCCGGCGCGACCATGGCGTAGCGCCCTTCTCGCCCGTACGCGGTGCGCCATGCGCCACGGTTCCGCACAGTTGGTGTGGGACGTTCCCAACAGAATAGCCCCGCCGCGCGAATGGTAGACTGGGCATAACAGTGCACCAACAGCAAGGAGTGATATGTCTAAGCCAATCGTCGCCGTTGTCGGCAGGCCCAACGTGGGCAAGTCCACGCTGGTCAACCGCCTGGCCGTCAATCGTGACGCCATCGTACACGAGTCTCGCGGCGTCACGCGCGACCGCTCGTACCACGACTGCGACTGGAACGGTCGCGAGTTCACGCTCATCGACACGGGCGGCATCGAGTCCATCAAGAGCAAGGACGTCTTCGCGCCCCGCATCCGCGAGCAGGCGCTCGCCGCGTGCGACGAGGCCGACGTCATCGTGTTCGTGGTCGACGGCACCGTGGGCGTCACGGACGAGGACGAGGAGGTCGCGCGCGTGGTCCGCCGCTCCGGCAAGCCCGTGTTCCTCTGCGTCAACAAGCTCGACGACCCCAACCAGGACCTGAACGCCTGGGACTACTACTCTCTCGGCGTCGGCGAGCCGCGCGGCATATCCGCCGGCCACGGCCACGGCACGGGAGACCTTTTGGACGACGTGGTCGCCGCGCTCCCGCCCGAGGATGACGACGAGCCGGAGGAGAGGGACGAGGGCGTCCTGAACGTGGCCATCATCGGCAGGCCCAACGTGGGCAAGTCCTCGCTCACGAACCGCCTCGCCAAGCGCAACCGCTCCATCGTGAGCGACATCGCCGGCACCACCCGCGACGCCGTCGACATCCACATCGACTGGAAGGGCAACCGCATCCGCCTGGTCGACACGGCAGGCATGCGCAAGAAGACCCAGGTCCACGAGGACGTGGAGTACTACAGCCTCGTGAGGGGCCTCCAGGCCATGGACAAGGCCGACGTCTGCCTGCTCGTGGTCGACGCGAGCGTCGGCGTGACGGAGCAGGACCAGAAGCTCGCGGGCATGGCCATCGACCGCGGCTGCGCCCTCGTGATCGTCCTCAACAAGTGGGACCTCATCGACACGGACGAGAAGCGCGACGCCGTGGTCCAGAGCCTGGACCAGCGCATGACGTTCTGCCGCTGGGCGCCCAGCGTCAACGTGTCCGCGCTCACGGGCCGCGCGACGGACAAGGCGCTCGCGGCCGCCGTCAAGGCGGCCCAGAACCACCGTCGCCAGGTCAAGACGTCCGAGCTGAACAGGCTCGTGACGGCCATCCGCGAGAGCGGCCACACCGTCACGTACAAGAACCGCAGGCTCAAGGTCCACTACGGCACGCAGACCGGCTCGGAGCCACCCGTCTTCACCTTCTTCTGCAACGCCCCCGACCTCGTGGACGACAACTACGAGCGGTTCCTCGAGAACCGCCTGAGGGAGACCTTCGACCTCGAGGGCACCCCCGTGAGGCTCAGGTTCAGGAGGAAGGACGTCTAGGCAATGTCGGTCATCGCCATTTCAACTATCGCGTGCATGCTTGCCGCTTTTCTCGTCTGCGGGATCCCCTCCGGCCTCATCATCGCCAAGCACTCCAAGGAGCACGTGGACGTGCGAACCGTCGGGTCCGGCAACATCGGGATGACGAACGTCGCACGATCCGCGGGTGCGGGCGCGGCGGCGCTCACGTTCCTGTGCGACGCGGGCAAGGGCCTCGTGGCCATGCTGCTGTGCAGGCTGGTCGTCGCCAACGTGGCGTTCGGTGGAGACTTTGGGGCCACGAGCCCGCTCGGGTCGTACGGCTGGGTGGCCACGCTCCTGTACATGAGCTGCGTGCTCGGGCACGTGTACTCGCCGTACCTGGGCTTCCACGGCGGCAAGGGCATCAGCGTGGGCTTTGGCGCCGCGCTCGGCCTGTACTGGCCCGTCGCACTCCTCATGCTGCTCGTGTTCCTGGTCCTCGTGATTCCCTCGCACTACGTCTCGCTCGGGTCGGTCTCCGCGGACATCGCGCTGCCAATCATCTCGTTCGCGCTGGGAATCCGTGGCGTCAGGCTCATCCCAATCCTCGTCGTGACGGTGGTGGTCGCCTTCGCGCACAGGAAGAACATCGTGAAGCTCGCCAACGGGACGGAGCGCAAGTTCACGGTGCACAAGCAGGGGAGCGAAGGGGGCCGCAAGTAGCATGGCAGGAAAGATCGCGGTCATCGGCTCGGGCTCGTGGGGAACCGCGGCCAGCGGGCTCCTCTCGCCCCACGCGGACGAGGTGCGCATCTGGGCGCACTCGCCCCGCGTGGCGGATTCCATCAACTCCGACCATCGCAACCCCCGTCAGCTCAAGGACTACGTCCTGCCTGGCAACGTCAGCGCGAGCCACGATTTTGCGCAGGTGCTCGATGGCGCCGAGTCTATGGTCCTGGCCACCCCCTCGAGCTTCCTCCGCGGCATCTGCGAGGAGCTGGCGCCAAGCGTGCCGAAGGACCTCCCGATCGTCGTGCTCACGAAGGGCATCGAGCCCAAGACGCACCTCCTCATGGCGGACGTCGCGGCAGACGTCCTCGGAGAGCCCGAGCGCGTGGCGGCCCTGTCCGGCCCCAACCACGCGGAGGAGATCAGCCGCGGCATGCTGAGCGCCGCCGTGGTCGCGGGCAGCCGCGAGGACGTCGTCTCGTACTTCCAGCAGGCCTTCGTCTCGCAGGCGTTCCGCGTGTACCGCTCGGACGACCTCGTGGGCGTGGAGGTGTGCGCGGCCGTCAAGAACGTCGTCGCCATCGCCTGTGGCGTCTCCGCGGGGCTCGGCCTGGGCGACAACGCCCTCGCCGTGCTCATGACGCGCGGCCTGGCCGAGATCAGCCGCATCGCCAACGCCATGGGCGGACGGCCCCTCACCTGCATGGGCCTGGCCGGCATGGGCGACCTCGTGGCAACGTGCACCTCGCGCCACTCGCGCAACCGCACGTTTGGCGAGGCGTACGCAAAGGGCACGACGCTCGAGGAGTACGAGTCCGCCACCGGCATGGTGGTGGAGGGCGCCCGCGCCGCACTCAGCACGTGGGAGCTCGCTCACGAGCGCGGCATCGAGTCCCCGCTCACGGACGCGGTTCACGCGATCCTGTACGAAGGAAGGAAACTGGACGACGTCATCGGGCTCCTGCTCGACAGGGACCCCCACGTCGAGTTCTACGGGCTCGACGGCGTCGAGTAACGAGGGAAGGGCATCATGCCAGACAAGAGCATCCTCATAGCACCGTCGGTCCTCTCGGCCGACTTCACGCGGCTCGGCGACGAGCTGCAGAGCATCAAGAGCGCGGACCTCGTCCACTACGACGTGATGGACGGGCACTTCGTCCCCAACCTGAGCTTTGGCACGGAGATCCTGCGCCAGGTGAGAAGGGCGACGGACCTTCCCCTCGACGTCCACCTCATGGTGAGCAACCCCGAGGAGCAGGTGCCCTGGTACCTGGACGCCGGCGCGGACATCGTGACGTTCCACTACGAGGCTCAGACGCACGCCAACCGCATCGTCTCGCAGATTCACGAGGCAGGCGCCAAGGCATGCGTGGCGCTCAACCCGGCCACACCGGTCGCCCTTCTCGACAGCATCATCGAGGACCTGGACATGGTCCTGGTCATGACGGTGAACCCGGGCTTTGGCGGACAGAGCTTCATCCCGTCCTCGCTTGCCAAGCTCAGGTCGCTCCGCAAGCTGTGCCACGAGCACGGCGTGAGCCCCGACGTCGAGGTCGACGGCGGCATCGGACCCGACAACGTGGCCGAGGTGGCGGCGGCCGGCGCGAACGTCTTCGTCGCGGGCAGCAAGGTGTTCAAGGCGGAGGACCGCTCCGCCGCGATCGAGGCGCTTCGCACCAACGCGACGCTCGGCACCGCGAAGAGGGCATAGGGGGATGCGCGAGAATATGAGCGATAGGTTCGTGTACCTGGACTACGCGGCATCCGCACCCATGTGCGAGGAGGCGCTCGCCGCCGAGCGAGACTACGAGGCGTCCCAGATCGCCGGCGCCAACCCCAACTCGCTGCACACGCTGGGGCGCATGGCCTCTGCCAAGCTCGAGTCCACCCGCCGCGTGATCGCAAAGGCCGTTGGCGGCGGCTTCAGGCCGGCTGACGTGGCGTACACGTCGGGCGGCACGGAGTCCAACAACCTCGCCCTCTACGGGCTGGCCGAGGGCGCGCGCGACCGCGACCGCGCCAGGACGCGCGTCATCGTGTCCGCCATCGAGCACGACTCCGAGCTCGACGTGGTGCCGGCGCTCCGCAACCGCGGCTTCGACGTCGACCTCGCCCGCCCCAACCGCGACGGCGTCGTCACGGCGGAGGCCGTCGAGTCCCTCATGGGTCCCGACGTCGCGCTGGTGTCCGTCATGAGCGCCAACAACGAGACGGGCGTCGTCCAGCCCGTGGGGAAGATCGGTGCCGTGGCGCACGCCGCCGGCGCCCTCATGCACACGGACGCCGTGCAGGCCTTCGGGCGCATCCCGCTCGACTGCGTCAACGTCGACGCCGTGAGCGTCGCCGCGCACAAGATCGGCGGCCCGGTCGGCATCGGCGCCCTTCTCATCCGCGGGCGTACGCCCTTCAGGCCGCAGACCTTTGGCGGCGGCCAGGAGCAGGGCAGGCGCCCCGGCACGCAGGACGTCCGCGCGGCGCTCGCCTTCGCGGCAGCGGTGCGCCACTGCTGCGACGACCTCCCGCGACTGAGGGCGCTCGTCCAGGGCAGGGCCAACGCGCTGTACGCCAGGCTCTGCGCCGAGGGCACGGGGATCCTCCCGACCGTGAGCGCGAGCGTGGGGGAGGACAGGCTTCCGGGCATGGTGTCGGTCATGGTGCCGACCCTCGACTCCGAGACGCTCATCCTCAAGCTCGACGCGCGCGGCTTCGAGGTCTCCGCCGGCTCGGCATGCTCCTCGGGCTCGCTCGACCCCAGCCACGTGCTCTCGGCCATGGGCATCGCGCGCCGGGACGCTCTGGGCTCGCTCAGGATATCGTTCGACGAGCGCGTGGGCGAGAAGGACCTCGACGCCTTTGCCGACGCGCTTCTGGAAATCGTGGCGTCCGGCGGACGCTAGACGGCGGCGCCCGGCAGTACGGGCGCACATAGGAATATTGGCCGTGGGAATTCGGCCGGAGGTAGACATGAACGACTACGAGGCACTGCTTCGCCTTCAGGACATCGACCTTGAGCTCATGCGCCTGAGCAAGACGCTCAAGGCCATGCCGCAGCAGAAGAAGATCGCCGCCATCGACGCGGCAAAGCACAAGGTCGCCGGCGAGCTCACGAAGATCGTGGGCCAGCGCAAGGACACCGAGATGGAGATTGCGGACTGCGAGCAGGAGCACGAGCACCTGATGCAGAAGACGGACGAGGTCAGGGCCACGGCGCAGGCGCCGGACGCCGACTACCGCCAGGCCTCCAACATCGAGGCCCAGCTCACCCACCTTGCCAAGAAGATGGAGAAGATCGGGTTCGAGCACGGCCAGAAGGTCGAGGCCCTCAAGCGCCTGGGCAAGGCCGAGTCCAACGCCCGCGGCCTGGAGGCCAAGCTCGACGAGGAGCGCGCCGCCCAGGAGGAGGCCTTCAAGCGCGACACGGCCGACCTCATGGCGCGCGCCAGGAGCCTGAACGAGGAGCGAAAGCAGATGCTCGCCGCGCTGGACGACGACACGATCAGGCGCTACGACGCCGCGTTCAAGCGCTTTGGCGGCCTCGCGGTGGAGCGCCTGCAGGGCAACGTGCCCTCGATCTGCCGCGTCAAGCTGCAGCCGAGCCTCTTTAGCGACCTCAAGAAGGCCGACGCCATCACGGAGTGCCCGTACTGCCACCGCCTGCTCGTGACGCAGGAGGTTGCCGACTGATGCCCAACGTCACCCTTGTCGTGAACGGCGGCATCGCTGCGTACAAGGCCTGCGAGGTCCTTCGCGGGCTGCAGAAGGCGGGCTGCGACGTCCGCGTGACCATGACGGAGGACGCGACGCGCTTCGTGGGCGAGGCGACGTTCCGCGCGCTCACGCACCACGAGGTCGTGACCTCGCTCTACGGCAACGCCTCGACCGACATCCCCCACATCGAGCTCGCGGACTTTGCGGACCTCGTGCTCGTGGTGCCCGCGACGGGCAACTTCGTCGCGAAGATGGCGCTCGGCATCGCGGACGACGCGGCGAGCACCACGCTCCTGGCGGCCCACTCCACGGTGCTCGTGGCCCCCGCCATGAACGTCAACATGTGGAGAAACCCGGCCACCCAGCAGAACGTGAGGACGCTCCTGTCGCGCGGCGTCGAGTTCGTGATGCCTGATAGCGGAGAGCTCGCCTGCGGCTACGTGGGCGAGGGCAAGCTCGCGAGCGTGGAGGACATCGTGTCCCGCGCGCTCGCGCTCCTGGGCCTCGCCACTGAGGGGAGCCCCCTCACCGGCAAGCACGTGCTCGTGACGGCCGGCCCCACGCACGAGGCGATCGACCCCGTGCGCTACATCGCGAACGCCTCCACGGGCAAGATGGGCTTCGCGATCGCCCGCGAGGCGGCTCGCCGCGGCGCCAGGGTGACGCTCGTCGCGGGACCCTGCGAGCTCCCTACGCCCGCGGGCGTCGACCGCGTCGACGTCGTGAGCGCATGGCAGATGCACGACGCGGCGCTCTCGTCCTTCTACGATGCGGACGTGGCCATATGCGCCGCGGCCGTGGCCGACTACACGCCCGCCGAGCCCGCCGACCACAAGCTCAAGAAGGCCCACGAGCACCTGGACAGCATCAGGCTCGTGGAGACCGCGGACATCCTGGCGGAGCTCTCGGCCGCCAAGGGCGCGCGCAAGGTGGTGGGCTTTGCCGCCGAGACGCACGACCTCATGGCAAACGCCCAGGCCAAGCTCGCGCGCAAGGGCTGCGACATGATCGTGGCCAACGACGTGAGCCGGGCGGACTCGACGTTTGGCTCCGACACGGACCGCGTCGCCTTCGTGTACGCGGACCACGTGGAGCAGCTGGACACGCTGCCGCTCGCGTCCGTGGCGTCCGAGCTGCTGGACCGCGTCGGCGCGCTCCTGGAAGCGGGGACGTAGCATGGCGGACATCTGCATCGGCTGCCACCTCTCCACGTCGGACGGCTACGCCGCCATGGGCCGGCGTGCCGTGGAGATCGGCGCGAACACCTTCGCGTTCTTCACGCGCAACCCGCGCGGTGGCAACGCCAAGCCGCTCGACCCGGACGACGTGGCGGAGCTCAGGCGCATTATGGGCGAGAAGGACTTTGGCCCTCTTGTGGCGCACGCCCCCTACACCATGAACCTCTGCTCCTCCACGGAGCGAACCGTCGAGTTTGCCCGCACGGCCATGGCGGACGACCTCAGGCGCATGGAGGAGCTGCCGGGCAACTACTACAACTTCCACCCGGGCAGCCACGTGAAGCAGGGGGTCGACCGCGGGATCGAGCTCATCTGCGAGGGGCTCAACCAGGCGCTCTTCGAGGGGCAGCACACGACGGTGCTGCTCGAGACCATGGCCGGCAAGGGCACGGAGGTCGGACGGAGCTTCGAGGAGCTGGCACGCATCCTCGATGGCGTGCGGCTCGACTCGTACATGGGCGTCTGCCTCGACACCTGCCACGTGAACGACGCGGGCTACGACGTGGCCGGCGACCTCGACGGCGTGCTGGACGAGTTCGATCGCGTGATCGGGCTCGACCGCCTCAAGGCGCTGCACGTAAACGACTCGAAGAACCCTTGCGGGTCGCACAAGGACCGCCACGAGAAGATCGGCGAGGGCACGCTGGGACTGGACGCGTTTCGCGCCGTGGTGACCAACCCCAGGACGCGCACGCTCCCCATGATCCTGGAGACGCCCAACGACCTGGCGGGATACAAGAAGGAGATCAGCCTGCTGCGTGGCATCGCGGCAAGCGTGGAGGCATAGCTTTGGGAATCCTCATCGGATGCGAGCACCTGAGCCAGGAGTGGCCCGGCAAGCAGGTGCTGAAGGACCAGACCATCGGCATCAACGAGGGCGAGCGCATCGGCATCGTGGGCAAGAACGGCGACGGCAAGTCGACGCTGCTCGAGCTGATCGCCAGGCGCATCGAGCCGGACGACGGCTCCGTTACCTACCGCAACGGCATCGCCGTGGGCATGCTCGCGCAGGAGGACTCGCTGAACGACGACGACACCGTGGAGCGCGCCGTCGTGGGCGACGTGCCGGAGTACGTGTGGGCGTCCGATCCGCGCGTCCGCTCCATCCTGGACGAGCTGCTGGGCGACGTCGACTGGCACGCCAAGGTGGGGGAGCTCTCCGGCGGGCAGCGCCGGCGCTGCGACCTCGCACGCGTGCTCGTGGGCACGTGGGACGTGATTCTGATGGACGAGCCCACCAACCACCTGGACATGGGCGCCATCACGTGGCTCGCCAACCACCTCAAGCACCGCTGGCAGCCCGGGCAGGGCGCGCTTCTCGTCGTGACGCACGACCGCTGGTTCTTGGACGAGGTGTGCGAGCACATGTGGGAGGTCCACGACGGAGTGATCGAGCCATTCGAGGGCGGCTACTCCGCCTACATCCAGCAGCGCGTCGAGCGCCAGCGCCAGGCGGCCGTCACAGAGGAGCGCCGCCAGAACACGCTGCGCAAGGAGCTCAACTGGCTCGCGCACGGCGCCAAGGCGCGCACGAGCAAGCCAAAGTTCAGGATTGACGCGGCGATGGCCCTTTTGGCCAACGACCCGCCCCTCAGGAACACGACCGAGCTCAAGCGCCTTGCCGTGAGCCGCCTGGGCAAGCAGGTCATCGAGATGAAGAACGTGAGCGCCGGCTACGGCGATCGCAAGGTGCTCGACGGGATCGACTGGCTCATCGGGCCGGGCGACCGCGTGGGCATCCTGGGCGAGAACGGCGCCGGCAAGTCGACGCTGCTCAAGGTCATGAGCGGGCGCATGCTGCCCAGCTCAGGCTTCGTGAAGATCGGCAAGTCCGTGCGCTTTGGCATACTGTCCCAGCACCTCGACCAGCTGGCCGAGAAGGACGACTGGCGCGTGCAGGAGCTCCTCTCCACGTTCAAGAAGTACTACGAGGTGGACGGCAAGCCCCAGACACCGGAACAGCTGCTCGAGAGGCTCGGCTTCGAGCGCCGCGAGTTCCCCACGTTCATCAAGGACCTGTCCGGCGGCCAGAGGCGGCGCCTGTCGATACTCTGCGTCCTTCTCCGCGAACCGAACGTCCTCATCCTGGACGAGCCCGGAAACGACCTGGACACCGACATGCTGGCCGTCCTCGAGGACTTGCTCGACACGTGGCCAGGCACGCTCATCCTGGTGAGCCACGACCGCTACCTCATGGAGCGCGTGACGGACGACCAGTACGCCCTGATCGGCGGACACCTGCGCCACGTGCCGGGCGGCGTGGACGAGTACCTAAGCTTGTTGAATGCCAGCATACAAAACCAGAATTCGACAGGTGGCACTGGTGGCGCTACCGTAGGCGACGGCACTGCCAAGCAGGCCACCCAGCCCGGCGGGCTCACCAACGCCGAGCGCCGCGAGCTCAAGAAGCGCTTCGACGCCGTATCGCGCAAGCTCCAGAAGAAGCAGGGCGAGCCGGACCGGCTCCGCGCGAAGATGGCCCAGATCGACGCATCGGACTACCAGGGGCTCATGGACGCCCAGAAGGACGTGGACGCAGCGGAGGCGGAGCTCGACGAGCTCGAGACCGAGTGGATCGAGCTCTCGGACAAGCTGGGGATAGACTAGGCACTCGTCCACAGGAGGTTTTCGGTCTTGCACGAGCTTCTTTCTCGCTTCATGCGCCCGTACCGGGGGCGCGTGGCGCTGGGCATGTCGGCCAAGGTGGTCGAGGTGATATTCGACCTGATGACCCCCGTCATCGTGGCGCGCATGATCGACCGCGGCGTCGCCGGGCACGACGCGGGCCTGGTCGTGCGCCTGGGCGGACTCCTCGTCCTTCTCGCCTGCGTGGGCTACTGCTTTACGCTGGTGTGCCAGAAGATGGCGGCACTCGTGTCGCAGGGCATGGGCACGGACGTGCGAAACGCCCTGTTCCGCAAGGTGATGGGCCTCTCCGCCGCCGACGTGGACCGCTTTGGCACGCCCTCGCTCACGACGCGCCTCACCAACGACGTCAACCAGGTGCAGCTTGCCGTTGCCCTGGGCATCCGCCAGCTCATCCGTTGGCCGTTCTTGGCAGTTGGCTCCATGGTGGCCGCCTGCCTCATCGACCTGCGCCTCGGCTGCATCTTCCTGCTGTGCACGCCGCTCATCGGCCTGGCGTTCTGGTTCGTGATGAGCCACGCCGTGCCGTACTTCAGGCAGATGCAGGTCAGGCTCGACCGCGTGTCGCTCCTCGCGCGCGAGACGCTCTCCGGCATGCGCGTGATCCGCGCCTTCCGCCACGAGGACGACGAGCAGACCCGCTTTGGCGAGGCAGCTCGCGCCCAGGCCCAGACGGCGATCTCCGCCGGCAAGCTCACGTCGCTCCTCAACCCCGCGACGTTCCTCGTGCTCAACCTCGGCGTCGTCGCGATCCTGTGGAGCGGCGCCATCCGCATCAACGTGGGCGACCTCACGCAGGGCGAGGTCATGGCCTTCGTCAACTACATGACGCAGACGCTCTTGGCCGTGGGCTACGTGGCCAACCTCGTGGTGGTCTTCACGCGCGGCGCCGCATCGAGCCAGCGCATCATGGAGGTGCTGAACACCCCTGACGCCCTCACGGACGGCAGCGACGCCGAACTCGCGCTTCCCGCCAGGGGAGAAGAGCCTGCCCTCCAGCTCGAGGGCGTGACCTTCAGCTACGCCGGCGGCGAGTCGAGCGCACTCACGGACGTGACGCTCACCCTCGAGGAGGGACAGACCCTCGGCATCATCGGCGGCACGGGCTCGGGCAAGTCCACGCTCGTGCAGCTGCTCGACAGGCTGTACGACCCCACGTCCGGCACGGTGCGGGTGCTCGGGCGCGACGTGCGCGAGTACCCGCTCGACCAGCTGCGGAACACCGTCTCCGTCGTGCCGCAGCTCGCCTCGCTCCTCACGGGCACCATCCGCTCCAACCTCGCCTGGCGCGACGCCTCCGCCACGGACGCGGAGCTCTGGCGCGCGCTCGAGCTCGCCCAGGCGGAGGACTTCGTGCGCGCCAAGCCCCAGGGCCTCGACGAGCCCGTGGAGGCCGACGGCCGCAACTTCAGCGGCGGGCAGCGGCAGCGCCTCACCATCGCGCGTGCGCTCGTCGGGAGCCCGCGCATCATCGTGCTGGACGACTCCGCCTCCGCGCTCGACTTCGCGACGGACGCGCGGCTGCGCCATGCGCTCGCGGGCATTGCGGACAGGACGACCAGCGTCGTGGTGTCGCAGCGCGTGAGCGCCGTCATGGGCGCGGACAAGATCCTCGTGCTCGACCACGGGTGCGTGGCTGGCCTCGGCACGCACCGCGAGCTCCTCAAGGACTGCAACCTCTACCGCGAGATCTGCCTCTCGCAGCTTTCCGAGAAGGAGGTGCTCGCGTAATGGCCAACCCCTACGCAGCCGGCGGGTCCGCCGCCGCTACCATCGCCAACGTCCGCGGCAACCGCGGATCGGGAACCGACCCCAACCAGGGCCTCGACGTGGGCGGCTACGACGTCCGCACGGTCCTCAGGAGGCTCATGGCCTACGCCAGGCCGTACCTCGCCCTTCTCGTCCTGGCATTTGCCTGCGCGGCCGTCGCCGTGCTCCTCTCGCTCTACGTGCCCATCCTCATCGGCAACGCCATCGACCTCATGGTGCGCGCCGGCAAGGTCGACTTTGCCGCGCTCGTGCCCGTGCTGCAGAGGCTCGCGGTCGTCGTGGTGCTCACGGGCGTCGCGCAGTGGGCGCAGGGCTACTGCACCAACCGCCTCACGTACGAGACGACGCGCGACCTCAGGACCGACGCGTACGCCAAGTTCAAGAGCCTGCCGCTTTCCTTCCTGGACTCGCACCCCCACGGCGACCTGCTCTCGCGCGTCATCAACGACGTGGACCAGGTGGGCGATGGTCTGTTGCAGGGCCTCACGCAGCTCTTCAACGGCATCGTCACCATCGTGGGGACCATCGTCTTCATGTTCTCGATCTCCGTCCCCGTCGCGCTCGTGGTGATCGTGCTCACGCCGCTCTCCATCGTGGCGGCGAGCCTCATCACCAGGCGCTCCGCGGAGTCGTTCCGCGCGCAGCAGTCCATCCAGGGCGAGCTCGGAGGCCTGGCCGAGGAGGTCATCGGCAACCAGAAGCTCGTGAGCGCCTTCGCGCACGCGGACTCCGAGGTCGCCGCCTTTGTCGAGGTCAACCAGCGCCTCTACGTCAAGGGCGAGCACGCGCAGTTCGTGAGCTCGCTCTCCAACCCCTCCACGCGCCTCGTCAACAACCTCACGTACGCGGCTGTCGCCGTGGCGGGCTGCTGCTGCGTCGTGACGGGCTGGCCCTCGCCCATGACCGTGGGCCAGGTGCAGAGCTTCCTCTCGTACGCCAACCAGTACATGAAGCCGTTCAACGAGGTCTCGGCCGTGGTCACGCAGGTGCAGACCGCCTTCGCCTCCGCCCGCCGCCTCCTCGCGCTCCTCGATGCGCAGGACGAGAAGCCCGACCCCTCCGATGCGAAGGCGCTCGCCAACCCCAGGGGCAGCCTCGAGCTGGACCACGTGTGCTTCTCGTACACGAAGGACCACCCGCTGCTGCAGGACATCTGCCTCAAGGTCCCCGCGGGCAAGCGCTACGCCCTCGTGGGGCCCACCGGCTGCGGCAAGACCACCCTCATCAACCTGCTGCTTCGCTTCTACGACGTTGACTCGGGCACCATCCGCCTGGACGGGCGGGACACGCGCACCCTCACGCGCCAGAGCCTGCGCTCCGCCTTTGGCATGGTGCTGCAGGAGACGTGGCTCTTCGAGGGCACCGTGCGTGACAACATCGCCTACGGCCGTCCCGACGCCACGGACGACGAGGTAATCGACGCCGCCAAGCGCGCCCACGCGCACAAGTTCATCATGCAGCTCCCCCAGGGCTACCAGACCAAGGTGGGGGAGGGCGGCGGCGCCCTGAGCCAGGGCCAGCGGCAGCTCTTGTGCATCGCCCGCGTCATGATGTGCGACCCGGTGGTGCTCCTTCTGGACGAGGCCACGAGCTCCATCGACACGCGCACGGAGCTCCAGGTGCAGGACGCCTTCGACCGCATCATGGAGGGCCGCACCTCGCTCGTGGTTGCGCACCGCCTCTCGACCGTGCGCAACGCGGACTGCATCGTGGTCATGCGCGACGGCCGCATCGTCGAGACGGGCACGCACGACGAGCTCCTGGCAGCCGGCGGCTTCTACAGCGACCTCTACCAGAGCCAGTTCGCCCACTAGACGAGAGGGCGCGCCTTTCATACCCGCAGGGCATACGATGGTTCCGGCCGCACGTGCGACGGACCCTTGCGGGGAGGGAAGGACATGGCAGAAACGGTGTATGACGCGCTCGTCGTGGGCGCGGGCGTGAGCGGGTGCTCCATAGCCCGCGAGTTCTCGCGGCTCGACGGGCGCTTCCTTGTGCTGGAGGCGGAGGACGACGTGTGCTCCGGCACCTCCAAGGCGAACTCGGCGATCGTGCACGCGGGCTTCGACGCCCAGACAGGCACGCTCATGGCGAGGCTCAACGTGGAGGGCACGTCGCTCTTCCCAGAGCTCTCGCGCGAGCTCGAGTTTGGCTTCAGGCAGATCGGCTCGCTCGTGGTGTGCACCAACGAGGCCGACCTGCCCGCGCTGCAGGCGCTGCTCGAGCGCGGGCACGCCAACGGCGTGCATGACCTGCGCATAGTTGGGCGAGAAGAGCTCGTCCGCATGGAGCCCAACATATCCGACGCCGCGGTGGCGGCGCTCTGGGCGCCCACGGCGGGCATCTGCGACCCGTTCGAGCTGACGGACGCCCTGGCGGAGAACGCCGCCGCAAACGGCGTCGAGTTCCGCTTCGACGCACCGGTCACGGGCGCCAGGCGCCGCAAGCGCGATGGGGAGCCGGCCCTGTGGGAGGTCACGACCCCCAAGGGCACGTTCCTCTCGCACGTGGTGGTGAACGCCGCCGGCGTGCACGCCGACGAGCTCCACAACATGGTGAGCGCAAGCAGGATATCCATCACGCCCCGCCGCGGCCAGTACGAGCTGCTTGACACCACGGCCGGCGACCACGTACGCCACACGGTGTTCATGCTCCCCACCAAGATGGGCAAGGGCGTGCTCGTGACGCCCACGATCCACGGCAACCTTCTGGTCGGCCCCACGGCCGAGGACATCCCGGACAAGTCCGGCACCCAGACCACGCCAGACGGCCTGGCCGAGGTGCGCCGCAAATCCGCCCTCACGGTGCGCGACATCCCCTTCAGGGAGACCATCACCTCGTTCAGCGGCCTGCGCGCGCACCAGCCCGGCCAGGAGTTCATCATCGGCGAGGTCGAGGACGCCCCCGGCTTCGTGGACTGCGCCGGCATCGAGAGCCCCGGCCTCAGCGCGAGCCCGGCCATCGGGCGCATGGTCGCGCGCATCGTCAACGGCATCCTGGGCCTCTCGCCCAACGAGGGCTTTGTCCCCACGCGCCGCGGCATCCCCAACCTGCGCGACATCGACCCCGAGGACTGGCAGCGGCTCATCCAGGAGGACCCGGCCTACGGCACCATCGTCTGCCGCTGCTGCCGCGTGAGCGAGGCGCAGATCCGCGACGCCTGCCGCCGCGTGCCGGGCGCCCGCTCGCTCGACGGCGTCAAGCACCGCACGGGCGCCTGCATGGGGCGCTGCCAGGCGGGCTTCTGCACGCCGCGCATCATGGAGATCATATCCGAGGAGGTCGCCAGCATCGACCTCGCGCACGTGACCAAGAGCGGGCCCGGCTCTCGCATGGTCGTGGGTCCGGACAAGCAGGGCCTCGCCACCGCCTCGGACGAGAAGGACGACTCCCGCGGGGGTGAGCGCAATGCCTAGCACAGCAACCATCCAGACGCTCGAGCGCGACATCGTGGTCGTGGGCGGCGGCTCCGCGGGACTCGCGGCCGCCATATCCGCGCGCGACGC
Organism: Coriobacteriaceae bacterium; assembly: GCA_003862195.1. Classification (GTDB taxonomy): domain Bacteria; phylum Actinomycetota; class Coriobacteriia; order Coriobacteriales; family Atopobiaceae; genus Parafannyhessea. Next base: position 11,015 of record QOUO01000003.1, on the reverse strand, counting down.
GGGCTGCGAGTCCGTCCTCGTGCTGGAGCGCGAGCCCCAGCTGGGCGGCATCCTCAACCAGTGCATCCACAACGGCTTTGGCCTCCACGCCTTCAAGGAGGAGCTCACGGGGCCGGAGTACGCCGCGCGCTACATCAGCCAGGCGCGCGAGCGCCAGATCGAGCACATGCTCCGCACCACGGTGCTCGACATAGCGGACGACCTCACGGTCACGGCCGTGAGCGCCGAGCGCGGCGTCTTCCGCATCCGCGCCAAGGCCGTCGTCCTCGCGATGGGCTGCCGCGAGTGCCCGCGCGGCGCGCTCGACATCTGCGGCACGCGCCCCGCCGGCGTCTACACGGCCGGCACCGCGCAGCGCCTCGTCAACATCGACGGCCTCATGCCCGGCCGCGAGGTGGTCATCCTCGGCTCCGGCGACATCGGCCTCATCATGGCGCGCCGCCTCACGCTCGAGGGCGCGCACGTGGCCTGCGTGGCGGAGCTCATGCCGTACTCCGGTGGCCTCAAGCGCAACATCGTGCAGTGCCTGGATGACTTTGGCATACCGCTTCTGCTCTCGCACACCGTCGTGAACGTGGAGGGAACCAAGCGCGTGGAGGCCGTCACCATCGCCCAGGTGGACGAGCACCTCAAGCCCATCCCCGGGACGGAGGTCCGCTACCCCTGCGACACGCTGCTGCTCTCCGTGGGCCTGCTTCCGGAAAACGAGCTCAGCCGCCAGGCGGGCGTGCGCATCAACCCGATCACGCGCGGCGCCTTTGTGGACGACTCGCTCATGACGAGCGTGCCGGGCGTCTTCGCGTGCGGCAACGTGCTCCACGTGCACGACCTGGTTGACTACGTGAGCGAGGAGTCCGCCCACGCCGGGGCCTCGGCCGCCCGCTACGTGCGCCAGCTGGCCGAGGGCGCCGGCCGCGGGGCCTCCGACCTCGTGCCGGTCAGGGTCGCCGGAGGCATCCGCTACAGCGTGCCCGCGTTTGTCTCGCCCGCCAACATGGACGAGAAGATCACCCTGCGCTTCAGGGTGGGGGCCGTCTACCAGAACCGCTACGTTTCGCTCTACGTGGGCGACCGCCGCGTGCAGCACCGTCGCAAGCAAATCCTGGCCCCCGGCGAGATGCAGGAGCTCACGCTCAGGCGCGAGGAACTCGCGGGCATCGCCCCTGCCGACGAGATCCGCCTGCTTCTGGAGGAGGAGTAGCCATGTCCACGCAACACCTCACCTGCATACGCTGCCCCAAGGGCTGCCAGATAACCGTCGAGCTCGAGGGGACGGAGGTCGTCTCCGTCACGGGCAACGGCTGCCGCCGCGGCGACGAGTACGCCCGCAAGGAGGTCACCAACCCCACGCGCACCGTCACGACGGTGGTGCCCGTGGAGGGCTCGCCCGTCGCCCGCATGGTGTCCGTCAAGACCGCCGCGGACGTCCCCAAGTCCAAGGTGCTCGACGTCGTCCGCGCACTCGCGGGCGTCCGCACCACGGCACCCGTCCACATTGGCGACGTGGTCCTGGCAGACGTCTGCGGCACGGGCGTGGACGTCGTGGCCACCAAGAACGTGTAGCCGCGCGGACGCCTGCCCCGCCTACAGCGCCTCCCACTTGTAGCGCCGCATGTCGACCTTGCCGTTGGGGAGAAACCCGACCCCCTCGGCCTCGAGCATGCGACGCTGCTCGCCGGGGCCGCCAAACGCGAAGCCTGGCGCAAGCGACCCATCTGCGAAGACGATGCGGTGGCAGGGCACGCCGCCTGCCACCCCCGGGCTCGAGTGCAAGGCAAAGCCAACGTAGCGCGCCTTGCGGGGCTCGCCCATGGCGGCGGCCACCTGGCCGTACGTTGCCACGCGCCCGGCCGGCACCTGCCTCACCACGTCATATGCACGCAAGAAGAACCCGTCTTCCACACCTGGCCTCCCATCTGCTATGTTTGCACTAACACTAGCAGACGGGAGGCCTTCTCCCGCGGAAGGGTTGACATGACAGACAAGGACCTTGACCAGCTCAAGAGGTCCATCGGCACGCCAAGCGACACGAGGCCCCTCAAGACCGTGGACCAGTCCCGCACGGAGACCACGCACACGGTCGTCCACGGGGACATGAACGGCGAGAACCGCCTGTTTGGCGGCAGGCTGATGGAGTGGATAGACGAGGCGGCGGGCATCGCGTCGCGCAGGCACTGCGGCGGCTCCGTCACGACGGCGTGCGTTGACAGCCTGGTATTCCAGAACCCGGCCTACCTCAACGAGGTCGTGATCGTGGACGCCTACGTCACGTACGTGGGCAGGACCTCGCTCGAGGTGCGCGTGGACTCCTACGTGGAGGACATCCAGACCGGCGAGCGCAAGCAGATCAACGTGGCCTACCTCACGGAGGTGCATGTGGACGCCGACGAGCGGCCCACGCCGATTCGCTACGGCCTCGAGCTCGCCACTGACGAGCAAAAGAACGAGTGGAGCCTCGCGCAGATCCGCAAGATGATCCGCCGCGAGCGCCAGGAACAGGGAATCTAGGGCATGACGGCGCTTCTCCTCGTTATCATCTACCTCGCGTTCGTGAGCCTCGGCCTGCTGGACGGCCTGCTGGGCTCCGCGTGGCCCACCATGCACGCGAGCCTGGGCGCCGCGGTGTCAGCTGCGGGAACGATATCACTCGTGATCTGCCTGGGGACCATCGTGTCGAGCCTCATGACGGACCGGCTGGTCAGGCGCCTGGGCGCCGGCGGCCTCACCGCGTGCTCCGTGGGGCTCACGGCCATCGCGCTCTTCGGCTTCTCCGCGTCAGGGTCCTTTTGGCAGCTCGTCCTCTGGGCCGTCCCGTACGGCCTGGGCGCGGGAGCCGTGGACGCCTCCCTCAACGCGTACGTGGCCACGCACTTTGCGCCACGCCACATGAACTGGCTGCACTCCTGCTGGGGCATCGGCGCCGCGGTGGGGCCGATGGTCATGTCGTGGCAGATGGCGACGCCCGCCGGCTGGCAGGGCGGCTACCGCGTCGTGGGGCTCATCCAGGTCGCGCTCACGGCGGCCATCCTCGTGAGCCTGCCCCTCTGGCACGAGCGCCGCGGCACACACACAGACGAAAGCCACGCGGAAGCCGGGGGAGAAGAACGTCCCTCCAAGCTGCAGCTCGCGCGGCGCCCAGGCGTCATCCAGGCGATGCTCGGGTTTTTGTGCTACTGCTCCATCGAGTCGACGTGCGGCCTCTGGTCGTCCACGTTCCTCGTGATGGGGCATGGCGTCCCCACCCAGACGGCCGCGCTTCTGGTCTCGCTCTTCTATGGCGGCATCACGGTTGGGAGGCTGCTCTCCGGCGTGCTCACGCTCAGGCTCGACGGCCAGCAGCTCCTGCGCGTAGGGGAGGCGACCATGGCCCTCGGCATCGCTGTGCTGCTCCTGGGACGCTCGACCGTCGTCCTGGGCGCGGGGCTCACGCTGCTGGGCCTGGGCTGTGCGCCCATCTATCCCCAGATGATCCAGCTCACGCCAAGCCGCTTTGGCAGCCGGAACGCGCAGTCGCTCATGGGGCTCCAGATGGCCTGTGCCTACGTGGGCTCGATGGTCGCCCCGCCCCTCATGGGCGCCATCATAGAGCGCGTGTCACCGCTGCTGATGCCAGTCGTGGAGGCGGCCCTTCTCGCCCTCATGACGGCGCTCATCACGGCATGCGACCGCCGCATCAGCCAAGCCAGCGCTCGGCGCGCGCAAGAAGCAGGTCGAGGCTGAAGTAGCCGGACTCCCGCAGTGCCAGCTTGCCATGCGCCCACACCTCGACGGTTGGGCTGCCCATGATGCCGGCCTGGGCCGCCTCCTCCATGTGCCGCTCCAGCGGGACGTAGAGCGCGAGCACGCCCGGATGCTCCCGCTCCCACCGCTCGATCCTCCCGTGCAGGGCCGCGCACGGTGCGCACGCGGAGGACCCGTACTCCACAACGACAAGGGGCGCCGACGAGACAGCCTCGCCGACGCCCTCGCCCTCAAGAAGTTCCCTCATGCCTAGAGGAGGTTCTTGACGTGTGCCTCGAGGGCGGCCGCGGGCATGCCGCCGATCGCGGTGTCGACGACCTTACCGTCCTTGATGAAGAAGAACGCCGGGATGCTCATGACCTGGAAGGCCTGCGCGAGCGCGGGCTCCTCGTCCGAGTTGACCTTGCCGACCTTCACCTTGCCGTCGTACTTCTCCGCAAGCTTCTCCACGACGGGGCCCATCGCGCGGCACGGGCCGCACCAGTCAGCGTAGAAGTCGATCATGACGGGAAGGTCGCTCTTCTCGACCTCGTCCTCGAAGTTCTGAGCGGTGAACTTGTACTCCATGTCGTTCTCCTTTCGTCCGCGCGTCACCTTGGCGCGCTCCCTTGGTTCACGAACTAGCTTATGTGGTACATTTTTCTGAGCAAGTACGCAGTTTCGTTTGACGTGGTAAGGAAAATCTGACCATGGCGTCTACCAGCACAAACGCACGTGGAGAAACTATGTCGCCCTGCCTGTCGAGCGCAGACCCCTCTGTCACGGGCTCGGGCTGCGCGCTGCGCAGGGTGCTCGACGCCGTGGGAGGCAAGTGGAAGATTCTGCTGATCGTCGCGCTGTCGCAGACGGACGAGCTCCGCTACGGCGAGCTGCGCAAGCTCGTCTACGGCATCACCAACACGATGCTTGCGTCTTCCCTCAAGGAGCTCGAGGCCGACGGCCTCGTCATGCGCACCCAGTACGCCGAGATGCCCGTCCGCGTGGAGTACAGCCTGACGGACCGCGCGCGCACGCTCGTACCCATTCTCATGGAGCTCAAGGACTGGGGCGAGAAGAACCTCTAGCCCCTAGCAGGCATCTGCCCCGATTGGAGTCCGCTACGCGTCGCAGGGCAGGTGGCGGTGCGAGAGCTGCGCGTACGCCTTTGCGTAGGTGCCGTCGTAGGTGGCGCAGCCCACGTGCGCCTGGCCGCCCTCGAGCGCACCGCAGTGGTTGCAGCAGGTGCACCACCTGATCTTCTCCACCTCGCCCTCCAGGTACTTGCGGGGCGTATCCGGGTCCGCAAGCGACTGCCGGCCCAGGGCGACCATGTTGAAGTCGCCCGCAGATATGCGCGCGTTGCCCATGGCAAAGAGCGACGCCTCTTCGGGCGAGACGCCCGAGAGCCCGTTGCTGCGGCCGTCCCTCAGGGCGCTCAGCCCGCCGCAGATGACGGTCGTCTGCGGGGCGAGCCTGTCGCGAAGCGTGCGCGCCGCCGTGATGTGCTGCATCACCGTGCCGGCGGTGTAGTGGTCGGGGCACATGAGGCCCCATCCGCAACCGCAGTCCCCAAGGGTCTCCAGGAACCAGCTCGCGCCGCGCGCCTCCAGGCCCTGAGCCAGCCTGATGGTCTCCCTCGGGTCGATGATGGGGCTGTTCGGCCCGTCGTGGCCCACGCCACCAGGAAACTCGTCCCACACGCTCAGCTTGGCGCCAACGAGGAAGCCGTCGTCCGGCGTCGCGTGGCGCACGCGCTCGCACAGCTCCAGAAGGGCGCGCGAGCGGGCCGCAAGGGAGCCGCCGTAGCGCCAGGCTCGGTCGTTGTAGGGACGGAACACCTGCGACCACAGGTAGCCGTGGCAGAACTTGAGGTCCACGCCGTCGGCCCCGGCGCGCCAGAGGAAGTTTGCCGCGCGAACGCAGCGGTCTATCTCGGCATCTATGTACTTCTCGTCTATAAGGTCTCCGCCATACCCCGGACGCTGCTTCACGCACACGCGACGCGAGAACGAGGGGTCGCTCAGCTCGCCACTGTGATGCAGCTGGACCACGAGGAGCTGCTGGGGATAGTTGTCCCGCTTCCACGCGAGGAAGCGCTCCCACGCCCTGCGGCTGCGGGGGTCGTCCACGTCGAGCGCGAGCTGCGTCCTGCGCGCCCGGCTCTGGCGCTGGAGGGTCACCGCCTCGACCTCGACAACGCCAAAGCCGCCCTCCAGGAGCCGGCGGTATCGCTCGAGCGTCACGTCGGTAAAGACGCCGTCATCGTCCGCGTCGTTGCACTCCATCGGCTGCGCCCAGAAGCGGTTTGGCGCCATGCGCGCCCCGATGTGCGCGGGAAGCGACAGCGGTATCTGAGGTTGCACGTTCGTGAGCGCCATGGGGCATCCCCTCCGGTATGGCCGCACGGCACGCGGCCCATTCAACCTTTATAGGGGGTTCCGCGACGCGAGAGTCAAGGCGCGCCCGGCAGGCGGCACAGTGGGTAGGGGAGTGATGAACGCGGGAGCACCGTGGGGTCGAGGCACCTCTGCACACGAAAAAGGCCAGGCGGGAAACCCGTCTGGCCTCTAAGTTTCTGGTCGGGTGGACTGGATTCGAACCAGCGACCCCTTGACCCCCAGTCAAGTGCGCTACCAAGCTGCGCCACCACCCGTTGCATCGGACTCTCGCCCGCCTGCGGTTGAATACAATATCATTTGCCGCGAACCGAGGCAAGAAGATTTTTGACCAATTTCGAAATTGGTCCGTTTGGCCAGCTCAGGACCCTGACAGACGTTAGCGCCCGTCGCCCTCGACCCGCATGAGGGGGAGCGTTGACCCGCCGTGGGGCATGATGAGCATGCGCGGCTCGCGCCCCAATCTCTTGCGCTGCGCGTCCATGGCCGCGTCCACGGCATCCTGCACGGACGAGAAGGGCGTCATGAAGCAGTCGAGGACCACCTCGGGACGTATGTCGGACACGAGGTAGATGTCGTTCCTCAGCTCGATCTGCGCGATGGCCGCCGCCTTGTGGCCGCCGAGCCTGAAGTCGCGGCGCAGGTGGTCGACAACGTCCTGCGGACACGAGGCCTCGTGCATCCAGCTCGCGAACGTCTCCTGCCCCAGGCCCTCTGCGCAGGAGCCCACCAGCACGATGGTGCCACCCTCGCGCACGGGGTGCTTCGCGTTGTCGAGCGCCTTCTGCAGCTGGTAGAGGTTGAGGTCCTTGGGCGCGCCGCCCTGGCTCACCACGACGACGTCCGCATACTCGCGCAGCTCGCAGCCGTACAGAGCGTCCAGCCTGCGGCAGGCGTCGCGCTGAGCAGCCACAAAGTCGCCCGCGGCACTGTAGACCACGTTCTTCTCCTCATCAAGGACCACGTTCACTATGAAGTCGAGGCCCACCATGCCGCAGGCCTCCTCAAGGTCGAGGCGGACGGGGCTCTCCATGTTGCCGGAGTGCGCCGCGGGGTCGACCATGAGCGAGTGGTTTGCCTGGATCGCTTGGAAGGTGGAGCAGCCGGGCATGATGGCCTTGGCGCCGCCGGAGTAGCCCGCAAAGTAGTGGTACTCAACGTTGCCCAGGCTCACGCGGACGTCTGCCGCCGCGACCTCCTGCAGCACGTCGACCGGCGTCCCGTGCGAGGTGTAGCCAAAGTGCTTGAGGCCCTTGGAGTCGCCGTTCAGCACGCGCAGGCGCCCGTAGTAGGGGCCCATGATGGTCCTGAGCTCGTCATCCGTCTGCGGGCGGTGGCTGCCGAGCGCGATGGCCAGAAGCACGTCCTCATCGCGCACGCCAGCCGCGTGGAGCTCGTCCATCACGGGCGGGAGCACCGTCGCCGTGGGGAGTGGCCGTGTCACGTCACTCGTGATGACGCAGACGCTCTGGCCCGCGTGCACCAGCTCGCGCAGGCGCGCCGTCCCGATGGGGTGCTCGATCGAGTCGCGCACGACCTTCTCGCCCGTGGCCGCAAAGCTCGCGGGGTTCGCGTGCATGACCTCTATTACGTCTTCCTGCGGGAGCTCGAACCGCTCCGTACGGTTGCCGATGCCAACCTCGTATCGCATCAATACCTCCTAAGGGCGCCTTCCGCGCACGCACCGTCCTTCAAGCATTGTCGCGCCGGCGCCAAATCTTGAGCAAGTTTGTGAATGCCGCATCCGATGGGTTACCATAGCAACGTTAAATCCGTACTTAGGAGACGACCCCTTGGGCACCAAGCGCGAAAAGTTTGAGACTTCCATAAAGAACCAGGTTGGACGCGACGCCGCCCTTGCCCAGGAGCACGGCACCACGGCCCCGGTCGGAACATCGAACAACCCCTCGCACAAGATCTTCACCATCGCCAACGTGATAACGCTCTGTCGCTTTGTCCTGACGGCCATCTTCCTCTATATGTTCGTGAACGACATCAACCGTTACCTGGCGCTTACCTTTTACGTGATCGCCGCCGTGACGGACTTCCTGGACGGACAGGTCGCGCGCCGCACGCAGACCGTGAGCTGGCTCGGCAAGATCATGGACCCGGTGATGGACCGCGTGCTGCTCTTCACGGGCGTGCTGGGGCTCATCCTCACGGGCGAGCTTCCCGTGTGGACGGCCATCTTCGTGATCGGGCGCGACATCTACCTCTTCATAGGCAGCATGATCCTGCAGAAGTACCAGCGCAGGCCCGTCGACGTGGTGTACGTGGGCAAGTTTGCGACGGCCTTCCTCATGACGGGCTTCAGCTTCCTGTTGCTGGGCCTGCCGCGCGTGCACGGGCTCAACCTGGTGGAGGTCTCCTGGCTGCCTGGCCTGGGCCGCGAGAGCGCGCCGCTGGGTATCTTCTTCGTGTACGCCGGCCTTTTGTGCTCGCTTGCGGCCGCGCTCGTGTACACCAAGCGCGGGTTTGCCATCAAGCGCCGCGCGCTCGCGCTGGGCCACCGCACGGACGAGGCGGCCGACGCCGCCGCCGTGGAGGCCGCGGACGCCGTGGCCGAGGCAGCCCACGCGGGCGAGAAGGACGCGCGTTCCAAGGCCGATGCCGGCGTGCCGGGTGCGCCAGAGGCCGACTAGGGGAGTGACGCTCATGCACCGTTTGATGACGCGGGCCGTTGGGTCCGTTCTTCTCGCCCTCGCGATCGCGCTCGCGTCGCTGGGGCTTTCTGCCGTGCCCGCACGCGCCGCGGAGTCCAAGCCACAGGTGACCGAGGCGCAGTGCTACGAGATCGTGGACCAGGACGGCAACGTGCTCGCCAAGAAGAACGCCACAAAGCATATGGCGCCCGCCTCCATCACCAAGATCATGACGGCCATGGTGGCGCTCGACGCCGGCATCGACATGGACAAGAAGTGCACCATCACCGACGAGACGTACCAGGACGGCGCGCAGCTCGCAGGCTACACCTCGAGCGACACGCCCACGTTCCGCGAGCTCATGATGGCCATGCTCGTGTACTCCGCCAACGACGCGGCAGAAAACATCGCCATCAACGTGGCCGGCAGCGTGGACAAGTTCGTCGAGCTCATGAACAAGAAGGCCAAGGAGATCGGGATGACGAACACGCACTTCGTCAACCCGCACGGGCTCGAGGAGGACGGCCACTACTCCTGCGCCCACGACCTCGTGCTCATGGGTCGCTACGCGCTCGAGCACTACTCGTTCATCGCGAGGGCGGTCACCACGCGCTCCACCACGGTTACGGTGGGCGGCATCAGCAAGACGCTCTCCTCCACGGACGACCTCATGGGCAGCTACGCGGGCCTCTGCGGCATCAAGACCGGAGCCGTGGCGTCCGGCACCACCTTCCTGGGATCGTCCAAGCGCTGGGGCGTCCAGCTCTTCTCGGCCGTGCTCGGCTGCCAGACGCACGAGGGACGCTTCACGGACACGGCGGCGCTCATGGACTGGGCGTACGACAGCTACCTCAAGAAGATCGAGTTCTCGCGCGCGTCGCGCATCGTGCGCATGGTGACCGACCCCACGAGCCTCTGGGGCAAGCGCGCCGTAAGCGCCTCGTGGGACGCCGTGGGCCGCGTGTACGCCGGCAGGGACGTCACGTACACGACGACCATGCAGCAGTCCGGCACGCTGCTGGGCGCGGGGGACCCGTTTGGCAGCAGCGTGTGGAAGCAGGGCTCGCGCGTGGTCTCGCGCGACGTGTACACCGCCGGCAGCAAGCTGGTGCGCACCTCCTCCTGGGACGTCTTCGCGCTGCCCCTGTTCTACAACACAAGCGATCTGGTGTAGGTGAGCATGATGGACAACGCACGCGACACGCAGGGCCTGACGGGTGAGAAGCGCGGCGCCCTGTACGAGGAGCACGTGCTCCTGGGCGCAAGCTTTGCGCAGGGCGAGCTCGGCATCCCCACGACGGTGGCCTACGCCTCCGCCCAGGCGGCCGATTCCGCCGTGCGCGAGGGCTGCGTGCTGGCCGACGCCACGGGCATGCGCGTGATCCTCTCTTCCGGGGCGCCGCTCGAGGGCTTCCAGCAGGCGGCCTTCGCGAGCGAGTCGCTCTCCGTGGGCGAGTCCGCGTTTGGCCCCGTGCTCCTGGGCGACGGCAGCCTCGCCTCCATCCCGCTGCTCGCGCGCTCCGGCGACGACGAGCTGCTTGCCTTTGACATGAGCCCCCGCGCCTCCGTCATGGCGGCGTGGCTGAGCTTTGTGTCCTCCATCGAGCAGGACGGCTTCGCGCCGTACCAGGGCCTCGACGTGACGGACGTGAGCACGCGCCTCGTGCCGCTCGTGCTCTGGGGCCACACGGCGCCGGCCGTCCTGGGCGACTACGTGGGCGGCGCCGACGCGCTCCCCGCGCCCGGCAGCGTGGCGAGCCTCATGCTCGATGGCCGCATCAGCTGCGTCTGCATCGCCACGGAGCTTGCGGGCGAGAATTGCTACCTCCTCATGGTGCCGCCCAACCTCGCGCGCGTCATCTGGCGCAGCCTGCTCTCGTTCCAGTCCGTGAGTCCCGTGGGGCTCGCCCAGCTCTGGGCCGCCGCCCGCGACGCGGCGCCCTGGCTCGACGCGCTCGCGACCACGGACAAGCTCAGCCTCTCGCGTTCGGACCTCGAGTCGTGGGGCATCGTGCGCGACGGAAGCGACTTCATTGGCGGACGGGCCCTCTAGCGCGCGTCTGAGTTCTTCTCCCCGCGGATATAATCTGTAACATGCAGACCGATTGGGGGAGCCAGCTATGGATTTGTCAACAGGTTAGCCAGGCCAACTTCGGCCTTTCCAGCACCTTGACAACCGGATATGGAACGTTGTTTTCCGGCACGAGGGGCCAGGCGGCCGGCGGCCGCCCGTGACGGGGGTATGTCGCCGGGGCCT
>QOUO01000020.1 GCA_003862195.1 Coriobacteriaceae bacterium | reverse complement strand
TGCGGTCAGTTCCAGATGCGGTCATAGGCGACCCTTCCCTCGATGATGGTGGCGCGGCAGGTGCCGGAGCCGTGGCGGACGAAGCGCTCCATGGTGTCCTCGAGCGCCTGGGGTGACGACACGTCGACAGGCACGTCGAAGAACGCGAGGTCGGCCTGGGCGCCCACGTTGATCTGACCGATGCGCTTGGGGCCGCAGTTGAGGCCCATGGCCTCCGCGCCGCCCAGCGTCATCATGCGGATGAGCCGGTGCGAGAGGTCCGGGCCCTCGTAGCCCTGCGCGATGGCGATGTCGTACAGCATGGCCACGTCGTCCAGGACGTCGAGGCTCGGGCAGGAGGAAAGCGAGTCCGTGCCCACGCACAGGGGGTTGCCCTCCTCCAGGTAGCGCGCGACGGGGGCGTCCGCGCCGGTGCAGGTGACGCGGTTGGAGCGCGGGCACAGCGCCACGGAGACGCCGCGCTGCCGCAGGATCCTGCGGTCCTCGCGCGAGGCGTGGACGCCGTGGGCGATGTGGACGTCCGGACCCAGGACCGCGAGCTGGTCCAGGAACTGGATGGCGCTCGCGCCGGCACCCGCGCGCTTGAGGTCGTTGAAGCTCTGCCACTCCGTGCGGTTCCACGCCCAGGACGTCTGGTTGGTGAGGCGCGAGGGCAGGTGGCCGGCCTCGGCCGGGGTCTCGCCCAGGTGGATGTGCAGGCGCATGCCCAGCTGGCGCGCGATGTCCGGCAGGTCGAGCAGCGGGCCGGATCCCAGCGAGTACGGCGCGTGCGGGCTGATGCCCAGCTCCGTCACGCCCATCCTGCGGATGTCTGCGATGTGGGCGAGAAGGGCCTCCTTGCCGTGCTGCTTCCAGTCCTCGTTGTCCCAGTCCATCACCTCCCAGTACGCGATGCCGTGGAGTCCCTGGGACAGGAGGGCGTCCGCGGCCTCCACGTCGCTCACGACGTCCGCGGCGGCCGTGATGCCCGCCTCGACCATCTGGCGCGCGCCCTCGTGCGACCAGGCGCGCCAGGGCTTCTGCTCCGGGCTGTCATATATCTTGTTGAACGCGAGCTCCCACGCGCGGAAGCTGGGGTACTCGCGCGAGCCGACGGAGGCCATGCCCGTGTACTGCAGGTGCGTGTGCGCGTTGACTAGGCCGGGCGTGACGAGCCCACGCCACGGGCGCACGTCCACCTGCTGCGGGGCGAGGCCGTCCTCGGTCAGCTTCTGCTCCACCCAGTCGCGCGTGCCCACGTGCAGGATGCGGCCGTCGCGCACGGCGACGGCACCGCCGCAGATGACGGGCCCGGTCACGGGGATGACGAGCGGCGCGGCGTACAGGGTGGCCTTTGGTTGCTGGCTCATGGGAGCTCCTTTGGGTTGGGTGACGCGGGTGCGGCGGCGGGCGTGGTGACGGCGTCCGAGAAGCGCGTGACGCGCCAGTCGGGAACGAAGGTGGAGCCGTCCGCCGTGTCGGCTTCGGGCGCGGCGTCCAGTGTGACGCCGCGGACCGCGAGCGCGAGCGTGGCGATGCGGCGGTCCGCATCGGGCCCCAGCCGCAGCACCCGGTTGGGCAGCGCGCCGCGGTTGCGCAGCAGGTGCTCCACGGCCAGGATTTGCACGGCAAAGCTAAGGTCCATTATCTCAATGGGGTTGCCGGGGCCCGCGGCGTAGTTCACGCCGTCGCCGGCGGCAAGCAGGGCGAGCGTTGGTCCCTGGGGAACGCGCAGCTGGGAGATGCCGTCCTTCTCGCCCGGAAGGATGGCGCCGCCCGCGGCGACCACCTGGTCCAGCGCGACCTCGTTGGCGATGCCGCCGATCACCACCACGCGGCAGCCGTTGGGCAGGGTGCGCAGCAGGTCGAGCGGCAGCGTGTGGCGGACGCCCGTTGCGGAGACGACCATGTCCGCCGCGGGGAGGGCCTCCGCGGCGCGGGCCACGTCGAAGCCCGCAAAGCGCGCCTCGAGCGCGCGGACGGGGTCGAGCTCCACCACGGTGACGCGGGCGCCCAACACGCGGGCGCGGCGCGCAAAGCCCTCGCCCACGGGGCCGTAGCCCATCACGGCGACGCGCGCGCCGGCAAGGCAGCCCGCGCCCAGGAGCTCGAGCGTGGTGGCCACGCAGGTCTCGCCCGTGCCGTGGCGGTTGTCAAAGCGGGTCTTGAGCTGCGAGTCGTTGACGGCCACCACGGGGAAGGGCAGCTCGCGCGCAGCCTGCATCGCCTGGAAGGCGCGCACACCGGACGTGGTCTCCTCCGCCACGCCGATCAGCTGGGGGAGAAGTGCGGGGCGCTCCATCACGAGGAGGCGCGCAAAGTTGGCGCCGTCGTCTATCACGACGTTGGGGCGGATGCGGTCCATCAGGCGCAGGGCCCCCTCGCGCTCCTGCGCGGGGGTCCAGGCGGAGTTCGCCTCGATGGCGTAGCCGCGGGAGGCGAGCTCGTCCGCAATGTACTGGTGGCACTCGTGCGCGTGGCAGTAGACGCCCACGGTGGCGCCGGCCTGCGCCAGGCGCTCCACCAGCACGGCCGTCTTGGGCTCCACGATGAGGCTCATGGCGATGCGCACGCCGCGCAGCAGGCCGTCCGCCGCGAGCTCGCGCGCGAGCGCGGCGGACACGGGCATGCCCTCGCGGGCGCGGGACCAGGCCTCCGCGGCAGAGGGCTCCTCGCGGGCGGGCAGCTCCGGGTAGCGCAGGGGCGCCGCGGGGTCGGCCGTGGGGACGAGGCCCCACTCCGCCATGCGGAGGGCAAGCGCGCCCCCGTCCGCATGGAGGTCCTTCTCGCCCACGTGGACGGAGGTTCCCGCCAGCGACGAGTTGGTGGCCTGCGCCCACGCGCACGCCCAGTTGGCAAAGGTGTCTTGGGTGTTCGTGGCCCCTCCCTTGGTTGCAGTTGGCTGCCGTCGCGTGGCAGGCGGCGCACGGGCCCGCCGGCCCCGCAAGGTTGCGGGGATTTATATGCGGGTGCGCGCGTGCCCTTAACGCGGCGGGACAAAGATAGTATCGTCATAGCGCGTTGCGGGGTAATTTCACGCGCAATGAAAACACAGTGGAGAAGGACGGCCGTCGCCCCCGTGGCGGCGCGCCAGCCTCAAGAAGGGAACGCGCACCATGGAGCAGATTGCAAGCTTTACCATCGACCACCTTCGCCTCGAGCCGGGCGTGTACGTGAGCCGCGTCGACCGCGACCCCAAGACGGGCGCCGTCATCACCACGTTTGACCTGCGCCTCACGGCCCCCAACCGCGAGCCGGTCATGGACACCGCCGCGGCCCACGCCATCGAGCACCTGCTGGCCACGTACTTCAGAAACGACCCCGAGTGGGCCAGCCGCGTGGTCTACTTTGGGCCCATGGGCTGCCGCACGGGCTTCTACCTGCTGATCTTTGGCGAGTGCACGCCGCAGGAGGTCCTGCCCCTCGTCAAGGGCGGCTTCGAGTTCGTGCGCGACTTCGAGGGCGAGATCCCCGGCGCCAAGCCGGCCGAGTGCGGCAACTACCACGACTCCGACCTCAACCAGGCAAAGTGGTGGGCCCGCCGCTACCTGGACAAGACCCTCAACGTGATCGACGACGCCCACATGAACTACCCAGGCACCATCTAGGGGGCGCGCGTGACGCTGGGAATCATCGGCGCGATGGACGTCGAGGTGGAGCTGCTCAAGGCCCACCTCGAGCGTCCGCACACGACGGTCGTGAGCGGCATGGAGTTCTGCGAGGGCGCGCTGGGCGGCGTGCCCGTGGTGGTCGTGCGCTGCGGCGTGGGCGGCACCAACGCCGCCATCTGCGCGCAGACGCTCGTGCTGCGCTTTGGCGCGGACCGCGTGATCAACACGGGTGTGGCCGGCTCACTGAGCGACGACGTGGACCTTGCCGACGTGGTGGTGTCCAACGACGTGGCCCACTACGACGTGGACGTGCAGAACCTGGGCTATCGTCCCGGCGAGGTGCCGGGCATGGGCGTGGTGGCGTTTCCCGCCGACGCCCGCATGCGCGACGCCGCGGCGGCGGCCGTGCGCGAGGCCGCGCCCCAGGCCCACGTGTTTGTGGGCCGCGTGGCCTCCGGCGACCACTTCGTGCGCACGCAGGAGGAGAAGGACCGCATCGTCCGCGACTTTGGCGCGCTCTGCTGCGAGATGGAGGGTGCCGACATCGCGCACACCTGCTACGTCAACCACGTGCCGTTTGTGGTCGTGCGCGCCATAAGCGACAAGGCCAACGGCGATGCCGCGGAGGACTACCCGGCGTTCGAGCGCAGCTCCGCGCTGCTGTGCGCCTCCGTGGTCGAGCGCATGGTACGCGAGCTGGCGTAGCCGCGTGACGGCCGGGCGCAAAATACCGCAGGTACCCGGCACGCCGGGGACGAGCCGGGGGAGAAGGGCGGACCTTCCCGCCGTGGAGGTCCTCGACTCCTGCGAGTCCACCAACGACGAGGCCCGCCGCCGCGCGCTCGCGGGCGCCCCGCACGGGGCTGCGGTCGCGGCGCACCGCCAGACGCTGGGTCGCGGCCGCAGGGGGCACGTGTGGGTTTCTCCCCCGGGGGGCCTGTACCTCTCCATCGTGCTACGTCCCAAGGTGGGCGAGCGCGGCGACGCCGTCTCGGGCGAGAAGGACGGCCCCCGTGCCGGCAGCCGCGGCCTGGGGCTCCTGCGTGCGCTGCCCGTTGCGAGCGGGCTGGGCGCGCTTGACGCCTGCCACGCGCTGGGTGCGACGGTCCCACGCCTCAAATGGCCCAATGACCTGGTCATATGCAACAGTGTTGACCGCGCGCGCAAGCTTGGCGGCATCCTGGTTGAGCTCTCTGGCTCGACCTCGGACGGCTTCGCCGTGTGCGGCATCGGCGTGAACCTGACGCGCCCCAAGGGCAACGGCATCCGCCCCACGGCCGTGCACGACGGCATGGCCGGCGCGCTCGAGCCCGCCTACCTGGGCGAGTGCCTGGACGGCCGCGATCGCGAGCTGCCCGGCTACGACGCGGTCGCCACGGTCTTTCGCGACGCGATCGTGTCCCGCGTGGACGCGTGGGCAAAGGGGCTCGCAGTCCAGCCCGACGACGGCCCGCTCGCGCCGATTCTGGCCGACTACCAGGCATCTCTCTACAACCTCGATCGCAGGGTGCGCGCCGTGGCAACCGATGGCAGCCTGGCGGGGGAGGGCACGTTCCTCTCCGTCGACGCCTGGGGGCACGCCGTGCTGGGGCTTGCGGATGGCACGACGCTCTCGGTCGATTGCGAACGCACTTCTCTGCGGGACGCCTGACGCGACCCAATCGAACCTCCGTGTGCAGAATCGGGGAGATCGATCTTTGTGCCTCAAATAAGTTGACAAGTCAACATAACCGCGTACACTACATTGCGTACACTGCGATAGTTAGATAGACTAACTAAAGGAAATCGGTCCGGCGAGTCGCCGGGCCCCACGGGCTTCCAAGCCCACCGTTCGCGCAGTCATGGCAGGTTCCGGTCAACGTCGTCACACGGGGGAGGCACTCGTGCCCAAGTCCTTTGAGCGGCATGCACAAGAGCTCGTGGTATCCTCTGACGCCCCTGCGGACCAAATCGACGTCAGCAACGGGTACGACTTCATAGCCGAGATCTCGCGACTGCTCAGCAACACCTACGACTCCATCGACCGCCTCGAGACGCTCACGCAGCGCTCCCACGGGATCGACCTCACCGTCTCCGAACTCAACCTCATCGAGGTGGTGGGACGCAAGACGCTGCACAAGGACGCGACCATCGGCATGTCCGAGCTCGCGCGCACGCTGGACATCCGCGTACCCTCCGCGACGGCGGCCGTCAACAGGCTCGTCAAGAGGGGCTACGTCCAGAAGAAGCGCGATCCCGAGGACGCGCGCCGCGTCAACGTGGTGCTCACGCGCAAGGGCGAGAAGGTCTTTCGCCTCCACGCGGTCTTCAACCAGCGTATGGCACAGGAGGTCTCGGACGGGCTCTCGGTCTCCGAGCGCCGCGTCCTTCTCGACGGAATCAGGCGTCTCGAGCACTTCTATGCCAAGGCGCAGCAGTCGCAGCGCGAATACCTCAAGAAGATGTCTGTCTCGAAGGGAGGCAGGGGCTAGTGTCCTACACCATCATCGGCACGGGCTCGGCACTTCCCGCGCGCAGTGTGACCAACGACGAGCTCTCCACGTTCCTCGACACCAGCGACGAGTGGATCAGCTCGCGCACCGGCATCAGGGAGCGCAGGGTCTGCACCACGGAGTCCCTGGACGAGCTGGGGGAGTCCGCCTCAAGGCGCGCGCTCGAGTCCGCCGGCATCGCGCCAGAGGACCTCGACCTCATCGTGTGCTCGTCCACCACGGCCGACCACCTCATGCCGGCGGAGGCCTGCGCCGTCGCGGAGCGACTCGGCGCGAGCTGCCCTGCGTTCGACGTGTCCGCCGCGTGCTCGGGCTTCGTGTTCGCGCTCGACGTCGCGGACGGGTACCTCTCGCGCGGCAGGGCCAAGACGGCCCTCGTCCTTTCGGCCGAGAAGTGCTCGCGCATCATGAACTGGGAGGACCGCACCACCTGTGTGCTCTTTGGCGACGCCGCCGCGGCGGTCGTCGTGCGCGCGGGAGGCGAGTCGCCGCTGTGGTGCCGACTGCGCACCATCCCCAACGTCGCGGCGATCGACGTCCCCGGCGTCGCGGGCAACAGCCCCTTCGACCAGTCCGTCGATTCCGCGCCCGGCAGCTACATGACCATGCGCGGCCGCAGCGTCTACCGCTTCGCCGTGACGGAGGTCACCCGCGAGCTGCGCCAGATGTCGGAGCAGACGGGCGTGCCGCTTGACCAGGTCGACCACTTCGTCCTCCATCAGGCAAACGAGAGGATCGTGGACGCCGTAGTCGAGCGCCTGGGCGTGGACCCGTCCCGCGTGGTGCTGAACCTCGCGCACACGGGCAACGTCTCGAGCGCCTGCATCCCGCTCGCACTCGATGGCATGGCGCGCAAGGGCGAGCTCAAGCCAGGCGAGCTCGTGGCCCTCGTGGGCTTCGGCGCCGGGCTCGACGTCGCCTCCACGCTCGTCCGCTGGGAGGCGGAACCAAAGGCAACCCCAAGCTAGTCGCATCTTCCACGGCGCGACACCGCGCCATCACATAGGTAACCCGGGCGCCACAAGGGTGCCCTCGTACGCACCGGAAACCGGTGCCTGTAGATAGGAGAGAACCATGGCAGAGTCCACCTTCGATCGCGTCGTCGCCATCCTCAAGGACCAGGAGGGCCTGGACGACGTCGAGCTCACCCGCGACACCAACCTCGCGAGCGTCGGCCTCGACTCCATGGCCACCGTCGAGGCGGTCATGGCCTGCGAGGACGAGTTCGGCATCGAGATCGACCCCGAGGCCAACCCGCAGACCGTGGGCGAGTTCGTCGACATCGTCGACGGCCTTCTCAACAAGTAGGCCAAGGGCCCAAAGCAAACGCCAAGACTAAGGATTCAGCGCACATGATCAAGACCCCACTCTGTGACCTCGTGGGCATCGAGAAGCCCATCTTCCAGGGCGGCATGGCGTGGATTGCCGACGCGAGCCTCGCCGCAGCCGTCTCCGAGGCTGGCGGCCTCGGCATCATCTCCGCCATGAACGCCGGACCTGACTGGGTTCGCGAGCAGATTCAGGACGTCCGCACGCGCACGCAGAAGCCGTTCGGCGTCAACGTGATGCTTCAGAGCCCCTTCGCGGCGGACGTCGCCAAGGTCGTCGCCGAGGAGCACGTGCCCGTCGTGGTCACGGGTGCGGGCAACCCCAGCAAGTACATGCGCGATTGGAAGGCCGCCGGCGTCAAGGTCATCCCCGTGGTCTCGTCGGTCGCGCTCGCGCGTCTGCTCGAGCGCGCCGGCGCCGATGCCTTCGTGGCCGAGGGCGGCGAGTCTGGCGGCCACATCGGCGAGCTGTCCACCATGGTTCTCGTGCCGCAGGTGGTCGACGCCGTCAAGGTGCCGGTGCTCGCGGCGGGCGGCATCGCGGACGGCAGGCAGGCCGCCGCGGCCTTCATGCTGGGCGCCGTCGGCATCCAGGTCGGCACGCGCTTCCTCGTTGCGCGCGAGTGCACGGTGAGCCAGGAGTACAAGGACCGCATCCTCAAGGCCAAGGACCTCTCCACCATCGTCACGGGCCGCAGCATGAACGGCGCCGTCAGGTGCCTCAAGACGCCCTTCTCGCAGGAGTTCGCGCGCATGGAGCGCGAGGGCGCCACGCCCGAGGAGCTGGGCAAGTTCGGCGCGGGGTCGCTCCGCAAGGCCGCAAAGGACGGCAACTACCAGGAGGGATCCTTCATGGCCGGCGAGGTTGCCGCCATGGTGCACGAGGAGCAGACGGCCGCCCAGATCGTGGACGACCTGATGGGCGGCGCAGAGGCCTGCCTCAAGGAGGCCACCAAATGGGTGAGGTAGCGACTGTGGCGGGCGAGAAGAACACCTCCGCACGCGCGCTTCCCAACGTCGCGTTCCTCTTCGCGGGCCAGGGCTCGCAGAAGCCTGGCATGGGCCGCGAGCTCTGCGAGGCGTCCGCGGCCGCGAGGGCGGTCTTCTCCGCGGCGGACTCCGTCCGCCCCGGCACGAGTGACCAGTGCTTCACGGGCACCAAGGAGGAGCTGTCGCTCACCGTCAACACGCAGCCGTGCGTGCTGGCCGTCGACCTCGCCGCGGCCGAGGCGCTGCGCGAGCGCGGCGTGGTGCCCGCGGCCGTCGCGGGCCACTCGCTGGGTGAGCTCGGCGCGCTGGCCTTTGCCGGCGCCCTCACGCCCAAGGGCGCGTTCCGGCTCGCGGTCGAGCGCGCGACGCTCATGACCGCGTGCTGCGAGGCGCACCCCGGCGCCATGCGCGCCGTGCTCAAGCTCGAGCCCTCCAAGGTGGAGGAGCTCGCGGCGCAGGCCGGCGAGGCGTGGCCCGTCAACTACAACAGCCCGCTCCAGACCGTGGCCGCGGGCTCGCCCGAGGCCTGCGAGGCGCTGGACGGCCTGGTCAAGGCCGCGCGCGGCCGCTCCGTCAAGGTGGCCGTCTCCGGCGCGTTCCACAGCCCGTACATGGCGGACGCCGCGGACGGGCTCGCCACGTGGCTGGGCGAGCACCCGCTCGCGCAGCCCGCGGTCCCGTGCTGGTCAAACCTCACGGGCGGGCCGTACGAGGGCGACGCCGCCGCGATGGCGCAGACGCTCGCGAACCAGGTCTCGCACCCGGTGCGCTGGGTGGACGAGCTGCGCGGCATGCAGGCAGCCGGCATCGACACCTTCGTGGAGGTCGGTCCTGGCCACACGCTCACGGGGCTCGTCAGGCACACGCTCGAGGGCGTCACCGCAATCTGCGTTGAGACCCCCGACCAGCTCGACGCGGCCGTGAGCCAGATCTTGGAGGCATAGCCCATGGACAGCAACAACACGACGGGCCAGGAGGACGCGGCGCGCAGGGTCGCGCTCGTCACGGGAGGCTCGCGCGGCATCGGCCGCGCCTGCGCGGAGCGCCTGGCACGCGACGGCTACGACGTGGCCATCGTCTACGCCGGCAACGAGGCCGCGGCGGCCGAGCGCGTGGCCGCCCTCGAGGATCTCGGCGCCCGCGCCAAGGCCTACCGCTGCGACGTGTCCGACTCCGCGGCCGTCAAGGCCACTGTCAAGCAGGTCACGGACGACTTTGGCCCCGTGTGGGCGCTCGTGAACGACGCGGGCATCACGCGCGACGGCCTGTTCGCGCGCATGCGCGACGAGGACTTCGACCGCGTGATCGAGGTCAACCTGAGGGGCACGTTCAACATGACGCGCGCCCTGGCCAGGAACTTCGTGCGCCAGCGCGGCGGCCGCATCGTCAACGTGAGCTCCGTGGTGGGCCTGCACGGCAACGCCGGTCAGGTCAACTACGCCGCCTCCAAGGCAGGCGTCGTGGGCCTCACCAAGTCCGTGGCCCAGGAGCTCGCCGGTCGCGGCGTCACCGCCAACGCGGTCGCGCCGGGCTTCATCGCGACGGACATGACCGACAAGCTCACGCAGGATGCCCGCGACGGCTACGCCGCGCGCATCCCGCTGGGCCGCCTGGGCACGGCAGACGAGGTGGCCGAGGTCGTCGCGTTTCTCGCCTCCGACGCCGCGCGTTACGTGACCGGCGAGGTCATCAGGGTCGACGGCGGACTTTGCATGTAGACGGGGCGCTCGTGCGCCCCAGAGGGGATAACACATGGATCGCAGGGTAGTCATCACGGGCATGGGGGCCATCACCCCCGTGGGCAACACCGCCCCCCAGAGCTGGGACGCGCTCGTCAAGGGCGAGTCCGGCATCGGGCCCATCACGGCGTTCGACACCACGGGCTTTCGCGTGAGCGTGGCCGCCGAGGTCAAGGGCTTTGACGCGGCCGCGGCCCTCGGCAAGTCCGTCGCGCTGCACAACGACCGCAACGTGCAGTTCGCGCTCGTGGCGTCCGACGAGGCCATGGCCTCGGCCGGCCTCGACGCGGAGGGCGCCATCGACCCGGAGCGCCTGGGCGTGTACGTGGGCTCGGGCGTGGGCGGCATCGGCACCACCGAGGCGCAGGTCAAGCGCCTGATGGACGGCGGCGCCCGCAAGGTGAGCCCGTACCTGGTGCCCATGCTCATCGCTAACATGGCAACGGGCCAGGTCTCCATCCGCCACAACGCCAAGGGCCCGACCCTTCCCGTGGTGACGGCCTGCGCCACCAGCACCAACGCCATCGGCGAGGCGTTCCGCGCCATCCGCTACGGCTACGCCGACGCGATCCTGGCCGGCGGAACCGAGGCGGCCATCGTGCCCGTCTCCGTGGCCGGCTTCACCAACTGCCGCGCGCTGACGACCAACCCCGACCCCGCCACGGCGTGCCGCCCGTTCGACGCAAACCGCAACGGCTTCGTGATGGGCGAGGGCGCCTGCATCCTGGTGCTCGAGGAGCTCGAGCACGCCAAGGCCCGCGGCGCCAACATCGTGGCCGAGGTCTGCGGCTACGGCAACACGGCCGACGCCTACCACATCACGAGCCCCGACCCCTCCGCCGACGGCATCACCCGCGCCATCAGGCAGGCCGTGGACGAGGCCGGCGTCGACGTGGAGGAGGGCCTGTACGTGAACGCGCACGGCACCTCGACCAAGCTCAACGACAAGACGGAGACCCTCGGCCTCAAGCAGGCCCTGGGCGAGAAGGGCGCGCGTGCCGCGCAGATATCCTCCACCAAGTCCATGACCGGCCACATGCTTGGCGCGACGGGTGCGGTCGAGGCCATGGCCTGCGCCTGCGCGCTGCGCGACTCCGTCATCCCGCCCACCATCGGCCTCACGACGCCCGACCCGGACTGCGACCTCGACTACACGCCCGGCAAGGCCGCGAAGTTCGACGGCAAGTGGGCGATCTCGACGTCGCTCGGCTTTGGCGGACACAACGCCGTGGTGGCCCTGCGCCGCTACGAGGAGGGTGAGTAGCCATGGATACCAGCACGTCGCGCGTTGACGCGCTCGCACAGGTCATGCAGGAGCACGGCCTCGCCCGCGTGAGGATCGAGGAGGGAGACTGCGCCATCGAGATGGAGCGCCCGGAGGCCTTCCCGGCCATGGCGCAGGCAGTGGCCCCGGTGGCCGCCGCTGCCACGGCGCCCGCGTCCCTCTCGCCCGCGGCAGAGCCCGCCGAGGCTCCCGCCCAGGAGCAGGCCGCCGGTGCAGACGACGGCCAGGACGGCGAGAAGCCGCTCGACATGACCAAGGTCGTCGCCGTGAAGGCGCCCATGGTGGGCGTGTTCTACGCGGCGCCCGCGCCTGGCGCCGAGCCCTTCGTGCACGTGGGCTCCAAGGTGAAGAAGGGCGACACGCTCTGCGTGATCGAGGCCATGAAGGCCATGAACGAGGTCACCGCGGAGGCCGACGGCGAGGTCGTGGACATCTGCGTGAGCGACGGCGAGCTCGTTGAGTACGGCTGCGTGCTCATGAAGCTGTACTAGGGGGCAGGCATGAACAGAGAAGAGATAGAGACCATCCTCCCACACCGTCCGCCGATGCTGCTCATCGACGACTGCGAGCTGGTCGACGGGCGCGCTGTTGGCCACACGCACGTGACGGGCGACGAGTTCTTTGTGCAGGGGCACTTCCCCGGCAACCCCGTGGTGCCCGGCGTGATCCTGTGCGAGATGCTCGCGCAGAACTGCTGCGTGCTGCTGGCGCAGGACGGAAGCACCAAGGGCGCGACGCCGTACTACACGAGCCTCGACAAGGTGCGCTTCAAGCACCCCGTGAAGCCGGGCGACACCGTCGAGCTCGACTGCGAGATCACGCGCTCGCACGGCATGTTCCACTTCGCGCACGGCGAGGCCCGCGTGGGCGACACCGTGTGCTGCGTGGCCGACATGTCGTTTGCGCTGGTGCCGGAGGGGAAGAAGTAGCCCATGTTCCAGAAGGTACTCATTGCGAACAGGGGAGAGGTGGCGGTCCGCGTCATCCGCGCCTGCAAGGAGATGGGCGTCAAGACCGTGGCGGTGTACTCCACGGCGGACGCCGAGTCCCTGCACGCGACGCTGGCGGACGAGGCCTACTGCATAGGTGGCCCGCGCGCGAGCGAGTCCTACCTCAACATGGACGCGATCCTCACCGTGGCCCTGGCCTCGGGCGCGTCTGCGGTGCACCCGGGCTACGGCTTCCTGTCCGAGAACGTCGAGTTTGCCCGCGAGTGCCGCGAGCACGGCCTGGTCTTCATAGGGCCCAGCCCAGAGGTCATGCAGCGCATGGGCGACAAGGACGAGGCGCGCCGCACGGCACGTGCGGCGGGCGTGCCCATCGTGCCGGGCTGCGACCTCTTGGAGTCGCCCGAGCAGGCGACCGAGGAGGCCGAGCGCATAGGCTGCCCCGTGCTGGTGAAGGCCCGCGCGGGCGGCGGCGGCCGTGGCATCCGCAAGGTCGAGCGCGTGGAGGACGCGGCCCAGGCCTTCGAGACCGCCAGCGCCGAGGCGAGCGCCGCCTTTGGCGACGGCAAGTGCTACATGGAGAAGTTCGTCTCGCCGGCGCACCACGTCGAGGTGCAGGTCATTGGCGACAGCTTTGGCCACGTGATGAGCCTGGGCGAGCGCGAGTGCTCCGTGCAGCGCAAGAACCAGAAGCTCCTGGAGGAGAGCCCCAGCCCGTGCCCTGCCGTTACGGACGACGTGCGTCAGCGCATGTACAAGTGCGCGCGCGACCTGGCGCGCTCCGTCGGCTACGAGGGCCTGGGCACCATCGAGTTCCTGGTGGACGACGAGGGCCACTTCTGGTTCATGGAGATGAACACCCGCCTGCAGGTGGAGCACCCCGTGACGGAGTTCGTGACGGGCAAGGACCTCGTGAAGTGGCAGCTTCGCGTGGCCGCGGGCATGCCGCTGCCCGAGGGCGTGGAGTCCGCGCCCCTGAGCGGACATGCCATCGAGTGCAGGATCAACGCCGAGACGGCCGATTTTCTCCCCTCGTGCGGACGCATCACCATGCTGCACGTGCCGAACGGCCCGTGGGTGCGCTTTGACTCCGCGCTCTACGTGGGCGGCGTGGTGCCGCCGTACTACGACTCGCTGCTGGGCAAGCTCATCGTGTACAGCCCCACGCGCGAGGAGGCCATCCGCAAGATGCGCTCGGCCCTGGGCGAGCTCGTGGTGGACGGCGTTGAGTGCAACGCCGACCTGCAGCTCGACATCCTCTCGAACGAGGAGTTCCTGAGCGGCAACTACCACACGAACCTGATGGAGCACCTGTATGAGTAGCCAGATCGACAAGAGCGTGAACGAGCTCGAGGGACCCGTGACCGAGGTCCCCGTCGACGTGCCGGAGCGCATGATCCTGGTGCGCTGCCCGCACTGCCGCCACGTGGTCGAGGCCAACGTGCTGTCCAAGAACCTGGACGTGTGCCCGCGTTGCGGACACCACCTCAGGCTCACCGCGCGCGAGCGCATCGCGATCACCGCGGACAAGGGCAGCTTTGTGGAGTGGGACCGCGACGTCCGCCCGCACGACGTCCTGGGCTTCCCCAGCTACCGCTCCAAGCTCGACGTCGCGCGCGTCAAGTCGCACGAGACCGAGGCCGTGGTGACGGGCGAGGCCACCATCGCGGGCGAGCGCTGCGCGCTCTTTGTGATGGACTCCTCGTTCATGATGGGCTCCATGGGAAGTGCCGTGGGCGAGAAGATCTGCCGCTGCTTTGAGCGGGCCACCCGCAAGGGCCTGCCCGTGGTGGGCTTCACCGTGTCTGGCGGGGCCCGCATGCAGGAGGGCGTGACCTCGCTCATGCAGATGGCGAAGGTCACCAACGCGGTGCGCCGCCACGGCGACGCGGGCCTCCTGTACCTGGTGGTGCTGACCGACCCCACGACGGGCGGCGTCACGGCGAGCTTTGCCATGGACGGCGACATCTGCCTGGCCGAGCCCGACGCCCTCGTGGCGTTTGCGGGACCGCGCGTGGTGGAGCAGACCACCCACAAGCGCCTCCCGGCTGGCTTCCAGCGGGCTGAGTTCCTGCTCGACCACGGCTTCGTGGACATGGTGGTGGAGCGCAAGGACCTGAAGGACACCATCGGCTACCTGCTCTTCCTGCACGACGCCGATGCGATTGCAGACCCGTCCCACGCGGCGCCGCGCGCGCCCGCGGCCTTCCCCACGGAGCCGCGCTGGCCCGCCCCGCACCGCATGCAGAAGCCGATCGACTCCACGGACGTCACGCCCTACGACCTGGTGCGCCGCGTGCGCGACACCAACCGCGCGAGCGTGCCCACCGTGGCAGAGCAGGCCTTCGAGGGGCTGATCGAGCTCCACGGTGACCGCGAGTTTGGCGACGACCCGGCAGTGGTGGGCGGCATCGCCCTCCTGCGCGGGCGCCCCGTGACCGTGATCTGCACGGACCGCGGCCGCAACACCAAGGAGCGCGTGGCGCGCAACTTTGGCTCGCCCTCGCCCGAGGGCTACCGCAAGGCACTGCGCCTCATGAGGCAGGCCGAGAAGTTCGGACGTCCCGTGGTGGCGCTCGTGGACACGTCGGGCGCCTACCCCGGCATGGAGGCCGAGGAGCGCGGCCAGGGCGCCGCGATCGCGGACGACATCATGGCGATGTGCGGCCTGCGCGTGCCCGAGGTGAGCGTGATCATGGGCGAGGGCGGCTCGGGCGGCGCGCTCGCGCTCGCCGCGGCCGACCGCGTGCTCATGCTGAGCGACGCCGTCTATTCCGTGGTGAGCCCCGAGGGCTGCGCCACGATCCTGTGGAAGACGCAGAAGCGCGCGGCCGAGGCGGCCGAGGCGCTGGGCATCACGGCTCCGGCGCTCATGAAGCTCGGCATCGTGGACGGCGAGATCGACGCCGACGGCCTGGGTACGCAGGCGTTTGCCGAGAGGCTGGCCGACCGGCTCAGCCAGGAGCTTTCCGAGCTGGCCCCGCTCGAGGCGGACGCACTTCTCGACGCGCGATACGAAAAGTTCCGTCGTATAGGGAGGTTCGACGCATGAGCGATACAGGCACGGGCAGGGCGCCCGCGACGCGCCGCCCCGTCACGATCGTGTGTGACAGCTCCGTCCCCATCACGCGCGCGGAGGCGGCGTCCCTGGGGTGCGTGGTCGTCTCCATGCACTACCTGGTGGACGGCGTTCGCCATGCGGAGAGGTACGAGGGCGAGAACGAGGAGTACGACGCCCTGTTCCGCAACGCCAAGATCCTGAGCACGGAGGCCGTGTTCCAGTCCGCGTTCCATGACGAGTTCAGGCGCGTGCTCGACCGCGGGTCCGACGTGCTGTGCATCACCATGTCGTCCCGCCTTTCCGGCACGTACCGCAGTGCCGTGGACGCCCGCAAGCAGCTGCTGGGCGAGGGCGTCGCGGTGGAGCGCATCGTCGTGGTGGACTCGTGGACGACGTCCGGCGGCCTGGACTTCATGGTCAGGCGCGCGCGGAGGCTCGTCACGGGCGGCGCGACCCTGGGCGAGGCTACCGCCGAGCTCGAGCGCACGCGCGCGCTGCAGGGCATCGCGTTCACGGTGCCCAGGCTCGACGTGCTGCGCCGCTCCGGCAGGCTCGGCGCGATGCGCCGCGCCGTGGCCGGCAAGCTCGACCGCTACCTCATCATGGTGCTCGACAAGGGCGGCATCCGCGACACGGACGTGGCGCACGGCATGGGCGCTACCGTCCGCGCCCTGGTGCGCCAGGTGCCCGAGGGAGCCCGCAAGGGGCTGCTCGTCGTGTCGTCCTACGGCGACTCCGCGGCGGCCGACGCACTGGTGGACTGCGTGCACCGCATGCTGCCCAAGGCGACGGTGGAGAAGCGCGACGGCGGACCCGTGGTCTCGCTCCACCTGGGCGTGGGCTCCGTGAGCCTGGCCTGGGACGTGCCCGAGGGGGCCAAGTAGCGCCTTGCGCGGGGCGCCCGCACGCCCGCGCGCGTGGCGTGACTAGTTTGATTGATCATGGTATGAGGGGAGATTCCATGCTTAGGAACGGTTCCATTTCCAGGGGCGAGTCCCACGGCCTTAGCGCGGTCGTGCCCGTCCTGCGCGTGGCGGCTGGCACGCTGGCGCTCATCGCGAGCGCGAACGTCGAGGTGCCGCTCGTGCCAGTGCCCTTCACGCTGCAGGTGCTCGCGCTCTGCTTCGTGGTGCTGGCGCTGCGCCCGCGCGAGGCCGTGGCAAGCGCCGCCTCCTACGTGGCGATCGGGGCCCTGGGCGCCCCGGTCTTCTCGGGCCACATGGGCGGCATCGTTCGCCTGGCCGGCCCCACCGGCGGCTTCATCCTGGGCTTCGTGCTCGCGGCCGCGGTCGGCTCGCTGGTGCTCGGGCGCGTTTCTCGCACGCGCCTGCCGTGGGTCGTGTCCGCCGCCGTGTCGCTCGTGGCCATGGTCGCCGTCGTGTACCTGTGCGGTTGGGCGCAGCTTATGGTGGTCGCGCACCTGTCTGCGGCTGCCGCCTTTGCGGCGGGCGTCGCTCCGTTCGTGGCGCTCGACCTCATGAAGGTCGGCATCGCGTCCTGCACGTTTGCCGCCGGGCGCATCGCGCTTGGTCGTGACGCGCGCTAGGGGAGCGCTGGCTGGCTGGTTGCCGACAGGCGAAGGCTTAATGGGTCGGGGTCGCACGGGCGCGTGCGGCCCCGGCTTTCTTACGTACTGATGGCGGCTACCGTCGACGGTGCGCGGCCCGCCCGGCCTGCGCCGCTACACGCCCGTCGACACGTAGCTCGCGTCTACGGTCACGTGGCAGACGGCCTTGGGGTAGCGGCG
Source organism: Coriobacteriaceae bacterium (assembly GCA_003862195.1). GTDB lineage: Bacteria > Actinomycetota > Coriobacteriia > Coriobacteriales > Atopobiaceae > Parafannyhessea. Next base: position 17,269 of record QOUO01000020.1, on the reverse strand, counting down.
GTGCACGATCTGGCAGACCATGTCGCTCAGCTCGTCGTCGGAGAGCGTGAGCCCGTGCGGCCGCACGCAGTCGAGCGAGACGTGCTGGGCGCCACCCTCCTGGGTCACGCGCACGTCGTGGATGGTCAGCCGCGGGTCGATGGACTTGACCTGCTCGGACATCCAGTGGTGCAGGTCGCGGTCCTTGGGGTCGAACGTCACGACGGGGTCGTAGTGCAGAACCAGCGGCAGGCCCTCCTCGTCGCAGAAGTAGTGCTCGATGGAGTCGAGCACCTCGTGGCTCTTGAGCGGGCTGATCTCGGCGGGCATCTCCACGTGGGCGCTCGCGAAGCGGCGGCCGGGGCCGTAGTCGTGCACCATCAGGTCGTGCGTGTCCAGCACGCCGGGGTAGCTCATGATCGTGTCGTGGATGTGCCGCACGAGCTTGGGGTCCGGCGCCTGGCCAAGCAGCGGGTCCAGCGTCTCACGCACGAGCGAGAAGCCGCTCCACACGATGAACGCGCCCACGGCGAGGCCCGCCCAGCCATCGAGGTCGAGCCCCGTCAGCTGCGACACGGCGCCCGCGGCCAGCACGGCGGCGGTCGTGATCACGTCGTTCCTGGAGTCCTGCGCCGTCGCCTCGAGCGTCACGGAGTCGATGCGCCTGCCCAGCGCGGAGTTGAAGCGCGCCATCCACGCCTTGACGGCGATGGATGCCAGCAGCACGGCCACCGTCACGAGCGAGAAGTCCACCGGCTCCGGCTTCACGATCTTCTCCACCGAGCTCTTCACGAGCTCGACGCCCACGAGCAGGATGAGAAACGCGACTATCACGCCCGAGAGGTACTCGATGCGCCCGTGCCCGTAGGGGTGCCCCTTGTCCGCGGGGCGGCTCGCGAGCTTGAAGCCCACGAGGCTCACGATGTTGCTCGAGGCGTCGCTCAGGTTGTTGATGGCATCGGCCACGACGGAGAGCGATCCCGCCGCCAGGCCCACGAGCGCCTTGGCGACGCAGAGCGCGACGTTGCAGACGATGCAGACGACGCTCGCGAGCGTGCCGTGGGCGTCGCGGACGCGGGGGAGCGACGTCTGGTCCGCGTCCTTGATGAAGTGATGTATGAGCCATTCGGTCATGGGTGCCTCTTTGTGACGAAGAGCGTTAGTGATGCATGGTAGCCGATGTGCGGCTGGCGTGTCGCCGCAACGCGTTGGCCCCGCGCGGTTTGGGTCGCGCGGGGCCGATGGCGGCGTGTCTTGCGGTTGGCTTTGGCCGTTGCCTACGAGGACGAGCCCGAGCTCGAGGAGTCGTCCTTCTCGCCCTTGGACTTCTCCTTCGCCTCGACCTTCTTGAGCGCGGTCGTGAGGTCGAGGTCGAGGTCGACGTTGCCGTCGATGCCGTCCACCGTGGCGGAGTCGGAGTACTGCCAGATGCCAAAGCGCAGCGCCATCGTGGGCTGGTCGGCGTACTCCGCGTACCAGAAGCCGTAGTCGGTCAGGCTCGAAAGGTCGTAGTGCGCGAGGTCGGCGCGGCTGCCATAGACGCACGCGTGGTAGCCCAGGCTCTCGACCTCCTTGCAGAACGCCTGCGCCACGGCCGTGAGCTGCGCGTTGCTGAGCTCGGCCACGCGGTCGTTGCCGGACTGGGAAGGCTCCATGTCAAACACGATGGGGTACTTGGTCGCGTAGCCGCCCAGCTGCTTGACCACGTAGCGGGCCTCGGCCTTGGCCTCCTTGGTGGTCGTCGCCTGCGAGAAGAAATAGACGCCTATGTCGAGCCCGGCCTTCTTGGCGCCGGCGAAGTTCTCCTTGAAGCGCTTGTCCGCCTTGATGTTGCCGTGCACGGAGCCGCGGTAGCCGATGCGGATGTACGCGAAGTCGATCCCGTCGTCCGCGACCGCGGTCCAGTTGATGCTGCCGTTGTGCTCGGACACGTCGATGCCCGTGCGGCTGACGGTCTTGCCGTCTGCCTTGTACGTGATGCGGCTGCCCTTGGCGGAGAGGTTGTCCCAGTCGTACGTGGTGGTGAACAGGTTCTTGGCGTTCGCGATCGCCGTGGACAGGCCGCCCTTGCTCTTGACGGTGGTCGTGGTGGTCGCCTTCTGTGTCTGCTGCGGCGCGCTCACGAGCTTGGAGACGTTGGTCACCACGAGGAAGACCACCGCCGCGACGAGCAGCGCCGCCACGATTGCGATGAGCGGCTTGAACGGGAAGGAGGGACGCGTGCCCGCCAGGCTGCGGATCTGGCGCAGGCGCTCGTCACGCTTGCGGCGGCTCTCGCGGCTGCGCGGGGCGATGCCGGTCTGGCCGTACTCCTCGCGGCGCATGGGCACGCCCTCGAGCTCGCGCTGGCGCTGGCGCGCGGTCCGTGCGGGAGGGCGGTTGGGGCGCCGGCTGATCTCGCGCTCGTAGTCGCGATACTCGTGCCTGGAGCCAGGCTCGCGCCTGGTGCCGCGCAGCTCCTGCGGAGAGGTTCCGCGCTGCGAGCGCCTGGTGCCACGCTCGCCCTGCCGCGTACGGCGGGTGTCGCGGGTTTCGGACGTGTGCGATGCCTTGCGCGGCGTGCCGTGCAAGCTGCGGACGGGCGCGTCGTAGCGCTGTCGTGCGTCCGCGTTGGCGTGCCTTCCACCTTGGGGAGAAGAGCTGCGCCTTTGTGGACCCCTGGAGCCTTGGGATGACCTCTTGGTGGGCCTTCGCCTCTCGGTCACGCCAACGCCCCCTTCCCACGCACTCATACCATCGCAACATCACTAGTCTGCTTATTTTCGCATGGAAAGACGATCCGCGCGTGTTAGGAGTCGGCATTCGGGCCCAATGGCACAACATCAGCAGAGGGCTGAGCGTGGTGGGCGGACCTTGGGATGGGAATCGCCTGACGGATTCTAATAACAGGTTTGAGGCAAAAACTGTTATTAGAGTTTCTCGTGCGATTTTAACAACGCGAATCTGTTATTAGAATTGTTCCGTGTAATCTAATAACAGATTAAGACCGAAAAGTGTTATTAGAGTGAGGTGGAGAGATATGCTCGATCAGTTCGTCCCCGGTCGGCAGGGCAGGATCGTGTCGAACCTATCGGGGAAGCTCGCCTACAACTCCTTCTGCCCCGCGCCCTTGCAGTCGGTACTGCCCCTCGAGCTTGATGGCTCGACGATGCGGTCGATTGCCGAATGTCGTGCCATCATAGGCGAGGTTCAGGGCATGGCTCGGTTCGTTCCCAACGTCGGCATGTACCTCACCATGTACGTCCGCAAGGAGGCGTTACTGTCCTCGCAGATAGAGGGTACTCAATGCACCTTCGACGATGTTCTTGATCCGACGTTGGACAAGAATGCCAGTCGCGATCTTACGGACGTCGTCAACTATGTGAGGGCAACAAAGCGCGCGGAAGAGGACATGAAGTCCCTTCCACTCTGTACGAGGCTGCTTAGGGACGTACATTCCGTTCTGCTAGCTGGCGTCAGGGGAGGAGACCGAAACCCTGGAGAGGTGCGGACGTCGCAGAACTGGGTCGGTCCCACGGGGTGCACGCTCTCTCAGGCCAGCTATGTGCCTCCGAACGTCGAGGATTTGGGGAGGACGTTGTCTGACCTTGAGAACTTCATCAACAACGAGCAGCCCATCGACCCGATCGTTAAGGCGGGGTTGGCGCACTATCAGTTCGAGACGGCGCACCCATTTCTCGACGGGAATGGCAGGGTTGGACGTCTCCTCATCACGCTTTCCCTTATGAACGATGGAATTCTCGAGAAGCCCGTGCTCTATCCCTCCTATGAACTCAAGAGGCGTAGGGGCGAGTATTACGGCTGGCTGACGCGCGTCAGGGAGAAGGGAGACTACGAGGGGTGGATTGGGTTCTTCTCGGATTGCCTCCGGGAGAGCGCACTGAATGCCAGGGAGTCAATGATCAAACTGGCGGAGCTGCACCAGGAGATGGAGCGACTCCTGCCGTCCCTAAGCGGACGCAGGAGTGGCAATGCCCTCAAACTCCTGAACCTGTTGGAGGGTAACCCAATCGTCGATATCCCGTTCGTGTCTCGGAGCCTTGGCATCAGCGTGACAAGTGCCAGTAACTTGGTGGGGAGCTTCGTGACGTGGGGGGTGTTGGAGCAGCGGAACACGAAACGTCAAAGGTACCGTACCTTTAGCTACGAGCGATACCTCGAGATACTCCGTGCCGGCGATGACCCACTCGATTGATAATCCCAAAAGCATCCTGTCGGGTGGGTCTAGGAGAGGAACTAATAACAGGTTTGAGGCAAAAACTGTTATTAGAGTTTCTCGTGCGACTCTAATAACGCGAACCTGTTATTAGAATCCTCCCGCAACTTCTAATAACAGGTTATGGCCAAAAAGTGTTATTAGAATCCGTCGGCCAGCTCTAACAACGCGAACCTGTTATTAGGGCTGTTGTCGGCAGAAAAAAAGGCGGCGCGCACCAACCCGAGGCTGATGCGCGCCGTTCCTGTCAAAGCTGGTTGGCCTAACGCAGCGTTACTTCTCGACGCGGTCGGCAACGGCCTTCGCCACGACGTCGGCAACGCTCTTGTCGAGCGCGGACGGGATGATGAAGTCCGGGGAGAGCTTGTCCTCGGGGACGAGGCTCGCGATGGCCTCGGCGGCCGCGACCTCCATGTCCTCGGTGATCTGCTTTGCCCTGGCCTGCAGCGCACCCTTGAAGATGCCGGGGAACACCAGGACGTTGTTGATTTGGTTGGGGAAGTCGGAGCGGCCCGTCGCGACGACCTTGGCTCCGCCAGCCTTGGCCTCGTCCGGCATAATCTCGGGCGTGGGGTTCGCCATGGCGAAGACGATGGCGTCCTTGTTCATGGTACGCACCATGTCGGGGGTGACCAGGCCGGGCTTCGAGACGCCCAGGAACGCGTCGGCGCCCTTCAGGACGTCGGCCAGGCTACCGGCCTCCTTGTTCTTGTTCGTGTACTTGGCGACCTTCTCCTTGTAGGGGTTCAGGTTGTCGCGGCCCTCGTAGATGGCGCCGTGGCGGTCGCACAGGATGACGTCGCCAAAGCCCATGTGGGTCAGCAGCGTTGCGATGGCCAAGCCGGCCGCGCCTGCACCGCTCATCACGATCTTGAGCTCGCCCATCTTCCTGCCGGTCACCTTGACGGCGTTAAGCAGGCCCGCGGCGGACACGATGGCGGTACCGTGCTGGTCGTCGTGGAACACGGGGATGTCGCACAGCTCCTTGAGGCGGTCCTCCACCTCGAAGCACTGAGGCGCAGCGATGTCCTCGAGGTTGATGCCGCCAAAGCTCTTGCTGATGAGCTGCACGGTGCGCACGAGTTCGTCGGTGTCGTGCGTGTCGACGCAGATGGGGAAGGCGTCCACGTCGCCAAACTCCTTGAAGAGCAGGCACTTGCCCTCCATGACCGGCATGCCCGCGGCGGCGCCGATGTCACCAAGGCCCAGGACCGCCGTGCTGTTGGTGATGACGGCCACCAGGTGCGAGCGGCGCGTCAGCTCCCAGGACTTGCTGTAGTCCTTCTGGATCTGGCGGCAGGGCTCTGCGACGCCGGGCGTGTACAGGAGCGCGAGGTCCTCATTCGTCTCGGCCTTTGCGCGAGAAACGACCTCGATCTTGCCCTGGAGCTCCTCGTGGAGCTTGAGGCTCTTTGCGCTTGTCTCGTCCATGTTGCTAGACCATCTCCTCTGGCTTGAAAACCTGGTCGAACTTCTCCTCCGTCATGTAACCGAGGGAAACGCAGGCCTCCCTGAGGCTGCATCCCTCGTCAAACGCCTTGTGCGCGACCTTTGCGGCGCGCTCGTAGCCGATGTAGGGATTGAGGCACGTTACGAGCATAAGCGAGTTGTGCAGGTTGTGGGACATCTTTTCGCGGTTGGCCTTGATGCCGACGGCGCAGTTCCTGTTGAAGGAGTCGATGGCGTCCGCAAGCAGCCGCGCGCTCTGCAGGTAGTTGTAAGCGATGACCGGCATGAACACGTTGAGCTCAAAGTTGCCCTGGCTCGCCGCGAAGCCGATTGCGGCGTCGTTTCCCATCACCTGCACGGCCACCATCGTGACGGCCTCGCACTGGGTGGGGTTCACCTTGCCGGGCATGATGGAGCTGCCGGGCTCGTTGGCGGGAATCTTGATCTCGCCCAGGCCCAGGCGCGGGCCGGATGCCAGCCAGCGCACGTCGTTTGCGATCTTCATCATGTTTGCCGCCAGCGCCTTTACGGCACCGTGCGAGAAGACCATGGCGTCCTTGCTGGTGAGCGCGTGGAACTTGTTGGGGTCGGTCTGGAACGGCTCGCCCGTGAGCGCCGCGATGCGCTCTGCCACCAGCGTGTCGAAGCCAGCCGGCGCGTTGAGCCCCGTGCCCACGGCCGTGCCGCCCAGTGCCAGGCGCCGGAGCATCGGCAGGCTCGCGTCAAGCTGCTCGAGCGACGTCTGGAGCATGCCGCGCCAGCCCGAGATCTCCTGGCTGAAGGCGATGGGGACCGCGTCCTGCAGGTGCGTGCGGCCGCTCTTGACCACGCCGGCGTTCTCGGCCTCGAGCCGCTCGAACGTGGCGATGAGCCGCTCAACCGCGGGCTCCAGCTCCTGGCGCACGGCCAGCACCGCCGCCACGTGCATGGCGGTGGGGAAGGTGTCGTTTGAGGACTGCGAGCGGTTGACGGAGTCGTTGGGGTGCACGGGGCTGGCAAGGGCGATGCCCTTCTCGGCCGCGAGCTGGTTGGCGCGGTTGGCCAGGACCTCGTTCACGTTCATGTTGGATTGCGTGCCGGAGCCCGTCTGCCACACCTTGAGCGGGAACTCGCCGTCGTGCTTGCCGGCCAGGACCTCGTCCGCGGCCTCCTCTATGAGCGAGGCGACCGTGGGGTCGAGGGTGCCGAGTTGCGCGTTTGCCTGCGCGGCGGCCTTCTTGAGGATGGCGAAGGCGCGGACGATGCCGCGGGGCATGGTCTCCGTCCCGATGCGGAAGTTCTGGTACGAGCGCTGCGTCTGGGCGCCCCAGAGCGCGTCCGCGGGGACCCGCACCTCGCCCATGGAGTCGTGCTCGACGCGAAACGCCTGGTCGCCGGTGCCGTCTTGCGTGCCCGTGGTGCCATCTGCCATAGCAACCTCCGCATCCGCCGGACGCCGCGAGCGCCCCGCGTGCCATGTGACCTGCGCCGTCCGCCGGCGCCGTCACTCCATTCTAACCGTGTGCGCCGCGCGGTGCGGCGGAGCGTTTCCGTTCCGCAACGGTGCGGCGGGGGCCACGCGGCTGGTGCGGCCGCGGTCCCGCGCGACTATGCAGACATTCGCCCCGATGGGTCAAAACCATGCGCGCGCCGCGGGGCCAAGGGGGCGCCCAAGCTGCGGCGGCACGATTTTCTCCCCTGGGAATTATGCAGTTTGGAATGCATATTTAGACACAAAAGATTTGAAAGAATTGGCGTACGCGCAGAATTGTTGCGCAAAATATTCCAAAGTATGGTATAGATATGAGCCAAGGAGAAGAACGCGGCGCCGGCGTTGCGCCCGGGCGATTGGAGCGACATGGGCAAGAGGTTCGTGGTGGAGGACTCGTTCTGGGAGGTCTTCCCGGAGGTGGAGATCGGCGTGCTGTGCGTGGACGGCATCAAGCCGACGGACCAGATCAGCGAGGAGAACGCGAAGGCAGCCGCAAGGTTCCTGGACCGCGCCAACGCCAAGGCGGAGGAGTGGCTCACGAGCAGCACCATCAGCCAGAACGCCGTGGTGGCCGTCTGGCGTGAGGCCTACCGCAAGTTCAAGACCAAGAAGGGCGCGCGCTGCTCGGTCGAGAACCTGCTCAAGCGCGTGATGAAGGACAACCCCGTGGGGCACATCGTGCCGAGCGTGGACATCAGCAACGCAATTTCCCTCAAGTACGCGCTGCCCATCGGCGCGGAGAACATCGACGCCATCGAGGGCACGTTCCGCCTGGCCAAGACCGAGGGCGGCGACTACTTCCTGCCCATCGGCGAGGAGGAGAGCGACCCGACCCTGCCCGGCGAGATCGCCTACCTGGACGACGCGGGCGCCGTGTGCCGCTGCTGGAACTGGCGCGACGGCCAGCGCACGGAGGTGAGCGACGCCACGCCGCACTGCATGTTCATCATGGAGAACGTGATGCCGGAGCGCTCGGCCGACCTCCACGCGGCCATCGACGAGCTGGCAGAGAAGTGCGAGCAGATCCTGGGTGCGACGGTCACCAACAAGGACTACCTCACCAAGGACCACCCGGAGACCGAGCTGCGCTAGCATGCGATGCGGGCGCGCATGTCCGCCTCGTCCTGCGGGCTCTCGAACGTGCGGGGGTCGCTGCTCAGGCGGTTTGCGTCGTCGTGCAGGGCGGATATGGAGGCCATCTCCGCGTCCGTGAGGCTGAAGCCAAAGAGGTCCAGGTTCTGGCGCATGCGCTCCGCGTGCACGGACTTGGGAATCGCCACGCGGCCGGACTGCACGTGCCAGCGCAGGACCACCTGCGCGCACGTGACGCCGTGGACCTCCGCCGCCGCGTGCACGGGCGCGGACTCGATGTCGCGGCCACGGCCGAGCGGCTGGTAGGCCTCCACCGTCACGCCGTGGGCCTGGCACCAGGCGCTCACCTCGGGCTGCCAGAAGCGCGGGTGCGCCTCGATCTGGTCCACCGCGGGCGTCACGCCCGTCTCGCGCACCAGGCGCTCCAGGTGCTCCACCAAAAAGTTTGAGACGCCAATCTCGCGCACGGCGCCCTGCTCCCGCAGGTGCGCGAGGGCGCGCCAGGTCTCCACGTAGCTGTCGCGCGCGGGGCACGGCCAGTGGATGAGGTAGAGGTCCACCACATCGAGCCCCAGGTGCTCGCGGGACGCCTCGAACGCGCGCAGCGCCTGGTCGTAGCCCTGGTCGCAGTTGCGGAGCTTTGTGGTCACAAACACCTTGCCCGCCATGCCGGTCGCGCGCAGGGCGTCGCCCACCTCCTTCTCGTTAAGGTAGGCCGCCGCGCCGTCGATGTGGCGATACCCCAGCTCAAGGGCCTGTTCCACGGCCCGCTGCGTGTCCTCGCGCGGGATCTTGAACGTCCCGAACCCCACCTGCGGGATCATCGTCCCGTTTGCCAGCCTGATGCTCTGCATGGTCCATCCTTTCACGTGGCTTTGACGAGCCCACGCTAGCACACCCGCCCGCGCCCGTCCCGCGCGGCAAGGGGCGCTGTTTTGCGATATGGTTACGGGGTTGGAAAACTTGCGCGTCGGCGTCGGGGCGGCTTGCCCGCGCAGGGGAGAAGGACGTTCTTCTCGCCCGATGGCGCCACGCAGACCAAAGGGGGATCCCGCTGATGGATCGCACAAGGATCGCGCAGCTCTATGCGCGCATGGAGGAGTTTGGCGGCCAGGAGGTCACCGTTGCCGGATGGGTGCGCTCCATCCGCGACATGAAGAACTTCGGCTTCGTGGTGCTCAACGACGGCAGCTGCTTCAAGGACCTGCAGGTCGTCATGAACCGCGAGAAGCTCGCCAACTACGAGGAGGTCGCGGCCCTCACCGTGGGATCCGCGCTCATCGTAAAGGGCACGCTCGCGCTCACGCCGGACCGCCCGCAGCCCTTCGAGCTGCAGGCCGCCACGATCGTGATCGAGGGCGCGGCGCAGCCGGACTACCCCATGCAGAAGAAGCGCCAGACCCGCGAGTTCCTGCGCACCCAGCAGCACCTGCGCAGCCGCACCAACCTGTTCCGCGCGGTCTTCCGCGTGCGCAGCGTGGCGGCCTTCGCCATCCACCGCTTCTTCCAGGAGCGCGGCTTCGTCTACGTCAACACGCCCATCATCACCGCGTCCGACGCCGAGGGCGCGGGCGAGATGTTCCGCGTCACCACGATCGACCCGGCCAACCCGCCGCTCACGCCCGACGGCAAGGTTGACTACAGCAAGGACTTCTTTGGCAAGCAGACCAACCTGACCGTGTCCGGCCAGCTGCAGGCAGAAAACTTTGCCATGAGCTTTGGCGACGTCTACACCTTTGGCCCCACGTTCCGCGCGGAGGACTCCAACACCCGTCGCCACGCGGCCGAGTTCTGGATGGTCGAGCCCGAGATGGCGTTCTGCGACCTCGAGGGCGAGATGGACGTGTCCGAGCAGATGCTCAAGTACGTGATCAACTACGTGACGGAGCACTGCCCCGATGAGCTCGACTTCTTCAACAAGTGGGTCGACAAGGGACTGAAGGACCGCCTGGCGCACGTTGCCAGCAGCGACTTTGCGCGCGTTTCCTACACCGACGCCGTCAAGATCCTGGAGGAGGCGCAGGCCGCGGGCCACAAGTTCGAGTACCCCGTCAAGTGGGGCATCGACCTGCAGACCGAGCACGAGCGCTACCTCACGGAGCAGCACTTCAAGAAGCCCACGTTCGTGACGGACTACCCCAAGGACATCAAGGCGTTCTACATGCGCCAGAACGACGACGGCAAGACGGTCGCCGCGGCGGACTGCCTGGTTCCCGGCATCGGCGAGATCATCGGCGGCTCCCAGCGCGAGGAGCGCCTCGACGTGCTGGAGCGCCGCATCGAGGAGCTGGGGATGGACAAGGACCAGTACAAGTACTACCTCGACCTGCGCCGCTACGGCAGCTGCCACCACGCGGGCTTTGGCCTGGGCTTCGAGCGCCTGGTCATGTACCTCACGGGCGTGGACAACATCCGCGACGTCCTGCCGCACCCCCGCACCGTGGGCAACGCGGACTTCTAAGGCGCGCCCACGGCGGCGCCTCGGGCGGGCGAGGAGACCTTCTCGCCCTGCTTTTAACCGGCTGCCAAGCGTCGCAACAAGCTGATTGCAAGCGTAGGGCATCCTCGCCATTCGACGAGGGTGCCCTTGACTTGTATAACGTGCGGCTACATCAGACGGTATCCTTAAGGCGTGCATATGATGACGGGCGCCACAAATGCGATTGGACGACCATGGCAGTTAGCGACAAGACACCCCAACATTGGGCGCCGGGTGCGAACATGACCCGCCGTGCCGCGCTGACCATCGGCGGCGTTGCCGCGGGAGTCGCGCTCTCGTGTGGCGTCATGGGATGCACGGGAGGTTCCAAGGGCGAGAAGGACGATGGTTCCAGCAGCGGCTCGGCAGCCAGCGCCAAGGATGCCGCGACGTCCACGGCGGACGACCTCGAGACAAAGGTCGCCAAGAAGGTCGCCTCGCTCACGCTCGAGCAGAAGGTCGCGCAGATGTTCTTTCCCAAGCCGGAGGCGCTCACGGGCATGGGTCAGGTCACGGCGGCGGGGGACACCACACGCAAGGCGTTTGCCAAGATCCCGGTGGGCGGCGTGTGCTACTTTGCGCAGAACCTGCTGGACCAGGATCAGGCCGAGCAGATGCTCGCGGACTCGACGCAGATATCCCAGGACGAGGTGAGCCTGCCGCTCCTCATGTCCGTGGACGAGGAGGGCGGGACGGTCAGCCGCATTGGCGGCAACAAGGGATTCCCATCCATCGCGAACGTGGGCAACATGTGCGACGTGGGTGCCACGGGCAACGCCCAGAACGCCTATGACGTGAGCAAGAAGATCGCAGGCTACCTGGTGCCGCTGGGCTTCAACGTCGACTTCGCGCCGGACGCGGACATCGTCAACGGCACGAGCCAGACCATGGCAAAGCGCTCGTTTGGCAAGACGGCGGACGTGGTGGCGCCCATGGTCGAGTCTGCGGTCAGGGGCTTTGCGGACGGCGGCATCATGTGCTGTGCAAAGCACTTCCCGGGCATCGGTGGCGCGGAGGGCGACTCCGAGACCGACACCATCACCACTGTCAAGACGCTCGACCAGATGCGCCAGGAGGAGCTCGTGCCGTTCCAAAAGGCCATTGCCGCGGGCGTCCCCATGGTGATGGTCGGCCACATGAGCTGCCCAAACGTCACGGGCACGGACGAGCCGGCCTCGCTTTCAAAAAGGATCGTGACGGACGTCCTGCGGGGCGAGCTCGGCTTTGGTGGGATCATCATCACGGACTCGCTCGAGATGGGCGCGGTCAGCGGCCTGCACACCGCCGCCGAGCTCGGTGTGGTGGCGATCCAGGCCGGCGTGGACATGCTGCTCATGACGCCCGAGCTGCAGAAGAGCTACCAGGGCGTGCTCGACGCGGTCAAGGCCGGCACCATCACGGAGGACCGCATCGACGAGTCCGTCACGCGCATCGTCCGCGCCAAGCTGCGCCTGTAGGGCCGACGCACAAAGCGACGACGCCCGCACCGGATTCAACCCGGTGCGGGCGTTCTTCTCCACGGATGATGACTGTGGCAGAACGGGCGATTGCGGTTGCGGCGCTACTTGCCGAGGACCTCCGCGGCGATCTTGGCGGACTCGGCCGCGTCCTTGGCGTAATAGTCCGCGCCGACCATCTTGGCGTACTCGGGGTTGAGGACGGCGCCGCCCACCATGACCTTGCACCAGGGGGCCTGCTTGCGCAGGAGCTCGATCGTGTCCTGCATGGCGGGGACGGTCGCGGTCATGAGCGCGGAGAGGCCGGCCAGCTTGACGTGGTGCTCGACCACGGCGTCCGCAAAGACCTGGGGATCGACGTCGCGGCCGAGGTCGAGCACGTCGTAGCCGTAGTTTTCCAGCAGCATCTTGACGATGTTCTTGCCGATGTCGTGGATGTCGCCCTTGACGGTGCAGATGGCGACCTGGCCCTTGGAGGCGACCTCCGTGCCAGAGGCGGCGTTGGCCTCGCGGATGGTGTTGAAGCCGGCCTTTGCGGCCTCGGCCGAGGCCATGAGCTGCGGAAGGAAGAACGTGCCCTTCTCGAAGCGGACGCCCACCTCGTCGAGGGCGGGGATGAGCACCTGGTTGATGGCGTACATGACGTCGTGCTGGGCGAGGACCTGGGTGATGAGCTCCGGCATGGGGCCCTTGCGGCCGGAAAGGACCATGGCCTTGGCCTGCGCGGCGGGATCTGACGAGGCGGCGTCCTGCGTGCCAGCGCCGGCCGTGGCGTGAGGCGGGCATTCTGCAGGCGCGTCCTTTGCGCCGAAGCCGCCCGCCGATGCCGCGGCCGGGGCCTTGTCGCTTCGCGTCGCATAGTTGGCCACGTAGTACTGGGCGCTCTGGTCCTCGCCCGTGAGCACGCGCCAGCTGTTGACCACGTCCATGATGCGCTGCTGCATGGGGTTGATGATGCAGAGGTCGAGCCCCGCCGCAAAGGCAGCCGCAAGGAACGTGGCGTTGACGAGCGGGCGGAACGGCAGGCCGAAGCTGATGTTGGAGACGCCGAGCACCGTGCGCACGCCCGGCAGCTTGCGCTTGACGAGCGTGATGCCGTCCAGGATCTGGCGCGGGGCGCGCTGGTCGGTCGAGGCGGCCATGCAGAGGCAGTCCACCACCACGTCCTCGCGGGGGATGCCGGCCGCGTCCGTCGCGGCCACGATCCTGCGCGCGACCTGGAGGCGACCCTCCGCCGTCTGGGGGATGCCCTTCTCGTCAATGGTGAGCGCGACCAGCGCGCAGCCGTAGTGTGCCGCGATGGGAATCACGGCGTCCATCGTCTCCTGCTTGCCGTTGGTCGAGTTGATGATTGGCTTGCCCGGGTAGCTGCGGACGGCGGCCTCGATGGTTTCCGGCACGGCGGAGTCGACCTGCAGCGGCAGGTCCGTCACGCCCTGGAGGTCCGCCATGAGGCGGCGCAGGGTGGCGGACTCGTCGATTTCCGGCAGGCCGGCGTTGACGTCGAGCACCTGCGCGCCCGCGTCCGTCTGGCCGATGGCCTCCTGCATCACGTAGTCGTAGTTACCGGAGCGCAGGGCCTCCTTCATGCGGCGCTTGCCCGTGGGGTTGATGCGCTCGCCGATGACGCCCACGTGGCCCATGGGGATGCTCACGAGGCGCTGCGAGCTCGTGACCGCGAAGTCGTGGTTGACGTGGCGCGGGGTGGGGGTGCGGCCGGCAATGAGGTCCTTCTCGCCCGCGATGTAGTCCGGCGTGGTGCCGCAGCAGCCGCCCACGACCGTGACGCCGGCGTCGAGCATGGTCGCGACGGCCTCGCAGTACTCCTTGGGCGCGATGTCGTACAGCGTGACGCCGTCCTCCACGCGGGGGAGACCTGCGTTTGCCTGCGCCATCACGGGGACGCTCGACCAGGGGAGCATGCGCTCGACCAGCGGCGCCACGTCCTTGGGGCCGAGCGAGCAGTTGATGCCCACGACGTTGGCGCCCAGCGAGCTGAGCGTCTTGGCGGCGACCTCGGGCGTGGTGCCCAAGAACGTGCGGCCGTCCTCGCCAAAGGTCATGGTGCAGAATATGGGCAGGTCAGAGCACTCCTTTGCCGCGAGCACGGCGGCCTTGGCCTCCGCGAGGTCGGCAACGGTCTCGATGATGAAGAGGTCCGCTCCCGCCGTGTCCGCCGCGCGCACCTGCTGCGCAAAGAGCTCGTACGCGTCCTCGAACGGCAGCGTGCCCATGGGTTCCAGGAGCGAACCCGTGGGGCCGATGTCCGCCGCGACGTAGCGCGCGCCCGACGCCTTGGCGCAGGCGACGGCGGCCGAGAAGACCTCCTCCACCGTGGCCGCGTCCCCCAGCTTGGGTGCGCTCGCGCCAAAGGTGTTGGTGGTCACGACCTCCGAGCCCGCCTCGACGTAGGCGCGGTGGATCTGCGTGATCTCGTCCGGGTTGGTGAGGTTGAGGAGCTCCGGCAGCTCGCCGGCCGCGAGCCCGCGCGCCTGGAGCTGCGTGCCCATGGCGCCGTCGAACAGCAGGAAGTCCTCGCCCGCGAGCACGCGCGCGAGGTGGTCGTCCTTTATGCGGAGGCGGCGCTCGTCGTAGGTGCCAAAGTACTTGCGGGCGTCTATGGTGCCCACGGACTTGGTGGCACGCGGTGCGCCTGCGGCCGTGGCCTGGGGTTCGCTAGTCATGGCAGGTCCTCCCTGTGGTTGCGCGAAGGTTGCAGAACGCGCGGCAGAAGCAGTCGGCGCAGCTCGCGTGCGTGGACTTCTGCGGCGTCGTGAACATGCCCAGCACGGCCGTGACGCTCTTGGTGGGCGTCATGAGCAGGGTGGGGCTGAGAGTGATGCCCAGGCGGCGGCGCGCGTCGAGCGCGTCGAGCAGCACGGGCTGCGTGGTCATGGGCATGTCGCCGTAGCCCGGCGAGAAGCGGAAGTTGGTGTAGAGGCCGTCCTGCGCGGCCATGCCCACGAGCGTGGCCTCGGCGGCGTCCGCCGCGCGCTCGACCATGGTCGTGGCGGCCGCGTCGAAGAGCACCTGCCCCAGGTGGTCCGTGAGCGAGAGGCGCTTGAGCTCCCGCTCGACGCCCATGCCGATGGTGACCGCAAGCACGCCCACGCGCACGGCGCCGTCCATGTGCCTGCGCATGGACTTGCCCTGGAGCACGAGCGCGGTGCCCTTGAGGTCGACCTGCGGGGTCCCGTCGGGCAGTTCTTCTCGCCCGGCAATATCGAACGTGGCGAGGCTTGACCGCGGCTTGCCGATGGAGAGGCAGCGGGCGATGGCATCGTCGAGGCGCGCGTCGAGCTCAGGCGTGACCTCCTGGCCGCGGTAGCCCAGGTAGCGCAGGACCTCCTTGCGGTCGACGGACGTGACCTCGTAGCTCTTGAGGATGGGGGTTGGGACGGCGGGCATGCTACTCCTTGAGGTATCCCGCCTTGAGCAGGCAGTCGTGCGTGGCGCGTCCGATGGACGGGCGGTTCATGGTGTAGATGTGCAGGCCGTCCACGCCGTTCTGGGCCAGGTCAACCAGCTGCTCGCACGCGTAGGCGACGCCCGCCCTGCGCTGGGCCTCCTTGTCGTCGCCAGCCGCGACCAGGCGCTTGATGACCTTGGACGGGATGGATGCGCCGCAGGTGAACGCCATGCGCTGGATCTGCTGGACGCTCGTGAACGGCATGATGCCCACGACCACGGGCACCTTGATGTGCGCGCGGACCAGCAGGTCGCGGAAGCGGTAGAAGTCGTCGTTGTTGAAGAAGAGCTGCGTGACCAGGAAGTCGGCACCGGCGTCGACCTTGGCCTTGAGGTGCTCCACGTCCTCGCGCAGCGACGCGGACTCCACGTGGCCCTCCGGGTAGCACGCGGCGCCCACGCAGAGGCCGGTGCCCTTGAGGTAGCTCACCAGGTCGGACGCGTGCTCGAAGTCGATGGCCTCGCGTCCGGGCACGCGGTCGCCGCGCAGCGCCAGCACGTTCTGGACGCCGGCATCCTTGATGGCCTGCACGTACGCGTCGACGTCCTGCTTTGAGGAGCCCAGGCACGTGAGGTGCGCGAGGGCCTGCGTCTTGCCGGCCTGTTGGATGGCCTTGGCGACGCCGACGGTGTGCTGCGAGTTGCCCGACCCGCCCGCGCTGAACGTGACGCTGATCCAGTCGGGGTGGTTGAGCGTGAGCTCGTCCGCGATGGCCGTGGCCTGCTGGACCGACATGTCACCCTTGGGTGGGAAGATCTCGAAAGAGAAGGTCTGCTTTCCCTTCAGGATGTCGTCGATGCGCATGTGGTCCCCCTCGTCGCGAGTGCGGTCAGAATTTCCCAAGATAGTCCAAACATGATAGTGCGGCGCATGTGGGCGCGCCGCAATCGGAACCGTTCTGAAATGCTTCGCCCGGGGGAGAAGGACGCGCCGCCGTGCCGGCGCACGGCGTGCCAACCCCTAGTACAGGGGCAGCTTCCCCGTGAGCGGGTCGATGTCCTCCGCGCGCAGTGGCTCGAACGCCAGGCACGTGTACGTGGCCTCGCCGTGGAACTCCGTCAGGCCCGCGTCGCGGATCAGCGCCACGGCAAAGCCGCGCTCGCGCCCGCGCTCCGCAAGGTCGCGCAGGTCCTCCTCGGAGTCCACGTACACGCAGACCTTCGCCACGCCCGCGTCGAACCAGTCGGAAAGCGCGCTCCTCGGCGTGCCGTCGTCGTCCAGGTAGACCCAGGTGGGGCTGCCGTCCTCGGCGGTCGCCACGCGCACCTGGTCCAGGCGATGCTCGCGTGCGAGCGCCATGAGCGTCGCCTCCACGCAGGCGTGCCCCGCCTGTGCGGCGATTTTCCCCTTGCGCATCTTGAGGTCGCGCCTCATCACGATCATCTGCTTGGCAAGGTAGGACGAGCTTGGCATGGCATCTCCGCTTCGGTGTGGTTTGCAGTTGCCTATCCACTATAGCGGCGCACCGTTCGCGCGGGCGCCCCTACCTGCTGCCTTACGCGCTCTTCACGCAATCGTTTCCCAGCGCTTGCCCGCGCCTGCGCGCCAGCTGACCTATGCAAGCTACATTCAACCTGTGTTCAGCCACGTGTGTCGATTGCCCCCGTGCGTAGGGGGCTCTCCACGAAAGGAAGATTCACATGCCCGACAACCACCC
>QOUO01000019.1 GCA_003862195.1 Coriobacteriaceae bacterium | reverse complement strand
AACAGAAATCGGGACCCGCCTCGCAAGGGACGGGTCCCGATCCTTTTGCATCGCCCTTCTCGGCTGAACCCGTGGCGTGCCTACCCCAGCAGGCGCTCCATGTAGCGCGCCACAGCGGCCTCGTCGCAGGTCCAGGGCGCCGTGTCCGAGGCGGCTTGGCGCACCTCCGGGTAGGCGTTCGCGACGGCCACGCCGCGCCCCACGGCCTCCATCATGGGGAGGTCGTTCGGGGAGTCGCCAAAGCCCACGGACGCCTCGCACGGGATGCCCAGGTGCGCGAGCAGCCAGCCCACGGCGGCACCCTTGCTCGTGTTGGCGTCCATCACCTCGAGGTTGTAGGGGCTCGAGTACGTGTAGTGGAGCGTCGGGTCGGCCTCGATTGCGGCGATGGCCTGCGCACGCACGTCCACCGTCGGCGTGTAGAGCGTGAGGCGCTCCACGCCGCCCAGGCCCTCGACCAGCTGCGGCGTGTCCTGGTCCACGGGCGTGCGGTAGCGGTAGTACATGGCGCGGTCGGCTTCGGTCACGTCGAAGCCGCGCATGAGGTCGTAGCGCTCGCGGCTCACGTAGATGTGGCCGCCCCAGAAGACGTCAAACGTCACGGGCAGCTCGCGCACGCGCTCGTACAGCGCCAGCGCGCGGGGCTTGCCCAGTGCGCTCAGTCGCGCCGTCTGGGGCGAGCCCTTGCGGTGCACGTCCGTCACGGCCGCGCCGTCCGAGCCCACCACGTACGCCGTCGCGGGATGCGCGAGCACGCGTTCGCTCACGGCCCGGTACGAGCGTCCCGTGCACGGCACAAACGCGATGCTCCGCTCGGCCAAGAGGTCGAGAAGCGCGAGGTTACGCTCCGGCACGCTCTTGTCGCGCGCGAGGAACGTGTCGTCCATGTCCGCAAACACGATGCGCACGTCGGCCCCGGCCGGCGCACCCGCACCGGCCTTCGCGCCAGCCCCGGCCGGCGCGCCCGCACCCGGCTGCAGGCCAGTCGCCACGTCCTTCTCGCCCGCAGCGCTCACCTGCGGTCCGCCAGGGGCACATAGGGGCGCTCGGTCATGTAGGAGTTGTACGCCGGGCGGATGATGCGAGCCGGGCCATAGAGCTCCTCCATGCGGTGCGCCGCCCAGCCGGACATGCGCGCGATCGCGAAGATCGGGGTAAAGAGGTCACGCGGGATGCCCAGCATGTGGTACACGAAGCCGGTGTAGAGGTCGATGTTGGCGCACAGCGGCTTGGTGATGCCACGCTCGTTGCGCATGACCTCGGGCGCCAGGCGCTCGATCCGCTCGATGAGCTCGAACTTCTCCGCGTCGGCCGTGCCCTTCTTCTGGGCGAGGGCCTTGGCGTAGCCCTTCACGATCTGCGCGCGGGGGTCGCTCTTGGTGTAGACCGCGTGGCCGATGCCGTAGATCAGGCCCTTGCCGTCAAAGGCCTTGCCCGCAAGCACCTTCGTGAGGTAGTCGGCCACCTGGTCGTCGGAGGACCAGTCCGCAATGTGCTCCGCCGCGTCGTCCACCATCTCGCCGGCCTTGGCGTTGGCGCCGCCGTGGCGAGGCCCCTTGAGCGAGCCCAGCGCCGCCGCGTAGGCGGAGTAGGCGTCCGTGCCGGAGGAGCTCAGGACCCTGCACGTAAAGGTGGAGTTGTTGCCGCCGCCGTGCTCCGCGTGGAGCATCAGCATGACGTCGAGCATCATGGCCTCGTCGTGGCTGAAGCCCTCGTCGCCGCGCAGGACGTCCAGGATCGTCTCGGCCATGCTGAAGTCCTCGCGCGCGGGCGGGACAACGGGCACGTCGCCCGTCTTGGCGGCGGCGTAGGCCTGGTGCGCCACGGAGGCCACGCGCGGCCAGCGGCCAAGGAGCGACAGCGCCACGTCCACCTCGTGCACGGGGCTCGTGTCGTCCGGGTTGTTGTCGAAGGCGCACAGCAGGAGCGTCGCGCGCTGCAGCACGTTCATGATGGAGGGGCTGAACGTGGTGCGCGGGAAGATGCGCAGGTAGCCCTCGGGCAGCTGGCGGCGGCTGCCGATGCGCGCGCGGAAGTCGTCAAGCTGCGCCGGCGTGGGGAGGTTGCCCGTGAGCAGCAGGTACGACACCTCCTCGTAGCCAAAGCGGTCCTCCTGCTGCGCCGCGCGGATCAGGTCCGCCACGTGGTAGCCGCGGTACGTCAGGTCGCCCTCGTCCGGCACGATCTTGCCGTCCACCTTGTTGTAGCCGTGCACGTTGGATATGGTCGTGAGGCCCACGAGCACGCCCGAGCCGTCCGCGTTGCGCAGGCCACGCTTCACGTCGTAGCGGGCGTACAGCTCCGGCGGCACCACGTCCACGTTGCGCCCGCCCTCGTACAGCAGGTCCGACACCTCCGGCCTGCCAATTCCCACGGACGGCATGGGGTACTGGTCGAGCACGTGCTCGAACATGGAGGTGTTCTCGGGCGTGAGGTAGTGCCGCGGCCGCTGGGCCAGCGGATCAAAGTGCAGGGGCATGTCGTCTCCTTTAAATTTTTATGGCGAGAAAAACGCCCACCTCACGGGCGGGCGCAATCCGCCTACAGGCGGTACATGAACTTGAAGACCTCCTCGCGCTGCATGGTGATCTGGACGCCTATCTCCTTGGAGAGGCTGTCCAGCTGCTCCTGCAGCTGCGAGAACTCGACGTCCGACGGGGCCAGGTCCACGAGCATGGTCATCGTGAACGTGCCCTGCAGGATCGTCTGCGAGATGTCCAGAATGTTGGCGTCGTGCTGCGACAGCGCCGTCGCCACCGCCGCCACGATGCCCGAGCGGTCGCTGCCAAGCACGGTGATGACCGCCCTGGTCTTGGGATTCTCGTTCGTGTCTGCCATCGGTCCCCCATTGGCGTCATGCGCGCGTCTGCGAGCGCGCGGGTTGCTCTTCTCCCCCATTGTATCCGAGGGGCGGGCGACCGCCTGCCAAGCGCGCCCGTTTGAGCCCAGATTGAAACGTGGGCGGCAAACGGGCGCACAAGGGGGATGCGTTGGCAAGAAGGGCGGTCGCCGGGCGAGAAGGACCTAGTTCTGACTCGCGTCCTCGCCCTTGGTGAGGAAGAGCTCGCGCACGTCGTCCACGCTCATGCCAAGGGCGACGGCGAGCTCCTGCAGCGAGCGCTCGCTCGCCTGCTTGAAGATGCGCTCGTACACGACGGGCGGCTTCTTGTTGGATGCCTTTACCTCCGCGATGCGGGCGTGGAACGTCTTGGCGATGCGCACGGCGTCCCTGCAGGTCCCGTTGCGCAGCTCGTCCTTGAAGCGCTCCTCCAGGGCGTTGGTGTGGTTGCCCAGCTTCTCCACGGGAAGCTGCGGGTACTCGCCTATGAGCTCCTTGGCCTGCTCGCTGCCGATGATCGGGCGCAGCCTGTCCTCGCTCGCAACCGGGAAGCTGATGCGCATGGGATGGCGCCCGCCAACGGGCATGAGCATGTACGTTGCCCGCGGCTTCTCCTCGATTGCCTCAACCTTGCAGACGCCTTGGCCCGGATGGACGACATACTGGCCGACTTCGTACATACGCAGCACTCCTCTCGCTTATATGAGAGTAATGCTAGCACATTTGCCAAAAAATCTCAAGCTTATGGCGAATATGCCTTGCGCATGCCTGGCGCATGGTGTAGGTTGTAACGTTTACCTTTTGAGAGGAGCTGCGGCCGTCACTTGCAGCAGGACACCACCCACTCGGCAAAGTTGGTCTGGGCGTCCCCGCTCACCTCGGCAAGCTCGAAGCCGCGGCCCCACACGGGGTTGAACTCCACGCTCTTCACGCCGTCGTAGGCGTTCAGCGCCAGCACGAGGTTCACGTCCGTCGTGAGCGAGGTCGCCGTCTGGAAGAGGCCCGTGTTGACGCGCCAGTACGGCGCCACCTCGCACGAGCCAAAGCCCGCGTAGTGCCCGCAGAGGCCGTACAGCGGGTTCATGGCGTCCACGCGCGACTCCATGTCCGTGTTGAGCGAGTCGAGCTTGGCCACGTCCTTCTCCCAGTCGTCCGGGAGGTCGTCGTCAAAGCCCGAGCGCTCCGCATAGCGGCTCGCGTTGTCCTTCAGGAGGTCGGCTAGCGTCTCGTCAAAGTGCAGGCTCGAGTCGTCGTCCACGCCAAAGAGCTGGTTGGCGATGGTCGAGCGGTCCAGCGCGTCAAAGGCGCACACGCCGCGCACGTTGGAGCGGCAGTGCGTGACGAAGTCCCACAGGCTCGTTATGGATACGCCGCCGGCGCTGGGGCTGTACGTGATCCAGCGCTCGTCCTTGTTGAGCGCGCTCACGTAGCTCTCCGCGGTGTCGTACACCGTGGACTGGACCACGCTCACGCCCGTGGCGGTGGTGCCGGTGCCCGTGCCGCTGGTGGCACCCGAGTCGGTCGACGTTGACGACGTGCCCGAGCCCGAGGAGGAATCCGTGCCCGAGGTGGTGTCCGAGCCCGAGGAGTCGTTCTTCTCGCCCGTGGTGGCGCCCGTCGTCGCGGAGGGCGACGCAGCCGCGGCCGTGGTGGTCGTGTCCACGGCCTCGCCCGTCACCGTGTCGATCGCGACGGCGCTGTCCGTGTCGAGGTTGGGGTCACCCGGGAACACTGTGTCCACCAGGCGTCCCGGCGTGAAGGTGTAGGGGAAGCTCGTGGTGGAGAAGAACTTCTCCGCGGAGCCCTCGATCACCTTCTGCAGGTGGTCGTAGTACGTGCCCGCAAGGTAGCTGCCATCCTGCACGGACTCGAGCTTGAGCGCGTCGCCGTCGTCGTTGGTGAGGCCAAGCTTGTTGACATACTTGCCGTACGCGCCCGCCAGGTCGTCCGAGAGGAGCTTCTTCCAGCTGCCTTCCTTGCGGGTGTCGTCGGTCGCGAACTGGCCCATCATCCACTCGTAGCCGCTGTCCGCCGCGTCGAACGACGTCTCGGGGCACCACGACGCCGATCCGTACACCGCGTCGGAAATGGAGTGGCCATCCGCGTCGTGCGTGGCGGCGCCGATCTTGCTCAGGTAGGGCGAGAAGACCCCGGAATCTCCCAGCGCGCCCATGCAGGCCGCGACGCCGCCGCCGGCCCCCAGGCCAAACACGAAGATGCGCTTGGGGTTGATGGGCAGGTAGTCGCGGTTGTAGCGCAGGAAGCGCACGGCCGCCTTGAGGTCGACCACGGGCCAGGGGGCGCCGCCGGAGTACTGCTCCTCCGAGTCGCTCACGTAGCCGCCCGAGCGCCCGCGGAAGCCCGCGTACACGTACACGAGGCCGCGCGCGAGGTAGGTGCGCAGGCCGTCGTAGGAGTAGGCCGTGGGGCAGCCCTCGGACGAGAGCCGCGCGGAGTTGACGGGCATCACCACGGGCGCGGTGCTCGCGGTAAACGAGCCCACCTTGCCCTTGGGGTTGACCTTGCAGCTCCACGTGCTGCCGTTCTTCTCGCCCTTGAAGTACTTTCCGGGCACGAAGATGGCGAGCGCCTCGTAGTTGCCCGCCGCCGGCTTGGTGCAGTACGGAAGCCCTAGCTGGTAGTAGCAGTCGTTGGCGTCGTCGTACATCCACTTGGAGTCGTCCAGCTCGAGGTCCTTGAACTCGTTCAGGTCGACCTTGTTGTCCTCGGGCTTGTTTGACTCCCCCGGCTTGGCGCACGCCGCGAGGCCCGCGGCCGCCGAGGCGGCCAGCGCGAGGAAGCCCCTTCTGCTCATGCTCATGTGATCGCCCATTCCCGCCGGTCAGCCGCTAGCCCTGGCGAACGCCCTTGACCTTGCCCGTGAGCGCGTTCTTGCGCTCGCGACGGTCGCTGCCCCAGAAGCAGCACGACAGCATGCCAGGGCCCACGTGGCAGCCGATGGTCGGCCCGATTGTGGAGGGAAGGACGCGCACGGAGTCGTCTATGTCCGCGATCATGGCGCCCAGGCGCAGGCCGTCGTTCTCGCAGTCGGCGTTGCCGATGGCCGCCACGGCCGGGTACTGCAGCTGGGAGCGGTGCTTCTCGTAGTACTCGCACATCTTGCGCATGCCCTTCTTGCGGCCGCGCGTCACGCCCAGGATCGTGAGCTCGCCGTTGAGCTTCCACGAGAGCAGCGGCTTCGCGTCGAGCGCGGATGACACCAGCGCCACGGACTTGGGGATGCGCCCGCCGCGGTGCAGCGTGTCCAGGTTGTCGACCATGAAGATGGTCCAGACGTGGTAGCGCGCGTCCTCCACCCAACGGACGAACTCCTCCGCCGTAAGGCCCTTGTCGCGCTGGCGCACGCCCTCCTCCAGCAGCAGGTAGAACGACGTGGACGAGATAAGCGTGTCCACGATGTAGATGGGCAGATCGCGCCCCAGCTCCTCCTGCACGCGGTCAAGCGCGGTCACGGCGCCGTTGTAGCCGCCGGAGATGCCGCTCGAGATCGTGAGCAGCACGGTGGGAACGTCGAGCTCCGCCGCCTTGCGGAACGCCTCCTCGTACACGAGCTGCGAGGGCTGCGACGTCTTGGGCGTCGCGCCCCAGCGGATGCGCTCATAGAAGTCGTGGGCGCTTATCGACTGAAACAGGTCATCCGGGCCCGAGAGCGCGTTGTCGCCCTTGCCGTCCTCCGTGTAGGTGAACGGCAGGTACGTGATCCCCGCCCGCTTGACGTCCTCAATCGAGAAGTCGCACGTGGAATCCGTCATCAGGTTGAACTTGGCCTTCATGTGAACCTTACCTCGCCATCGAAGTTTCGCATGGTGCTATTGTACGGCTATAAACGCATTTCGACCCTTGGAGGAACGCATGGCCCGCGCAGACGGCATATGGCCCTGGTCAAACCACCACGCCAAATCGGACGCCAACACGGCCAACGTAACCGACGACAAGACCGCCAACCCCGCGCCCGACGGCATCCGACGCCTACACCTCGTCTTCCGGGGAGAAGTGCAGGGGGTCGGCTTCCGCTGGACCGCCTCGCGCTGCGCCACCCAGACGGGCTGCACCGGCTGGGTCAGAAACGAGCCCGACTGGGAGACCGTGACGATGGAGCTCCAGGGCACGCAGGAGCAGATCTCCACCTTCTTCGCGACGTTCACGAAGGCCTGGTCGCGCTATCCCATCGAGTACGTGATAGACGAGAAGAACGACATCCCTCCCGTCAAGGGGGACAGTCAGTTCAAGGTCCGGTACTAGCTCAGCCGTAGCCTATGTCCAGTGCGACTGCCGCACTGGACACTGCGCAGCTTTACGAGAGTAACGCGGCGGTCAGAAGCATGGGGCGGACACGGTAAGGGGTACGTTATTCAAAACCGATAGCGAATCGATAGGGTGGTCGTTAATACCCATTTGATACCCATCTTGTACCCACGGCCATTTCTTTCAGCAAAATGAAGAAGCCCCGTACCGCGTTTCCGCAGGTACGGGGCCAAATCTTCATGGTGGCGGGGAAGGGAATCGAACCCCTGACACGGGGATTTTCAGTCCCCTGCTCTACCAACTGAGCTACCCAGCCGTCACTTGCTCGCTTGCAAGCCTGTTTAATATATCAAAGATTCCAGCCAGGTCAACAACATTCTCGAAAATAGATGGAAGAATTTTGAAGTCCGCAGGTAGATGCCTCATTCGACTTTGAGGTCATCTCCGCTGGCGATGCCAATACTAGAAGGCGCCGCCTCCACCTCCACCACCGAAGCCGCCGCCCCCGCCGCCAGAGAAGCCACCACCGCCACCGGCAGCCGAGCTGAACGATGACTTCGCTAGCGCGGCTGTACTGACCTTGTGCGCCGAGGCAAAGCTCGACCCCAGGTTCGACGCCGGTGATCCCATGGGAGACGTGGGATAGAGGTACCAGCAGTAGACGGGCATCATGCCCGGGTCATTCAGAACCTGCGGAGCGGCAACCTTGAGCTGCTCGATCACCTCTTCGGCAACGCCGAGGGACACCGCCATGACCAGGAGCCTGTTCCAGAGGATGACGTCCTGCGGCACGGCCTCCTCAAGGCGCGTGAAGTCCTTCAGCCAGCGCTTGAGTGCCTTGAGCTTCGCGATGACCTCCACCGCCTCGGGTGAAAGGTCGTCCATGCTGCCAATCGTGATGCCGGCAAACGCAGCGGCCACCGCGAGCGCCACAACTGCCACAAGGCCCCAGCCGACGGCAATCGTCTCCTCCACCATGAGTACCACGGTCACGAAGGCAAGCACGATGTCCGCCAGAAGGAGGAAGGCAAGCAGACCCTTCCCGTTCCCATGCGCATCGGTCTGGAAGCCCCTCTGAATGACCTGGGCTTCGACCTCCGTCTTCCAGGACTCATAGGCATCGTTGTACGCCTCAGGCTTGCTGTCTGCGACCCTCTCGAAGTCCGAGAAGAGCAGCTCGCCCTTCTCGCGACCCTTGACCTTGGGTCCGATCTTGTTGAACAGGAGCTTGAGAGTCGCGTTGTCGACTGCCTCCTCGCTCTTGCTCTTCTTGACCTCGCGAGGGTGGACCACCCTGGTAAGTTGGTAGTCCTCCTTCGTCTTTTCGCGACCGAAGATGCCCTTCTCCTTCAGTTCCACTCTCTCGAGCGTCATGGCCCCGATGTCCGTGAGACGCATGAGGGAGGCCGTCACGTCGTCCTCCGTGGGGTGTCCGTCGTTCAGGAGCGCCCCGAGCACGGCGGGGTGGTCATTCGTCGGCACGTCGCGGAAGTACTTGTCATCGAACTGCGGCTTATGACTCTGCCGGTAGGCGTTAAGACGCATGACGGTCAGGACGATGGACCCCACTGCCAACGCAACACCGATTGCCGTTACGGCGTACTGGATGGCACGTGCCCGGGCTCGCTCGGCATTCGCCTTCTCGGCGGCCTCCTTCTCCTCACTGAGCACGGAGTCGAGCACACTCTTGTCGACCGAATTCGCATTGGAGAGCCAGGACGTCGGGAAGACGATGCGCGCCTCGGCGTACTCGTCGCTTCCCACTCCGGAGACGGTGTACACGACCGTGTTCCCCTTGAACTTGAGGCTTGCGTCAAGCGGTCCGTGACCCCATGCCCTCACGTTGTCGCCACCCTTGACGGTTTGCCCCGTGGGGACGGGAAGGTGAATCGTGCAGGTCACGTTCTGACTCTCGACGTCCCAGCCGTCGCTCACGAACTTCCAGTACAGCTCCGAGGTGTCCGAGTATCGCCTGGCAAGGTTCGTGAGGGTGTAATTGATCTGGAAGCTCGCCGTCTCGTCCTCGTGCGCGGAGTAGATCTTGAGCTTCAGGTATGAGCCCTCGTCGGTTACGACGTACGTTCCGTCCTCACCGTAGTCGGCGTCGCTCTCGCTGACCTGGCGGAACTCGCTGAGCGAGCCATCGGACACCAAGCCCACCTTGCCGACGTTGCAGGAAATCTCCTGACCGTCATAGCTGCCCTTCGGGATCTTCCAATAGACCCCGTGGAACGATCCGTCGAAGTCGAACTCCCTCGTCTCGCTCACCGCCACGGAGCCGTCCGCCGCGACCGTCGCGTCGATGTTCACCTTGTCGATCGAGTAGTCATCCGCCCTCGCCGTCACCGGGATGGCGATGCAGACGGACAGGAAGCTGCAGAGCAGCAGCACCAGAACGAGCAACGGCGCCAGACGAGAAGAGCGTTCGTGAATTCCGAATCGAGCGACCATGTGTGAAGTCTCCCTACCGTTTGAATCCAGACACTTTGGACGAAAATATACCAGAGCCAAAGGGGTATAGAAGGTCATGGCAAGGTTACGCCGGAAAGATGGTCGCCAATAGCGAAGGAGCATTTTAGATGGCACTTGACAAGACGGTAAGCAGCGTACTGAACGAGCAAATCAACAAGGAGCTCTACAGCGCATACCTCTATCTGACCTTTGCGGACTACTTCGAGGACCGCGGTCTCAAGGGCTACGCGAACTGGTACATGATCCAGGTGCAGGAGGAGGTCGATCACGCGAAGATCCTGCGTCGCTACCTCCTCGACAACGACTACAAGCCCACCATGGAGGCCATCGACAAGCCGGACAAGGAGTTCTCCAACGACCTCGAGCCGCTCGAGGCTGGCTACGAGCACGAGCAGTACGTCACGAGCCTCATCAACAAGTGCTACAAGGCCGCCTATGATGCGAACGACTTCCGCACCATGAAGATGCTCGACTGGTTCGTCAACGAGCAGGGCGAGGAGGAGACGAACGCCTCCGACTTGATCTCGGACTACAAGCTCTTCGGCGGAACCCCGCAGGGCCTCTTCAGCCTTGACCAGAAGTACCTCACCCGCACCTACGTCCAGCAGACGACGATGCCCATGTAGCCTGAGGGGCTGGCAACATAGCTTCCGTTCAGGGCGGCACTGGCTTCGAAATGGCCAGTGTCGCCCTTCTCTATGCCTTCTCGCCAACATAGGTAAAGAGCGTCCCGCAGACGCTCACCGTCTGTCCCCGCTTCATCATGTACGTATCAGTGATCTCCCTGCCGCCGACCGTCGCTGGGTTCTTTGCGCCCAGGTTCCTCACCTCCAGGCAACCCTGGCCGATCTCGAAGGAGACATGCCTTCTCGACACGGCGATGGAGTGGAGTATCACGTCGCAGTCAGGCGCCCTGCCGACTATCAGCCCTCCCGGCGGAATGTCCACCTTGGTCTCCATGTCCGAGGAACGGACCCAGAGTCCCCCAGCACCCTCCACGCCGACGTCACGCGCCGGCATGTCGAGGGGAAGCGTTGCATCGAGTTGGTCGTCGATTTGCTGCTCGTCATCTTCCGAATCGCCCTCCCCCGCCCATGTCCGCACCTCGTCGAGAGGAGGCATGGCAGCTCCAGCGACGGAGTTCGGCGGATGCGTGAAGTCGTAGAGGCACCCATAGCAGATGTCCATGTCGGAGAATAGCTCCTCGCCGCAGCGGGGGCACACCTTGGTCTCAATTCGTTTCTCGCCCATATTGCCCTCCCAAGCTCCATTCGCCCTCGACGAGGGCATAGTCCCCCTCGACAGGCCATATGCCAGGATTGCTGCGCCTCTCGAGCACGAAGCTGGCTTCGCGCGATCCGAGAACCCTTCCCGGGGGCAAGCGCCTTCGGGCCAGGCAAACCCTCATGTCCCTGTTCACGAAGGCGACGTCGATCGGATACCTCATGCCCACGGTATGTATGGACCCGCAGTCCGCAATGAGCACCTGCCTTGAGCCGCCCACGTCGCCGAGCAGCCCCTTGAGCCTCTCGGGCCACGTCTCCAGCACGTCGAACGTGCCAAGGCTGCCTTCCTCGACGTCGATCTGCACGCACCTCATCTAAATCACCACCCCGGGACGGAATCGGTCGACCGTAATGGAACGCTCGTGCGTAAGCGAGACCGGCACCGAGAAGCCGACGCCCGCAATCGAGACCTGACAGGGCCAAGGATGGAAGCGCAGTCGACACGTGTACGTGGTGAGGAGGGGCGAGATGGGAAAGGCGAGCCCCTCCCTCCGTCGCTTGGACCCTGAGGCACCGGACGCCGAGACCTCTACTTCGCATTGCTTCGAGTCCAACGCCGAGCGTATCGTGCTCTCGACCTCCTCGACCGCATTCGTGCCGCTCTGCTCGCCGGCGGGGGACACGCCATGCGTCACCGCGGCATCGAGTGCCACCCTGTCGAATGCGGCACAGGCCTCCGCATACTTGACGATGTTGAACACAAGCAAGCCGATGGCAACCATGACGGGAAGCATCACTGCAAGCTCCACGGTCATCTGTCCCTCCTCGTCTCTCAGAAGTCTCATCCGATCATCTCCGCTATGGTCGAGAGGTCGATCGTCAGCGGGATAGAGACGCCGTCGAGCCCCGGGATGGGTATCTCGGCGACCGTGACCTCGCCCATGCTCCCGAGAATGGAGACGAGCTTGGCCTTGCACGCACGGACGATGCCGGCATTGTCCTCGGGCAGTGTCTGTATGAACGACCTCACCTCCGCCGTCTTGGACACGCCCGCCTTGTCGAGGATGTGCTGGCTGTTGGTGAGCACGGGCTTCCTGAGCCGCATGTCGGCAGGCTCGAAGCCGGCCCTCGTGATGACGCCCGAGATCTTTCCCCTCAGCCAGCTTGCGACCTTCTCGCCAAAGACTCCACCTATCCCATCCAGGAACCTGTTCGCGGCCGCACTCACATCGCCGTACTTGGAGCCATATCCGACGAGGAGCGATCCCCACAGGTCCCCGATTCCGTCGAGCAATCCCGAGAAGAGCGTCCTGTCAGGCCTCTCTATCCCATCGAAGACGCTGGAGAGGACGTTGTGGCCGTCGGTGTGCTCGTCGGGCGCAAGGACGGCACCTGACACGGCGACTCCTCCCGGAAGGTTACCCGTCTTGAGGAACCTGCTGGTCAGACCACGTGGCAGCTGTGTGGCACCGCGCGTGGCGAGGCCGATGCACCCATATGCGCCGGGTGGACACAGCTTCGGTCGGTCGACGCTCAGGACCCGCATCGCCTTCTCGAAGGCGGACTCGCACTTCTCGGCGGCCTCCTTCATGTCCTTCTCGGCCCTCTGCTCGTCCTCCTTTGCCTTCTGGTAATCCTTGGAAGCCTCGACCACGATCCGCCAGTAGTGTTCGAAGCCGTTGTTGATGTTCGTCGACGCGTCCGCGACGTTTCCCATCGCCTGCGCGTCCATTCGGCACTCCTCGCAGCGCTTCACGACGCCGGAGTCGATGTCGGCAAGCGACGCGTCTCCCGCGAAGGGCCCCGTGGCGCCCGGACACGCGAGGGAGCAGTGGAGCGTCGTCCCGTCCTCCTCGGTCGTGCACGGCCACGACGCGTCCGTATAGAGATCGGTCCCCCTCACCATGTCGGTCGTATGGGGAAGTTCGGGCAACTGGATATCGACCTTCTCCCCCTCTTCGCACACCGCTCCCGAGATCTCGTCGTAGGCAAAGCGATAGAAGACGGCCCTCGCGCTGGAGCGTTGGATGTTGTCCGCCGAACCCGAGGTCGCCGGCTCCTCCCTCGATCGCGCGGCGTAATAGTTCACGGCGCGCAGGCGCGCGAAGTCGAACTTCCAGGATGCCGGGCTCGAGTAATAGGGGTTCGCCGCATCGTCCAGGCCTGCCAGCGATAGGGCGCGTCCCCTCATGCAAGAGGGGTCGTCCACGTTATCCGCCCTCCAGGCGCGTTCCTTCGCCTCGTTTGCACGCTCCATGGCCTCCTTCTTCCTCTTCGACGCCTCCTGGAGCTTCTTCGCGGCCTCCTCCATCTCCTTGTCATCCAGCTCGTCGTCCAAATGGCTGAAGTCCGACTTGGACTCGGAAGGATACGGGACGGCAAGGCCCGCATACTTGACGTCCCCCCTCGAGTTCGCGGACACGGTGGAGGCGGAGTTCGCGACGATGAGGGCGGGAAGCGCCTTCTCCAACCGCTCAAGTCCCTCGGATGCGGACTTCGCGAACCTCCTCCTCGTGTCCAGGATCTTCCTGCCCGCCTCCAACACCTTTGGGGCACCGTGCTGCAGGATGGGGACCGCCGCGACAACCATGCCAGCCCCGTACACGATCACCCCCAGGAGCCCCATGCTCAGCACGCACGCGTCAAGCACCTGGGCCACCGTGCAGAAAGCGGCGACGCAGTTCTCCCCTGACATGGCCGCGGCATCGGCCACCTCCTGCACGTCGCCAGATCGCGCCATGCCCCACTCCGCCACCGCCACGCCAAAGGCGAGGGCCACGCTCATCAGGAGCGCAATGGCGACGGCGACCGTCGTGTAGCCCCCGTCCCGCCTGAGGAACAAGTCCAGCATGAGGCGTGCCCGTTCCATGGGCCTAGCCCCATATCCGTTGCCACTCCCCATAAGACCCCCTCACCCAGCTCGGGCGTACCGTCTCCGTCACCGAGACCCTGAGCACGATGCCCTTGCCGTCGTGTTCCGCAAATGCCGAGAGCGCGACGCCCAGCAGAGGAAGGGGCCGAACGTGTCCCACGATCTCGACGCTCGCCCTGCTTCCATGGCGACTCAGCTCAACCGACCAATCCTCCCTCCCGCCGGCGTGGAAGAGCGGCGCATCCGGCACGGCACGCAGCCTCCTGAGGACGAACTCCCTGCAATCCCCAAGGTCGCCGTCATAGTCCGTCGCAACGACCCGCACGCCCTCGGCTGCCGCCGACCTCATCACGACCCGCGTGAAGAAGATGCAGGCCGGCTGCACGAGCAACGCCAGGGTGAGCATCAGACTGGGAAGCATGACCGCCGCCTCGACGGTCGCCTGGCCGCCTTCCGATGCGACAACCGCCTCAGTAGAGAAGAACGTCCTGTAGTGCCTTGAGGAGTCCCTCGCCAACGGAGTGGGACCCCGCAGACGTGACGGAGGAGAAGAGCCCTCCGGAGCTCGCCCAGTCGACGACCTTCGCAAGCGCCACGACCGACGCCAGGAAGGCGAAGAGCACGAGCGCGTACTCGACGGTCGACTGTCCCTCGGACCCCCGGTACGGCACCGCGCGATTCTGGAAGCAAGCGATGCCATGGTGCACCATCCCCCTCCTCACAGCTCCGTCGCCTCGCGCTCCCAGGTCGAGGCGTCCATCCTCACGGTCTTCACCTCGCACGACCGCCTGTCCTTCCGAGCGCGGACGACCACCGTGTCCACCCAATCTCCCCCAACGACGGTGCATGACCAGGCACCTCCCAGAAGGTCCACGTAGCCCGCCCTCGCGAGGACGCAGTCGGACGAATCCTCGTAACCAGCCAGCACCTTCTTGGCAACGGGTCCCACGCCGCCACGCATCACGCGCGTCGACACCCCCTCGCCCTCCGCCGCGGCAGCCGAGGTCGCGTCACCCCGAGTCCCTTTGTCCTTGCTGCCAGAGCCCCCGGCCGCGTCCTGGCCATCCTTCGCTCGGTCACGGGCGCCGTCCTTCTCGCCCGTAGAGGTCTCGCGTTGCGATGACGTTGCGCCAGTGTCCCGCACGATAGCCTCCCTTGCGGCAAGGGTGCCCAGGAGGGCGAGGCAGAGCATCGCGACCGCGAGTGGCCACCGCCTCCCCGCCCTCCCGTGAGCCTTGCTCACAGCGACCCAATGCCGCTTGCTATCGCGTCCCAGAGCTGCTGCACCTTGCCCTTGAACGTGACGATCGAGAGGATTGCAATCACCACGAGCACCCCGACCAGGATCGCGTACTCCGTGGTCCCCTGGCCCTCCTCGTCAACGAAACCCGCCCAGACTGCCCAAGCCGTCTCCATGACGTCGTTCCTGAGTCGCTCCATCATCCTTCGCTCCCGTCTCCTCGCATCCATCGGTCACACCACGCCCTTGCGGCACCACCCCCAATTCGTCAGGCCCACTCGGTCCCTACGACAGCGAGAGGCTCGCCCCCAACAGGGGCCCGAGTATCGAGATGAGCATCGCCGGCACGATGAGGGTCCCCAGTGGGATGAGCATCTTCACCGGCACCTTCTCGATCTCCTCCTCCAGCTGCGACCTCTGCTCCTCCCTTATCGCCTGCGCCTGCGCCTCGAGCGCGGACGCGAGCGGCGAGCCAAACTCCAGAGCCTGCGTGACCGTCGACGCGAAGCTCGCCAGCGCGTCGACGCCGAGCTCCCCCGCGAGCCTCCCGAGCGCCTCGGCCCTGCTCTCCGCACCGACCTGCCAGGAGAGCATCGCCTCCGCGAACGACGCCGCAAGCTCGTTGTCGTAGCGCTCGCAGTAGAGTGCGAGCGCCGCGTCGAACGAGAGCCCAGACGAGAGGCCGAGCGTCACGACGTCCAGAAGCGACGGAAGGTCCCTCAGGCAGGTGCCCTTCCGCGCGGCATCCCTCCCCCTGCGTTCCAGTTCCGCGATGGGACCAATGGCGCGAAGCCGCCTCTCGACGTCCGCCGCGAATGTCGAGAGGGAGCCCTCGTCCTTCTCCCCGCCTCGTCCGAAATCGCCGGAGACCAGCGCGTACGCGAGGGCGAAGGTCGACGCGGACGCCAGGGCCCCACTCCCCAGGAGTGCCGCGTCCATCAGACGACACCCCGCATCAGGCGCCTGATGATGAGCAGCGCCGCCGCGTCCATCCCGATGGCGAGGAGGATGCTCACGATGCCCGCGGGGGTCGCGAGCCCCGCCCGGAAGTCAGGCGAGAGGAGCGAGAGCGACGCGATCATGAGGACGGGCAGGCCGCAGACGATGCGCACGGAAAGCCGCACCTGGGCGGTCTTGACCTCGAGCATGCGCTCGAACTCGCCCTGCCTCTCGACGAGCTTCGCGGCATGGCCGAAGAGGGACTTGAGCGGGCTCCCCGTGCGCTGCGAGATGAGCAGCGCGGTGGTCAGGAGGCCCACGCCAGGCGCATGCAGCTCCTCCGAGAGGCCGGCCAGCGCCTCGCTGGCCGAGTCCCCGCAGCGCATCCTCAGGGAGGCGCGCGCAAACGGCCTGCCGGCAGGGCCCGCCTCGTGGCTGCCGAGGTAGTCGATCGCCTGGGCGAGCGTCTCCCCGGATCCCATGGCCATCGCGAGGGTCCTGAAGACCCCCGGCATCTCCTGAGCGAGCACCCTGGCCTCCCTCCGCTGCCTCGTCCCATCCCAGATGGGCACGCCTACCGCGAGCACGATCGCCGCTATGGGCACGCCGACGGCGGACGTCGCCACCAGGCACAGCACGCAGGCGAGAAGGACGCCCGCCGCTAAAGTCGCGGCCACGCCTTGCCTGGCATCCGTCACAAGCGCCACCTGCGGCAAGCCAGGTCTCGCGTCCCGCTCGACGCGACGGGACTCCGATGCGGCGAGCTCCGCGCCAAGGTTGTGCCAGGCGGACCTGGAGTCCAGGAACGACACTGGCCTCGTGTCCGCCATCCGGGAGAACGCGGCATGAAGGCGACGCCTCGTCGTCAGCCAGAGCAGGCCCTTGGGGGTTCTCCTCGTCTCACCACCCAGGAGGACGACAGCCGCGACGAACGCCGTCAGGCAGCCAACGGCGACATAAGGCACCTCCACCTCTCCACCTCCTCGCGGGTGAGCTCGCCGGAACGCAGGGCCTGCGAGACGAAGCTCGGCTCGCGCAGCAGCTCCCACTCCCCGGTGACCTGGTCGTAGCTGATGCACTCGTTCAGGCGCACCCCGCCCTTCTCGCCCCTCGAGACCTCGCTCAGCGATGTGATGCGCCGGGTCCCGTCCGGGTACCTGGCGGACATGACCAGGAGGTCGAGCGCCGAGGCAATCTGCTCCTCGATGATATCTGTCGGAAGGTCCATGCCGAAGCGTGCCATGAGCACCAGCCTGAGGATCGCCTCCTGGGCGGACCCGGCATGCAGCGTCGTGAGCGAGCCGTCGTGTCCGGTGTTCATGGCCTGCAGCATGTCGATCGTCTCCTCGCCGCGACACTCGCCCACGACGATGCGGTCGGGCCTCATGCGGAGTGCGTTCTTGACCAGGTCGCGGATGCTTATCTCACCCGTGCCCTCGATTGACGCGGAGCGGGCCTCGAGCCTCACCACGTCGGGATGCGAGTCGAAGCGGAGCTCCGCCGAGTCCTCTATCGTCACGATCCTCTCGTCGATACCGATCTGTGTGCTCAGCGCGTTCAGGAGCGTGGTCTTGCCCGAGCCGGTGCCCCCTGCGACCGCGATGTCCTCCCTCGAATGGACCGCCCACGCCAGGAGCTGCGCGTACCATGCGGGAAGCGACCCCAGCTCGACCAGACGGTCGAGCGAGGTGATGCGGTCGGAAAACTTCCTGATCGTCACGACGGGCCCGTTGAGCGCGATCGTGTCCGACACGGCGTTCACGCGGTCCCCGTTTGCGAGGCGCGCGTCCACGAGCGGGTTGCTCCGGTCGAGCCTCCTCCCGAGCGGTGCCAGGATCCTGTCGATCACCATCAGGATCTGGTCCTTCGACTCGAAGACGCTCTGGGCCGACTCGATCTTCCCGTTGCGCTCGAAGAACAGCGCCCCGATGCCGTTGATCATGATCTCGCTCACGCTGTCATCGTCGAGCAGCCTCTGTATGGGCCCGTAGCCGCAGATGTCGTCGAGAACCTCGTTCGTGATCGACGCCTGCTCGCTGCGCATGAGCGAGGAGAAGTGCGCCTCGTTCAGGATTGCCTGGCAGGTGACCTCGAGCTCCTGCCGCACCTGCGGCACGCTCACGGACCTCAGCATGGACGCGATCGCCGACAGGCCCAGCCTGTCGACCAGCTCGTGCCTCAGGTCCTCCCTGAGCCTCCGGTACTCCTCGCTTCTCCCCTGGGGCGCCCGCCCCTCGTCCGTCGCCCTGGACTCGCACGTCTTGACCCTCTCCAGCACTGACATCAGACCGTCTCCCTCCTACGCGAGAAGAACCTGAACCTCTCCCTGCGCGCCGTGTCCCTGGCGGCACGCTGCGCGTCCTCCGCATCCGGCAGGGCGCCAAGCTCCGCCAGGATGCGCGCGAGCATCGACCTGACGCTCGACACCATGGGACCGTCCGCCTCGACGAGCGTGGCCATGCCGCCTGCCGCGGCGACCTCCGCGACCTCGAACCCGCCGTCGAGCACCCTGAACGACTGCGCACCCTCCAACGCGCCAGCGGCGACAATCTGATTGACGA
Organism: Coriobacteriaceae bacterium; assembly: GCA_003862195.1. Taxonomy (GTDB): domain Bacteria; phylum Actinomycetota; class Coriobacteriia; order Coriobacteriales; family Atopobiaceae; genus Parafannyhessea. The sequence goes on along the minus strand of QOUO01000019.1, from coordinate 16,263 downwards.
CCTCCCTCTGCCGCGGGTCGGCCACGTTGCACACCCTCACGAGCCGCGTGCGTGCGACCCCCAGCCGCACCACCAGGGAGCTCGCTCTTCCGACCGACCCGACGGAGCCGGGAGCCTCGTCGTGGACGAGAAGGACCCTGTCCGCCCGCTGCACCGCCTCCGCGACCGCGTCCGTGAAGGTGGTCGAGGTGTCGACCAGCACGAGGTCGTACCGTTGCGACAGGTACTCGAGCAGCCGTCCCACCTGCGGCATCACCTCCTCGGCCATCTCGGGGCGCTCGCACGGGCCCCAGAGGTACACGTCATCCGCGAGCCTCGCGCAGCTCCGCCCCATGACCTCGCGCGTCGCGGGGGCACGCCCGCCAAGTCGCGAGAGGTCCACCGGACGTCCGACGCCAAAGGCGACGTAGAGGTTCCCGCACGAGAGGTCGAGGTCGACCACGGCGACCCTCATGCCCCAAGTGCCAGCGATTCCCGCACATGCCGCGACCAGCGTGGTCTTGCCGACGCCTCCCCTCCCCGAGGCGAACGTCAGCGTCACGCCGCGCCTCGCGCCGGGACGGTCCGCCCCTGGCTCGTCATCAAATACCTCGGAGCCCGTTCCGACGTCAGGCTCGTCCAGGTCGAACGGCACGTCGTCCGCCATGGCTCCCTCCGCCACGGCCGGGAGGCCCCCAAGGTCCCGCGCAACCCCCGCGCTTCCTACAGCCCCGGGCCTCCCGGCCGCGGCATCGACCTCGCTCATGTCAATCACCATGCCTATCCCCGCCTGGGCGGCTCGCGACCGGAGGGACCCGGAGGCATGCCTCGTGACCAGGATCACCTCTCCCGCCACGCCGTCGTGTGCAATGGCTGCCGCCAGGTTCATGTCCGACACACCGGCCTCGCTCAGTCCCACGATCGCCCCCGACGTCTCCGCGTCCTCGAACCGCAGCCTGCGCCTGAGGTCGGAGGCGCTTGACGCGAACGTGATCGTCGCGTGGGGCCTCACCGTCGCGAGCGCGCCCCTGAGCTCTCCCCTGCAGCCATCGGCCGTCCAGCCGACCCACCTGTCACTCATCGCAGCACCCCCTACCCACTAGAAGAGTCACTCTGGTTGCCCTGTGACTTGCCGCCGTCGGACCCGGACGAGTCCTCGGAGGACGGCGGGGTCGCCGCATCGCCTGCCGGTGCGTCCACGTCGTCCGCGGGCATGACGAGCCTGAGGTCGCCCTTCCCGCTCGCGTCCAGCACGGCCGCCACCTGCTTCGACGCAACTGCGAGCGTCAGCTGCGCGCTCGAGCCTATGGAAGAGGCCTTCGCTGGGGCCGAGAGCACGACGATGTCGTCGCACACGAGCGTCGAACCCTCGTCCGAAACCTTGTAGGCAAGGAGCCGCGAGCCCTGCGGCACGCCGCGCGAGACGCCGAGCTTGTCCGTTACGGGCACGCTCACGGCCACGTGGCCGGAGGGGACGTCGGCCAGGTGCGCCGAATCCCGAAACGCGAGCTTCGTCACGGGGGCGTTCTTGCCGACGGGCACCGTCACCTCGCGTCCGATCACGTCGTCCAGGCTCGTGATTGCGCCCCGCGGGGCGAGGTCGGACACCCAGTCGCGCACCGACACGTCCTTCTCGCCCACCACGTCCCCGGGCTCGAGGGCCGAGTTCGTGACCACGAGGCTCACAACCTCGCCGCCGTAGCGGGCGATGGCCTCGCTCCTCACCTTTTCGGCCTCGGCGCGCACGCTGTTGCCGTACGCCACGAAGGCGAGAAGGACGAGCACTGCGCAGGAACCGGCGAACACGAGCCTGAATCGAAGTGACACGGCGGACCCCCTCACGCGCGCGGGACATCAAAGCGACGTGAATAAGAGTCTGAACCGAAAACGCCGATTTAGCGGTGACTTTTCAAATTCGTCTTGCAGTTATCTTGTGCATAAATTTAGCCTAGCTGCACCTGGGGAGGCGCAGCTAGGCATGGGTGCGGGGACCGTTTGTGTGGGTTGGTCAGAGCACGACGTCCGGGTCGAGCGTCTTTGCGCTGGAACGCATCTCGGATGCGAGGGAAACGTATGCATCGAACCTCGCGCGGGAGAACTCCCCCGCCTCGAACGCGCCCCGCACGCCGCAGCCGGGCTCGTGCGTGTGCGTGCAGTCCCTGAAGCGGCAGGTCTGCGCCGCCTCCGCGACCTCGGGAAACACCTTTGCGAGGCCGCGTTCGTGGCCGACGAGGGGCAGGCTCCTGAGCCCCGGCTCGTCCACGATGACGCCGGCGCCCGGCAGCGCGACCATGCGGCGCGCCACCGTCGTGTGGCGGCCCATGTCGTCGGAGGCGCGCACGGCGCCCGTCTGGAGGGCGTCGCGGCCGAGGAGCGCGTTGAGGAGCGTACTCTTGCCGGCGCCGGACTCCCCGAGCACGATGGCGAGCGTGCCGCGCGGGACGAGGCCTCGCACGTCGCCCTCGCCCCAGCCGATGCCGCAGTCGCGGGCGGCACCGGCGAGCTCGGACGAGTCCTCCTGGCTGGCGCCCGCGCAGGTGGCGACCACGGGCACGTCCGCACCGAGCACATCCCGCACGAGCGCAACGTCGTGCTCGAGCATGGCCACACCGGCGCGGTCCGCCTTGGTCAGGACGACGGAGACGTCCGCACCGCAGTCGCGAGCTATGACCGCGGAGCGCACGATCCTCTCCACGGAAATTGGCTCCGGGCCGAGAGCCTGCGTCACGAGGACCACGTCTACGTTGGCGGCAAGCGTCTGGCGCTCGCCGCGGGAGCCGCCCTTCCAGCGGGCGATGTCGCTTTCGCGCGGGAGGATCCTGAGGAGGATGCCCATGTCGTGCCCCTCCGGGAGGCGCGCGCAGACCCAGTCGCCCACGGCGACGCGCGAGTTGTCGTCTCCCTTGGTGAGGGACGCCGCGAACTCGGCGCGGTACACGCCCCGGTCCGTGACGATTGCGGGAAAGCCGCGGTCAAGGCGGACGACGCAGCCGAGGTCGAGCTCTTCTCGCCCGGCCTCGCCCTCGCGGACCGCACGGTCGGCCTCCGCCGCGAAAGCGGAACGCTGCCGCTCGCTTGGCCTTAGATCCGAGAAGGACGGGAGGTCGGAGAGGGACGAGAGCGCCGGCAGGGCGGTGTCCACCCCACCGGCGCGAACCCGGCGCTTACCAGACTTGTGAGCGCGCTTTGCCATGCGTTAGGCCTTGTTCTTCTCGACCGCGCGCATGATGGCCTTGTAGACCTCGACGATCGGGATGATCAGGAAGGCGAGGAGCATGGCGACGCCGTACTCGTACGCGCTGATCTCCGCGAAGTCGAAGGCCTTGGCGAGCGGCGTCTCGATGACGACGAACGTCAGGAACAGCGCCGCGGCGAACGAGGCCCACAGCCACTTGTTCTGCGTGGGGAGCTTGAAGACGGACTCGCGGCGGCTGCGCATGTTGAACGAGTGGAACATCTCGACCATGGAGAGCGTCAGGAACGCCATGGTCATGCCGTCGAGGCCCTTGTCGGTACCGGAGAGGACGGCCGAGAGGGGCACGCCCTCGACATGCAGGCCGATGAAGTAGGAGATGAGCGTCAGCGCGCCGATGAAGATGCCCTGGATGATGCAGTCGAGGCCCATGCCGTTGGCGAAGATGCCGTCGGTCGAGCTCCTGGGCTTGCGCCTCATGAGGCCGGGCTCGGCATCCTCCATGGCCATGGCGAGCGCGGGGAAGCAGTCCGTGACGAGGTTCAGCCAGAGCAGGTGCGTGGGCTCGAGGATGGTGAAGCCGACGAGCGACGCCACGAAGACGGAGATGACCTCGGCGAGGTTGGAGGAGAGCAGGAAGGCGATTGACTTCCTGATGTTCTCGTAGATGCGGCGACCCTCCTCGCACGCGCTGATGATCGTGGCGAAGTTGTCGTCCGCGAGCACCATGTCGGCCACGTTCTTGGTGACGTCCGTGCCCGTGATGCCCATGCCGATGCCGATGTCGGCGCGCTTGATGGAGGGCGCGTCGTTCACGCCGTCGCCGGTCATGGCGACGACCTTGTCCTTCTTCTTCCAGGTGTCGACGATGCGGGTCTTGTGCTCGGGCTGGACGCGGGCGTAGACGCTGTACTTCTCAACGTCGTTGAGGAAGTCCTCGTCCGAGATCTTGTCGAGCTCGGCGCCGGTGATCGCCTGGCTCCTGTCCTGCGCGATGCCGAGCTCCTTGGCGATGGCGACGGCGGTGTCGATGTGGTCGCCCGTGATCATGACGACGCGGATGCCGGCGTTGTGGGCCTCGGCCACGGCGTCCTTCACCTCGGGACGGACCGGGTCGATCATGCCGCAGAGGCCGAGGAAGCACATGTCGTGCTCGAGCGCCTCGGCGGAGTAGTCGGCGGGAGCGGTCTTGCCGTAGTTGACGCGGGCGGCCGCCATGACGCGGAGGGCGTCGTCGGCCATGGCCTTGTTGGCCTCCATGATGCGCTTGCGACGCTCGCCCGTGAGGGGCACGTCGCCATCGGCGGTGCGGACCGTGGTGCAGCGCGCCAGGACGACGTCGGGGCCGCCCTTGGTGTGCTGGATGTAGTTGCCGTCCGGGGAGACGTTAACGACGGACATCATCTTGCGGCCGGAGTCGAAGGGGGCCTCGCCGGCGCGGGGGTTAGCGGCGTCCAGATCGCCCGTGGTGAAGCCGAGCTTCGCGGCGTCCGCCACGAGCGCTGCCTCGGTCGGCTCGCCCACGGCTTCCTGCTTCTCGTCGTCCCACTTTGCGTCGGAGCAGAGCGCCATGCAGCGCATGAGCCTGTCCTGGTCCTCGGTGTAGTGGCACACGACCGTCATCTTGTTCTGCGTGAGGGTGCCCGTCTTGTCCGAGCAGATGATCTGGGTGCAGCCCAACGTCTCGACGGCGGAGAGCTTGCGGATGATTGCGTGGTGCTCGCTCATCTTGGTGACGCCGAAGGAGAGCACGATGGTGACGACGGCCGCGAGGCCCTCGGGGATGGCCGCGACGGCAAGCGAGACCGCGACCATGAACGTGTTGAGCACGAGAGGCATGTTGCTGAAGAAGCCCGTGCCGTGCTTGATCCACGTCACCACGAACACGAGCGCGCAGATGACGATGCAGCCGATGGAGAGGATCTTGGAGAGCTCGTCCAGCTTCTTCTGGAGCGGCGTCTCCTCGTCAGTCGCCTGGGAGAGGGCGTCCGCGATCTTGCCCATCTCGGTCTTCATGCCCGTGGCGACCACGACGGCGCGGCCGCGGCCGTAGACCACGGTGGAGCCCATGTAGCACATGTTCTTGCGGTCGCCCAGCGCCACGTCGTCGCTGTCGGGCGAGAGCGTCAGCACGCTCGCGACCTTGTTGGCGGGGACGGACTCGCCCGTGAGGGCGGCCTCCTCGATCTTCATGGACGCGCTCTCGAGGATGCGGCAGTCCGCAGGCACGGCGTCGCCGGCCTCGAGCACCACGACGTCGCCCACGACGAGCTCGGACGACGGGACGGTGACCAGCTGGCCGTCGCGGATGACCTTGGACTGGGCCGCTGACATCTCCTGCAGGGCCGCGAGCGCCTCCTCGGCCTTGGACTCCTGCACGACGCCGAGCACGGCGTTCACCACGACGACGAAGCAGATGATGATGACGTCCGCGAAGTCTGCGTCGCCCTGCGCGAGGCCGGTGAGCGCGGAGATGACGGCGGCCACGATCAGCATGATGATCATGGGGTCGGCCATCTGCGCGAAGAAGCGCTTCCAGACTGGGGTCTTCTCGGCCTCCTTGAGCTTGTTCAGCCCGTCACGCTCGAGTCGGGCGGCCGCCTCGGCGGAGCTGATGCCCGCCGTCTCGTCCGACTTGACCTCCGCCAGCACGTGGGCGGAGTCTTCCAGATACTCCTTCAATCTTCCCTCCTGGGTACGGGGGCACGCCCGGGGCGCGCCCGAGCACGCGATAGATTGATGCCCGATCATAATTCCCCAGGAGGGGCAAGGGCTCACCAAGGCTGCCGTATCGCATGCGCCAACAATGAACGAAGTGATTATACCCGCACGGGGGCAAAACGCACAACCACGCCCCCGCCTGCGAAGGAAATCCAAAAGCCCGCGGCAGCGACGTCGCCGGCAACAGGGGCGGACGAGAAGAACGCGGCGTCGTTGTTGCAGCCGAGGCGGCGGTTCTTCTCGCCCGCGTGCTGTGGCGGCGCAAACGTACACGCTTCACCGTACAGGTTTGGCGGCGAGACTCGCCGCGCCCCGAGAGTTGACCGCCGTGGGGTAGACAAATGCGCACAAAGGCCAATGGGCTGCACCAACACGGCGCCAAAGGTTTACATCCTCGCTATAATTTGTGTCAGCGATTGCACGTGATGGGCGTAACGCCCGGACAAGGCGGCCAGTCACCGCCACGACGAAAGGATCAGGCATGAAGGTTCTTTTCTATGGCACGCGTGGATATGACAAGAAGTCCTTCTCGAAGGAGCTTCCCAACTATCCCGAGGTCCAGGTTGACTTCACCGAGGTGAACCTCACCCCCATGACCGCCGCACTCGCCAAGGGATACGATGCCGTGTGCGCCTTCGTGAACGCGGACATCTCGGCCATGACCCTTGAGATTCTGCGCGGCATGGGCGTCGGCCTCGTCCTGATGCGCTGCGCCGGCTTCGACGCCGTCAACGTCGACTTCGCGAAGTCCATCGGCATGAAGGTCACCCGCGTCCCGGCCTACTCCCCCGAGGCAATCGCCGAGCACGCAATCGCGCTCGCGCTCTGCGCCAACCGCCACATCCACAAGGCATACATCCGCGTCCGCGAGAACGACTTCTCGCTTGACGGCCTGGTCGGCCACACCCTGCACGGCAAGACCGCCGGCATCATCGGCACCGGCCGCATCGGCGCCGCGCTCGCCCGCATCTGCAAGGGCTTTGGCATGACCGTCCTCGGCTCCGACCTCTATCCCAACCAGAAGCTCGTCGACGAGGGCATCATCGACAAGTACGTCGACTACGACGGCATCTACGAGAACGCCGACCTCATCAGCCTGCACGCCTTCCTCAACGAGGACAGCTACCACCTGGTGAACGACGACACCATCGCCAAGATGAAGGACGGCGTCATCCTGGTCAACACCGCGCGCGGCGGCCTGGTCGACATCGAGGCGCTCATCCGCGGCATCCGCTCCGGCAAGATCGGCGCCGCAGGCCTTGACGTCTACGAGGGCGAGAACGCGAACGTCTACCAGAACCGCGAGGACCAGATCCTGGGCCACTCCATCACGGCGAGGCTCTGCTCCTTCCCCAACGTCGTCCTTACCTCTCACCAGGCGTTCTTCACCTACGAGGCCCTGCAGCAGATCGCTCAGGTCACCCTCGACAACGCGGAGCGCTACGCCAAGGGCGAGGAGTTCAGCGACCGCAGCGTCGTCTGCTAGTTGTCCGGCAGGGCTGACTTGACCACTAATTGGGGTCATTACCAAAACCTTGCACGTTGTCAACACAAGCCATAGTCAGCGGCTTACAATAGTACGCGAGCGGCTGAAAGCGTTTACGGGCGGGCCGCTTGCGACCCGCCCTTCCATATGTTTAGAAAGGAAACGTATGTCTACCAAGAGAACCAAGATCGTCTGCACGATGGGCCCCTCCACCGAGAGTGACGACGTGCTTCGCGAGCTCATCAAGAACGGCATGAACGTCGCACGCTTCAACTTCAGCCACGGCTCTCACGCCTATCACCGCCAGAACATGGAGCGCGTCCGCAAGATTTCCGAGGAGCTCGGCATTCCCGTCGCCATTATGCTCGACACCAAGGGCCCCGAGGTCCGTACCGGCCTACTCGAGGGCGGCCAGAAGGTCACCGTCAACACCGGTGACGAGATCGTCGTGACCGCCCAGCCCACCACCGAGGACTGGCACGGCAACGCGCACCACATCTCCCTCGACTACCTCAACCTCCCCAAGGAGGTCGAGAAGGGCTCGATCATCCTGATCGACGACGGCCTCGTGGGCCTCGAGGTCGACCACGTCGAGGGCAACGACATGCACTGCACCGTGACCAACGGCGGCGAGATCGGCGAGAAGAAGGGCGCCAACGTCCCGAACGTCGAGATTGGCCTCCCCTCCGTCACCGAGCAGGACATCGCGGACATCATGTTTGGCTGCGAGCTCGGCATCGACGCCATCTCCGCTTCCTTCATCCGCAACGCCGCCGCCGTTGACGAGATCCGCAAGCTCTGCGCCGACAACGGCCTGCGCAACGTCTACATCTTCCCGAAGATCGAGAGCGCCCTGGGCGTCAAGAACTTCGACGAGATCCTGGCTGCCTCCGACGGCTGCATGGTCGCCCGTGGTGACCTCGGCGTCGAGATCCCTGCCCAGGACGTCCCCCACGTCCAGAAGATGATCATCAAGAAGTGCGCCCAGAGCTACAAGCCGGTCATCACGGCCACGCAGATGCTCGACTCCATGATCCGCAACCCGCGCCCGACCCGCGCCGAGGTCAACGACGTCGCCAACGCCATCTACGACGGCACCGACTGCGTCATGCTCTCTGGTGAGACCGCTGCCGGCAAGTACCCCGTCGAGGCCGTCAAGATGATGGCTTCCATCTGCAAGGAGACCGAGAAGTACCTGCCCGAGCGTCGCGAGTACCACGACCGTGGCGGCATGCGCAACGTCAACTCCGCCATCGGCCTGGCTGCCGCCGAGGTCGCCGACCGCGTCAACGCCAAGTGCATCGTCTGCCCGACGCACAGCGGCCGCACTTCCCGCCTGATCTCCAACTTCCGTCCCCGCATCCCCATCATCGCGATGTCGCCCTCTAACCACGCCATCCGCAAGACCTGCTTCCAGTGGGGCGTCGACGCGTACAAGACGACCGAGCAGGGCTCGCTGTCCGCGACCTGCTACAACGCGCTGACCGTCGCCAAGGAGCACGGCATTGTCGACACCGGCGACCTCGTCGTCGTGACCGCCGGCGACCCGCAGACCTCGCCGTCTCAGGGTGACTACATCACGTCCACCAACATGGCCATGGTGTCGCAGATCCAGTAGCCCAGTAGCTCATACCGGCCACGGGCATCATCAGGAAGCCGTCCCGAGTGATCGGGGCGGCTTCTTCTTTCCCGCTCGTTTTCGCAGGGGTGACGCGGATGCTCAAGCCATGCCCGACGCGAAGTGGGGACGCACCCGAAGGCACGTCCCCACGTTCTTCTCGCAGATATCTTTACCGTAAGCTGCCGGCCACGCTGTCAGGCAGGCTGCAGGCGGCGCTCGCTACCTCTCGCAGAGCCAGAAGTGGGCCGAGAAGGGCGCGACCCCGCTGCCGCCACCAAAGTCGTGATCCGAGCCGTCAATCACGTCGGTCGCCCTGCCGCAGCCCGCGTCGAAGTGGAAGACGTAGGGCTCGTCAGCCATGTTGACGGCCACGAAGAGCCGCTCGTGCTCGCTCTGGCGCTGGAACAGCAGCTGCTTGGGCTGCACGGCCACCTGCGCGTAGTCGCCCCAGGCAAGCGCCTCGGCGCCGGGATGGCCCGGCTTGCGGCACGCGGCGAGCGCGGCGATCCAGTCCGTCAGGTCGTTCCACTCCGGGGCGCCCAGCGCGGGACGCAGCTCGTGGTCGCCGGGGAGCTGCTCGCCCTCGATCCCCCACTCGCTCCCGTAGTAGACGTTGGGGACGCCGGCCATGCCAAAGAGCAGGCCGTACAGGGGCTTGAGCTGGCGCCTGTCGTCCAGCTTGGTCGCGATGCGCGGCACATCGTGGTTGTCGAGGAAGTTCAGCAGATGCCTGCCGGTGTAGAGGTCCCAGGGGTGCGAGCCGCTCTGGCGCTCCAGCGAGTAGGCGATCTCGTGCATGTTGGCGGAGTTGGCAGAGCTCCACAGGCCCTTGTAGGCCTCGTAGTTGGTGACGGAGTCGCAGAGGTCGTCACCCATCCACTGGTTGTAGTCGCCAAACATGGTCTCGCCCACGAGGACGAACTTCCCGTCCCTCTCGCCCAGGCGCTCCGTGCGCTTGGCCGTGAGCTCGTTGGCGATGCGGCGCAGGTAGCCCAAAAAGCCGCGGTCCAGGCAGTACGCCACGTCCAGGCGCAGGCCGTCGATGTCGAACTCCTGCTCCCAGTCGCGGATGACCTTGGCGATGTAGTCGTTCAGCTCGAAGTTGCCGTGGTTGAGCTTGACCAGGAACGGCACGCCCTCCCAGCAGTCGTAGCCAAAGCCGTCGTCGTACTGGTTGTTGGCGCCCCAGTCGATGTTGAACCACCCCGCGTACGGGCTGGCCTGGCGGTTCTTGAGCACGTCCTGGAACGCCCAGAAGCCGCGGCCCACATGGTTGAAGACGCCGTCGAGAAGGACCTTGACGCCGGCCTCGTGGCATGCGTCCACCACGTGGCGCAGGTCCTCGTTGGTGCCCAGACGACGGTCGACCGTCGTGTAGTCCACGGTGTCATAGCCGTGCGACTCGCTCTGGAAGACGGGGTTGAGCAGCAGGCACGTGGCGCCGAGCTTGACCATGTGGTCGATCCAGCCGTCGTCCACGAGCCTCGGCAGCCGGTGCACCGGCTCGCTCGTGCCGTCGTTCTGGTACGGCGCCCCCAGAAGTCCCAGCGGATAGACCTGATATACGACAGATTCCTCGTACCAGCTCATAAGGCCTCCCTATGACGTTTTCGCGCGGGACTCACGCCCGCGGCGCGGGCCTCACGCGCGGTGCGTCTCGTTGCTGATGACGCACCTGTTGGCGGGCAGCCAGACGCTGCCCCACTCGAAGGGGACGCCGTTGTCGAGGCGCACCAGCTGGTCGAGCTCGAGCACGGGCGCGTGCTCGTCGCACTCCAGGTAGCCCCCGCGCACCTTGCCGGCCGTGCGGGCGGTGTAGACCATCTCGGAGCGGCCGATCTCGTGCCCGCTCGTGCGCTCCACCGCCGCGAACAGCGCCTCGTGCTCGAAGTCGCACTTCTCGAGCCCCGGGCACACGCCCAGGTTGAGGTGGCTCTCTATGAACATGACGGCGCGATGGCTCACGTAGCGCACGCGGCAGAGGTACAGGTACTTCTCGCCCTCCTCGATCTGCAGGTTGTTCGCGCACAGCGGGCCGGCCTTGCGCTCCTCGCACCTGACGACCCTCGTGATGTAGTTTATACCCTGTGCGCTCATGGACTCGCCAAACGAGAGCAGCCTGTTGCTGCTGGGGCGTGCCATCACGGGCTGCACCACAAAGGTGCCGCGGCCGCGCTGCTGCACGAGGAGCCCCTCGTCCACCAGCTGCCTGATGCCCTTCTGCACGGTGCCACGCGAGAGGTGGAGCATGTCCATCAGCTCGTGCTCGGACGGGATGGGCTCGTCCACGCCCCAGTCCTTGGAGTAGATCTTCTCGCGCACGTAGTCTGACACCTGGACGTAGAGCAGCTCTCCGTCGGACTTGTCGAACCTGGGCATTAGGCCATCCTTTCGTGCCGCACCCAAGCTCCCCGGCCCGTGCCGCACCTTCCGCTATTGTTCCAGTGGTTTGCGACGCTAGGCGTTGCCGTCGCTTCCAAAGTCTCCGCACCAAAGGGCGCCGTGCCGTGCGTACGCCTTCAGGTTCCGCTCCATAAGATAGCAGACGCGCTCGAACGTGGACGAGAAGAACTCCGCGCTCAGCATGCAGTAGTCCGGCGTGCCCGTGACGTGCTCGCGGCGGTTGTCGCGCACGACGTCGTTCGCGACCGCCACGGTCGCGCGGGCGTCCGGCTCCGCGATGGCGTACTGCGGAAACGCCGCCGCCTGCGCCAGCAGCGCGTCGTCCGCGTGCAGCTGCGTGGAGATGTCCAGCGTCCTGCCAAACAGCGCGAAGTCCGCCTGCTTGCGCTTGCGCGTCTCCTCCCCCGGGGCGATGCCGCGCTCCGCGATGTAGCGGTTGTTGTGCGCGTTGTACACGTTGTCCGCAAGGAGGTGCATCCACGCGCCCAGCACCACGTCGGACACCCGCCCGGCGGCGTCGGCCGAGGGGCGCGCGTACCTCTCCCAGAACTCCCAGTACGCGGGCTGCGGCACGTAGGCCGGGTCCGCAAAGTGGGTCGTCCGGTACGGGATCTTCTTGGTGATGGGGCTCACGAGGTAGCCCACGTAGATGTCCGGTACCAGGTTCCCAAAGAGGAACGCGTTGGGGTCCCGGACGCCCAGCGCCTCGGCACCGTCGCGCGCAAGCAGGCGCTCCACATGGGCGATATGTATGTTCCAACTTGGCATAAGGACCATTCTAACAAGACGTCATGCGGCGGGCGAGAAGCGCGACCGTTCCGCGTCAAAACGGCATCCCGGGAACGACGCCCCGCCCTCCGCACACGAGGGCACCCCGCGGGGCCTGCGTCCCGTGGGGTGCCGGAGTTACGCGATCTAGCTGCGGACCTCGCCGCCCGTCGACTTCATGACCTTGGTCAGGAGCTTGTTGTGGGCCTTCTCGACCTCCTCGGAGGTGAGGGTGTGGTCGGCCGCACGGTACGTGAGCGAGAAGGCCAGGGACTTCTTGCCCTCGCCCACGCGCTTGGCGTCGCGGTACACGTCGAAGAGGCGCACGTCCGCGAGCAGCTTGCCGCCGGCGCTCTGGATGCGCTGGATCACCTGCTCCGCGGTCATGGACTCGTCCACCACGAGCGCGAGGTCGATGGAGACGCCGGGCAGCGTCGGCACCTCCTCGTACGGGAGCTCGCGCTTGGCGAGGCGCAGGAGCGCCTGGACGGAGAGCTCGAAGGCCACGACGGGGACGTCGAGGTCGAAGTTTTTGAGGCTCTCGGGGTGGATGTTGCCCACCCAGCCCAGGAGCTCACCCTGAGCCAGGACCTCGGCCGCGCGGCCCGGCTGCAGCCAGCCGTAGCGCTCGGGGTCGGCCGCCTTGAAACGCACCTTGGTGATGCGCAGCGCATCGAGCAGGTTCTCGACCACGCCCTTTGCGTCGAAGAAGTCGAGCTTGGGGTACTTGCGGTTCCACTGGTCGTCATCCCAGGAGCCGCACATGACGCCGGCGACGTAGCTGGGCTCGTCCGGCTGGCTCTTGTGCTCGTGCCCGAAGAAGACGCGGCCGATCTCGTACAGGTGGACGTTCTGCACGCCGTGGTCGAGGTTGTAGGCCACGGAGCGCAGGAGTCCCGGAATCATGTCACGGCGCATCTGGGACTGGTCGGCCACGAGAGGGCGCATGATTTGCACGGGGATGCCGCGACCCTCCTCGCTCATGCCGAGACGCTCGAGGTCCCTGGGGTCCGCGAAGTTGTACGTGGAGGTCTCGCAGAGGCCGCTCGCGCGCAGCACCTGACCGATCTTGCGGATGCGCTGCTGCTCGACGGTGAGGCCACCGGCGTGGTTCCTTGCCGCGGGGAGCGTGGGCTCGACGTCGCCCTCGCCCCAGAGCCTGAGGACCTCCTCCACGAGGTCGATCTCGCGCGTGAGGTCGGGACGGTTCGTGGGTGCGACGACGTGCATGGGGGCGTGCTCGTCCGCGCCGCGCTCGACCGTGCAGCCGAGGCGCTCGAGGCGCTCCGCCATGAACTCGGTCGTGATGGGGGCACCGCAGAGCGCGCGGACGCGGTCGGGGCGCAGGTCCATCTGGGGTGCGGGCACGGGCGCCGGGTAGACGTCGACCATGCCCTCGCACACCGTGGCGCCGCAGCACTGCTCGAAGAGGGCTGCTGCCACGTCGCTCACCGTGGCGCACGCGGCGCCGTCGACCTGGCGCTCGTAGCGGATGGAGGCCTCGCTCATGAGGTCGAGGTTGCGGCTCGTGCGGCTGACGTGGCCGCTGTCGAACACGGCGCTCTCGAGAAGGACGTCCACCGTGTTCTCGTCGATCTCGGAGTTGAGGCCGCCCATGACGCCGGCGAGCGCCACGGGGGTCGCGCCGTCGTCCGTGATGACCGCCATGTCGGTCGTGAGCGTGCGCTCCTGGCCGTCGAGGGTCGTGAGCTTCTCGCCGTCGTGCGCGGCGCGCACCACGATGTGGCGCTTGCCGTCGCGCTCGCCCAGCTTGCCGAGGTCGAAGGCGTGCAGGGGCTGGCCCGTGAGGAACATGACGTAGTTGGTGACGTCGACGACGTTGTTGATGGGACGGGCGCCGCAGGCGATCACGCGGCGGGCGAGCCACTCGGGGCTCGGGCCGATCTTGACGCCGCGCACGACGCGGGCCGTGTAGCGGCCGCAGAGGCTCGGGTCGTCGATCGTGACGTCCACCAGGTCGGCCGAGCGGCCGGCGGAGGCGTCCTCGTGCTGGATCTTGGGGAGCTCGATGTGGGTGTCCTCGTCGAGCATGGCCGATACCTCGACCGCCATGCCGCACATGGAAAGGCAGTCGGGGCGGTTGGGCGTAATCTCGCAGTCGATCACGGTGTCCGTGAGGCCCTTCCACTCGAGGAAGTCGACGCCCACCGGCGCGTCCTTGGGCAGAATCATGATGCCGGAGTGGTCGTTGTCGAGCCCGAGCTCGCGGCTCGAGCAGTTCATGCCATAGGAGTCGACACCGCGCAGGCGACCCTTCTTGATCTTGACGTCGCCGGGCAGCGTCGCGCCCACGAGCGCCGTGACGGTCTTGTCGCCCACCTCGAAGTTCTGGGCGCCGCAGACCACCTGCAGCGGACAGGGCTCGCCCTTCTCGTCCACGTTGTACTTGCCCACGTCCATCTTGCAGACGTACATGTGGTCGGAGTCCGGGTGCGGGACCTTCTCCAGCACCTGGGAGGTCACGACGTTGGTGATGTCCGCGCCGACGCGCTCCACGGCCTCGACCTCGGTGCCGGTTCGGATGAACTCGTGCACGAGGTCCTGGGGGTCCTCCGGCACGTCGACCATGGACTTGAGCCACTCATAAGAGACACGCATGCTTGTTGCCTTTCCACACAGGGGACCTGGCGTCCCCGCTCGTAGTCTTTTGCGCCCCGGCGGGCGCGCCCGCTAGAACTGCCTGAGGAAGCGCATGTCGCCGGTCATGAGCATGCGCAGGTCGGGCAGGTCGTAGCGCAGTGCCGCGACGCGCTCGACGCCGATGCCGAAGGCGAAGCCGGAGTACTTCTCGGGGTCGATGCCGCAGTAGCGGAAGACGTTGGGGTCGACCATTCCGCAGCCCAGGATCTCGAGCCAGCCCGTGTTCTTGCAGAAGCGACAGCCCTTGCCGCCGCAGACGCCGCAGCTCACGTCGACCTCGCAGCTCGGCTCCGTGAACGGGAAGAAGTGCGGGCGGTAGCGCGTGGCGCGGTCCTTGCCAAAGATCTCGCGCGTGAAGTAGTCGAGCGTGCCCTTGAGGTCGCCAAACGTGATGCCCTCGTCCACGACGAGGCCCTCGACCTGCGTGAACTGGGGCAGGTGGTTGGCGTCGGCCGTGTCGGGGCGGAAGACGGTACCCGGGCAGATCATGTAGATGGGCGGCTTCTTCTGCTCCATCGTGTGGACCTGCACGCCGGAGGTCTGGGTGCGCAGGAGGACGTCCGACTCGCCCAGGACGTGCTTCTCCTTGCCCTCGGGGGCGTTGTCCACCACGTAGAACGTGTCCTTGGCGGAGCGGCTGGGGTGGTCCTCAGGGGCGTTGAGCGCCGTGAAGTTGTAGTAGGTGGTCTCCACGAAGGGACCGTCCTCCACGGTGTAGCCCATGCCGCAGAAGATGTCCTCGATCTCCTCGCGGATCTGGTTGATGAGGTGCTGCGTGCCCGGCGAGAGGCGGCGTCCCGGCAGCGTGACGTCCGCGGCCTCGGCGCTGATCTTCTCGTCCAGCGCCCTCTTGGCGAGCTCCGTGCGCGCCTGCTTGATGGCCGCGTCCACGTTGGCGCGCACCGTGTTGGCGAGCTTGCCCATGGCCGGGCGCTCCTCGGGCGGGACCTTGCCCATCATGTGCATGATCGCGGTGAGCGAGCCCTTCCTGCCCAGCGCCGCGACGCGGATCTTCTCGAGCTCGTCAATGCTGTGCGCGTTCTGGAGCGCCTCCTGGACCCTGTCCTGGATGGCGTTCAGCTCTTCGGACATCGACATTCAGAAATCCCCCTTCAAAACAAAAAACCGTCCCGAGCACATGGCTCAAGGACGGAGTTATCCGCGGTACCACCTTGATTGGCGTTCACGTTGTCTCTCGCGAGCACCCACTCGTTGAGCCCCGTTCCGTGGGGCGGACGGCTTCCCTACTTGCCAAGCGGCGTTAAGGTCGCGGCTGGTGGAGTGAACTTCGCTCGTCAACCCCCGTGGGAGCCTCTCAGCCGGTGGGCTCCCTCTCTGTCCGCGGGCACGCGACGGGCGAACCTCTCCGTCATTGCCTGTGCGTGAGGATAGCACACACGGCGCACGCGGGCGAGAAGAACGTCACGCTCC
>QOUO01000018.1 GCA_003862195.1 Coriobacteriaceae bacterium | reverse complement strand
GACGGCGACGTCATGTCCACGGACCACAAGATCGGCAAGTACCACCCCACGGACAGCGAGTTTGCCCACAAGAAGGGCCAGGTGGCCTAGGTGGCAACCGAGCCAACGGGGGAGAAGGACGGCGCGTCGCAGGTTGGGACGCCGGCGGAGGTGCGGCCAACGGAGGCGCAGCCAACGGCAGGGCACGCGGGGCAGGAGGACCGTTCTTCTCGCCGTAAAGCGGCACTCAGGCGCGCGAAGCGGCGCCGGGTCGTGGTGCCGCTGCTGACTGCCGCCGTGATCATTGGCGTGTGGCAGGCCGTGGTGGCGTTTGGCATCGTGCCCAACTTTTTGCTGCCGAGCCCCGTGCAGGTGGTGTACGCGCTGGTGGCGGACGCGTCCCTTTTGGCCATGCACAGCGTGGCCACGCTGACGGAGGCGGCGCTGGGCCTGGTCATCGGCACGGCCGTGGGCTTTGTGGTTGCCGTCTTGATGGACCGGTTTGAGACCGTGAGCCTGGCGCTGGACCCCATCGTGACCGTGAGCCAGACCATCCCGACCGTGGCCATCGCGCCGCTCCTGGTGCTGTGGTTTGGCTATGGCCTGGCGCCCAAGGTGGTGCTGGTGGTGATCTCCACGTTCTTCCCGATTACGGTGAGCCTGGTGAGCGGGTTCCGCAGCGTGGACCCGGACCTGATCGACCTCATGCGCACCATGAACGCCACCCGTTGGCAGATCTTCTGGAAGGTGAAGCTGCCCGCCGCGCTGGACCAGTTCTTTAGCGGCCTGCGCATCAGCGCGACCTACGCCATCGTGGGCGCGGTCATCGCGGAGTGGCTGGGCGGCTTCAGCGGGCTGGGCGTGTACATGACGCGCGTCCGCAAGTCTTTTGCATACGACCGCATGTTTGCGGTCATCATACTGATCTCCGTTCTGTCCCTGGCCCTGATGGGGCTGGTGGACTGGCTCCAGCGCATCGCGATGCCCTGGAAGCGTGCGGAAAGAAAGGAAGGCCGTTGATGGCTGGCAAGTTTGGTTTTGGCTCTTCTCGTCCGTATACCATGGCGGAGCACAGGGCCGCCTTCGAGCGCGACATGAGCCGTCGCGGGTTTGTGAAGGCGGCCGGCGTCCTGGCCGCGACGGCGGCGCTGGCTGGCTGCGGCGCGTACAGCAACAAGGGCGCGGACTCAAGCGCGAGCGGGTCTGCCTCCACCGCGGACAAGAAGGTGTCCGGATCGGCGGCCAAGATCACGTTCTGCCTGGACTACACGCCCAACACCAACCACACGGGCCTGTACGTGGCGCAGGAGAAGGGCTACTTCAAGGACGAGGGGCTCACGGTCAAGATCGTGCAGCCGGCCGACGGCACGGCCGAGGCCATGATCGGCTCTGGCCAGGCGCAGCTGGGCGTGAGCTACCAGGACTACATCGCCAACGCGCTGAGCTCCAAGAACCCCGTGGCCATCGAGGCCGTGGCGGCCATCATCCAGCACAACACGAGCGGCATCATGAGCCGCAAGGCTGACGGCATCACCAGCGCCAAGAAGATGGAGGGCCACACCTACGCCACGTGGAACATGCCCGTGGAGCAGGCCACCATCAAGCAGGTGATGGAATCCGACGGCGGCGACTACTCCAAGCTCAAGCAGGTGCCGTACGAGGTGGACGACGAGGTCGCGGGCCTGAAGGCCAACATGTTCGACTGCGTGTGGGTGTACGAGGGCTGGGCCGTGCAGAACGCGAAGGTCCAGAACTACCCCGTCAACTACTTCAGCTTTGTGAGCATGGACAAGGTGTTCGACTTCTACACGCCGGTCATCGCGGCCAACGACGCCTTTGCCAAGAAGCACCCGGAGGTCGTGAAGGCCTTCGTTCGCGCGGCCAAGCGCGGCTACGAGTACGCCATCAAGCACCCCGCCGACGCCGGCAAGATCCTGGTGAAGGAGGCGCCCGAGCTTAGTGACAAGCTGGTGCAGGCATCCGCGAAGTACCTGGCAAAGCAGTACCAGTCCGACGCCAAGACCTGGGGCGTTATCGACAAGTCGCGCTGGGCGCGCTACTTTGAGTGGCTGAACGACAAGAACCTGGTCGAGAACAAGCTGGACGTGAACTCCGGCTGGACCATGGACTACCTGGAGGCTTAGCGCGCATGGCTGACGCGGGGGAGAAGGACGTGGACGCCGTGGCTGGCGCCGGTGCGGGCGCTGGCGGCGCCGCGGTGCCGGCGCTGGAGGCGCGGGGGTTCACCCTGAGCTGGGACGAGGGCGAGCACATCGTGGTGGAGGACGTGTCGCTCACGCTGGGTGCCGGCGAGGTGGTGTGCCTCGTCGGCCGCTCCGGCTGCGGCAAGACGACCATCCTCCACGCGCTGTCCGGACTCACCACGCCGCTGAGGGGACGCGTCCTTCTCCACGGCACGGACGTGACGGGCCAGCCGGGGCACGTGAGTTACATGCTCCAGAAGGACCTGCTGCTGCCCAACAAGCGGATCGTGGACAACGTGTGCCTGCCGCTGGTGCTGGCGGGCATGCCGGCGGCGGACGCCCGCGCCAAGGCCGAGCCGCTGTTCGAGCGCTTTGGCCTGGCCGGGACGGAGCGCATGTGGCCGAGCGAGCTTTCCGGCGGCATGCGCCAGCGCGCGGCGTTCCTTCGCACGTACCTGATGGGGAACGACGTGACGCTTCTGGACGAGCCGTTCAGCGCGCTGGACGCCCTGACCCGCACGGACATGCGCAGCTGGTACTGCCAGATGTCGCGTGAGCTGGGCATGGCGACGCTGGCCATCACGCACGACGTGGACGAGGCCGTCACCATGGCGGACCGCATCTACGTGCTGCAGGGCGATCCCCGCGCGGGCGTCCCCAGCCGCGTGGAGGCCGAGCTGGCCGTGCCGCGCCCGAGCGACGGGACCTCCCCGGCGGACTTTGCGCTGACGCCGGCGTTTTTGGACTGCAAGCGCAAGGTGCTGGAGCTGCTGGGGTAGGGCGCGGCGCGCGGCACGGGCGAGGTTCGACGCGCTTGAGATTTGCACGCAGGATGGCACGGTTAGGCCTGGTTTGAGGGGCTTAACCGTGCCGTTTTGCGTAGTAGTGGGGCGCGGGGCGTGACGGGCGCGTCACCGTACCTGCGCATTACGCGGCCGGCGGTCGGGCGGCCACCCGCAAGTGCTAGCATGCATTCGTTTGCAACGGGGATTCAGGAGGCTCCAATGCAGCTAGACAAGGCGGATTCGGCCAGCGCGCGCAAGGCGCCGGGCCAGCGGTTCGCGCAGGTGATGAACAACCTGGCCGTGGTGCTGGGCGCGATTGTGGTGGCGCTGCTGGCCTTTGCGTCCCTGGTGACGTCGTACCGAGTGGGCAACACGCGTGCGGAGCTCGTGCGAAACTTCCCGATGGCTGCGCTCGCCTCGGGCGTGTGCGCGGTCGCGGTTGTCGCGCTGATCGCATATGTGGGGCGCAGGCGCGCCAGTGCCAAGGCTGAGCCCGCGCCCGAGCCGACGGCGGCCCGCGCGTCCCGCTCCGAGCGCTGGTACGACGGCGTGCTCTTCCTCGTGGTCACGGCGCTGGGGCTCCTGTGGGTGGCGCTCATGTACGCGCCTGCGCGCGGGGACTCCGGCACCATCGTGGGCCTTGCGGACGACATGGCGAGCGGCCGGGCCCTACGCAACCTCACCTACCTGCAGCGATACCCTCACCAGATTGGCTACACGCTCTACGCGGCGGCGTTCTATCGCGTGCTTGGCGGAAAGCTTGCCGTCGTGGGCGTCCGAGTGGTCAACGCCCTCATGTGCGGCGGCATCGCGGTGCTGGTGCGCCGCTTCTGCTCGCGAATCTTTGCGGGGGCGCGCACGTCTCGCGTCTGCGCGGCCCTGCTTGTCGTCTTTCTGCCGTTGCCCGTGTACGCGGGCTTTGCCTACGGCACCGTCCCGAGCCTCTTTCTGGCGCTCCTTGGCATCTACCTGCTGCTGTATGACGCCCCTGCGGCGGGGG
The DNA here is from genome assembly GCA_003862195.1 of Coriobacteriaceae bacterium. GTDB lineage: Bacteria > Actinomycetota > Coriobacteriia > Coriobacteriales > Atopobiaceae > Parafannyhessea. The sequence continues at coordinate 33,169 of QOUO01000018.1, read as the reverse complement.
AGAAGGACGCGGCCCCCGCGGCCGCAGCCGAGACGGCGCCGCGCGTCGCACGGCTGGCCCTGGGCTTTGTGGCCATGTTCTTCTCGCTCGTGGTCAAGCTCAACTCGCTCATCTTTGTGCTGGGGGTCGTGGCCGTGTGCGTGGTGCGCGCGTTTGCCGGGCGCGGGGCACACGCCAAGGCGCTTCGGCTGATGCCGGCGGTGGCGTGCGTAGTGGCATACGCGCTGGCGGCCAAGGTCCCGACAGCGGTGCTGGAGGCCCGGCAGGGCGTGACGATTGGCGAGGGCACGCCCAAGGTGGCGTGGATCGCCATGGGCATGCACGGCGACTCGTCGCGCGCGCCCGGCTGGTACGACGGCTACGTGCGCGACCTGTACCTGCGCGAACACGGCAGTCAGCGAGCCATGACCGTGGCCGCCCAGCGCGACGCGCGGCAGAGCGCCCATGCGCTGTGGTCCAGCCCGGCCCGTGCGGCACGCTTCTATGCGGGCAAGGTAGCGTCACAGTGGGCCGAGCCCACGTTCGAGGCGTTCTGGACCACGCTGGACTTTGGCGCTGGCAACCTGGGGTCCCATCCCGGGGAGACCAAGGCCCAGCTTCACGAGCGCGCGCTCGCGTCCGTGCGCGAGGGTGCGGCGCGCCATCCTCTGGTTGCGGGCATGTACCACGGCGCGGCGTCGGACGTGGTCTACTTTTTGCTGGATGTGTACCAGTCTGTCATCTACCTTGCGGCCGTGGTGGGTATCTGGGCACTGTGGGGCGATGGCGACACGCGGAAGCTGACTCTGCTGGTTATCTTCCTGGGCGGGTTCCTGTTCCACCTGGTGTGGGAGGCAAAGTCGCAGTACACGTTCGTGTATTTCATCCTGCTGCTGCCGTACGCGGCGCGTGGGCTGGGTGCGATTGCGGGCGCGCGTGGCGGAAGCGACGGCATCGGGCGGTAACGGCTGTGGCGGTCGCCGGGCTGGGTTGCCGCAAGCTTGCACTTATCTGCGCACAAGAGCGGGCGCGCCGGGTTCAACGCCCAGCGCGCCCGCTGCCTAGCTTGCACATTTCTGCCGAGGGGAGCCGTTCTTCTCGCCCGCGTGCGCGGGATGGGCCGAGCCTAGCGCTCCTGGTCCACGATGTAGACGGGGCGCTGCTTGACCTCGCCCATGACCTTGCCCACGTACTTGCCCACGACGCCCGTGAACTCCAGGTTGAGGCCGCCCGCAAACAGGATGAGCATGCCCAGCGCGGTGTGGCCGGTGTGCGCCACGGGGCCCAGCACGATCCAGCGCACGATCAGGAAGATGATTCCCAAGAACGCGAGGAGCGAGAGCACCAGGCCCACCGTGAACGCCATGTCCAGCGGCGCGGTTGAGAAGTTGATGATCCCCTCGAACGAGTATTGCACCAGGCTGCGCAGGTTCCAGCTGGAGGTGCCGGCCACGCGCTCGCGGTTGTGGTAGGGGATGTACATTGTCTTGAAGCCGACCCAGCTGAAGAGGCCCTTGCTAAAGCGGTTGCGCTCTGACATCTGCAGCACCGCGTCGACCATACGGCGGGTCATCAGGCGGAAGTCGCGCGCGCCATCCACTATCTCTGTCTCGGATATCTTGTTGATGAGCTTGTAGAACTGGCGGCTCAGGAACGAGCGCAGCGGCGGCTCGCCGGAGCGGTCCGAGCGGCGCGTGCCCACGCAGTCGTACCCCTGGTCGATGTACTCGAACATCTTGGGCAGAAGGTCGGGCGGGTCCTGCAGGTCCGCGTCCATCACGGTCACGTAGTCGCCCGTGGCGCGCTGCAGGCCGCAGTACATTGCGGCTTCCTTTCCAAAGTTGCGCGAGAAGGACACGTAGTGCACGTGCGCGGGGTCTTGCTCCTGCAGCTTCTGCATCTGGAACAGCGTGCCGTCCGTGGAGCCGTCGTTCACGAACCAATATTCCAGCTCGATTCCCTTGAGCTGCGGCGCCACGGCCTGCATGGCCTCGTAGAACTTGGGGACGCACTCCTGCTCAAAATAGCACGGCACGATGACGGAAAGGACCTTGCACATGGTTTGACTCTCCTCAGTTCGGCGTCTGGTTGTGGCACCAGGCTTGGGTGTGCGGGGCCGCGGCCGCTACGCACGATTACGAATAGACATACGGCTTTTAAGCAACCGTATGGTAGCGTCAATGGCGAGCGCGACCCACGCGACTATAGAAATCACAAGCAACGCGCACGTTGCCGCGCTGGGTTGGAAGCGCAGGACCAGCGTGTTGGTGCCCTTGCGGCCCCGCACCGTGGGCATGCCGATGCGGTCAACCTTGAGCTTGTCTGCCGCGACGCGCCTCCCGTTTACGGTGACCTGGCTCTGTGTGTACGTGATGACGGGCACGCGCACGCGCGCGTCGCCATCCTGCCTCCACGTGAGCTCGAGCCCGCCATCGGCCAGAACCCTGTGGCCAAACGCGCCCGTCACGTGCGCGCCCAGGACCTCCACCTGGTACTGGGCGGAAAGGCCGTGGGCGTCCGTCAGGTTGTGGTTGGGCAGGTAGTCGGGCGTGCGCTTGGATATCATGCCCATGAGCCGGCCCGGCTCGCCCGTGGCGGCCGCGCGCTTGAGGTCCGCCACGGAGGCGTCCGTCAGGTACATGACATTCTGGGCGTACGAGAAGTCCTCGTGGAACGCGCGCGACATCCACGCCACGCAGCCCGCCTGCGCCACCACCGCGGCAAAGGCAAGCGCAAGCGACGCCGCGAGCGCGAGGCGCGGGCGCGTGAGGTGGGGGAGAAGCGCGGGACGCGCGGGCTTCTCGCCCGCGGCGGGCTGTGCCGGCGTGGCCTCGGGCTGCGTCGCCAGGCTGCCCAGTGCCACGGCGAGCGCCGCAAACAGCAGCGGGTACGCCATGGCCGTGAGCCTCACGGGGAACTGGATCGTGTGCGTGAGCGCGGGCGCGGCCAGGCCGATGGCATCCCACGGCACGAGCCGGCTGGAAACCAGCAGGAATGCGGCGCCCACGGCCGCGAGCGGCAGCGCCACGGCGTCGTGGCGGCGCCACGCCCACGCGAGGGCGACGGCCAGCAGCGCAAGCGGCAGGATTCCGATGGTCAGTTTGGAGAAGAGCCCCAGGTCAAGGCCGAGGGCGCCCGCCCCCAGCATCATGCCCACGGGCTGAGCCGTGTGGTTCTTGAGCATGAGTTCCGCCAGGCCGGCCCACACGTCCGCCGTGAGCACCAGGGCCACGCCCGCCGCAGCCAGCGTGCGCAGGAGCATGTCGCGGCGCTCGCCGGGGCGCGTGGCGCGCACCATGCCCAGCACCCAGAACGGCACAAGCACCAGCAGGAACATGGCGCAGCTCATCAGGTGGATCTGCGCCATGACCGCCACCACCAGCGCGAGGCTCAGCACGCCCACGCGCGGGCGGGTGCCCGTGTGGCGCCCGCTGGCCGGAACGTCGCGGCGGCGCGTGCCGGGCACCAGCATCCTCACGCAGACAAGCCCAAGGTAGGGGGCCAGGATCGCTCCCCAGGCGCCCATGTTGGAGTTGGTCTGCCAGCGGGCCTCCCAGCCCACGCACATGTAGGCGATGGCGACGGCGCACGCAACGATGCGTCGCACGGACACCGCGCGCGGGGCGAGGGGGCCGTCCTTCTCGCCCGCGTATGACATGCCGCGCGTCGCGCAGGCAGATGCAAGGCTCGCCTCCTGGGCGCGCCGGCAGAAGGCGTACATGCCGAGACCGCAGAGCAGGTAGGCGGCTGCGTTGACCACGATCTGGAAGCGCAGCCACGTGCCGGACGCCAGAAGCACAGCGCCCATCAGGTACGCGAAGAGCGGGCCGTACACGGCGTTGACCACGCGGCCGCACTGCTGGAAGCCGAAGTTGGTCTGGAACCAGCTGAACCTGCCCGTGCGCAGCTGCATGTACGCGTCGTAGAAGCGCTGGAAGTGAAAGGTGGTGTCCGTGCCAATGAGCACGCTCTTCTCGCCCGCCTGGATGCCCACCATGAGCGCGGTCACCGCCACGATGGCGAGGCACGGCGCGATTCGGGGGAGGAGCCGGGGGAGAAGATCGCCCCTAACGGCGCGGGCCGCCCCCCGCACGCGCTTCTGCATGCGGGGGGCGGCCTTGCGTTGCGTGTCCGTTGTGGACGTCATCTTGCGTCTGTCTTTAGGCGGCTGTGGTGGCTAGTGCTTGACCTTGGAGCCAAACTCCAGGTACTGCACCATGTCGAGGTCGCGGTAGGCCTTGGCTGCGTCGGAGCTGCCGCTCACGGTGGCCTCCGTGAGGTCCGTGGAGGTCTCCTTCCAGTTGCCGTTGGTGTCAGAGTAGCCCATGAGCGTGAGCTCCGGCATCTTGAGCGCGGTCTGCAGGTTGGCCTTCTGGTGGTTGGTCAGCGGCGCGCCGATCAGCTCCATCATGTAGCTGCTCAGGTAGCTGAGGCTAATCTCCTTGTTGGTGCTGGTGGCGGGGGTGCCGGCCACGTCGTAGTTTGCCCAGATGAGGTACTGGGTCTTGAACGTGCGCAGCTGATGGGAAAGCGAGCTGGAGTCCTCGTTGGGGTACACGGCGTCGTTAAGGTAGTTGGAGCTGATGTTGGGCTGGTGGTCGCCGTAGAACACGAGCACGACGGGCTTGTCCAGCTGGCGCAGCTCCTGCATGAAGACCTTCAGGTCCTCGTCGGACGCCTTGATGCAGCTCACGTACTCGTTGAACTCAGCGTTCTCGTACGCGTTGACGTTCTTGAGCTGGTAGTTGGTCAGGCGGTCCGCCGGGATGTTGCCGGTGTCGTAGCCGGTGTGGTTCTGCATCGTGATGTCGGTCAGGAAGAGCGGCTTGTCGGATGCCTTTATGAGGTCGAGCATCTTCTGGTACGTGGAGAGGTCGGTCACGCCGTTGTGGAACACGGGCGCGCCCTCGAAGTCGCTGATGCTCAGGAACTGGTCAAAGCCCAGTTGCGGGTACACCTTGTCGCGGTTCCAGTTGCTGGGGACGTTTGGATGGATGGCGATGGTGCCGTAGCCCAGCGCCTTGAACTGCTTGGCGAGGCTGTTCACGTTGGAGAAGTTGTACAGGTTGTACGGGTACTTGCCGGTGCCCACGTACGCCATGGAGTTGCCGGTCAGGAACTCGAACTCGGAGTTGCAGGTGCCGCCGCCCACAACGGACACGTCGAGCGTGCCGCGCGCGAGCGCGTCGCTGATGGAGTTGAAGTACTCCGGGCCGGTGTAGCCGGTGTAGCCCAGGTCATAAAACTTCGACAGGTCCGAGAACGTCTCGTTCTGCACGAAGATGACGGTTGGCTTTACCTGGTTGAACTGCTTGCTGGCCGTCTTGTACGTCTTCGCGGCGTCGGAGCTGTCGTACTCCTTGGCGAGCGTCTTCTCGATCTTCTTGGCCTTGGCCGTGGTGTAGCCCTTGGGGACCTCGATCGGCATGCCGTACCACATGCTGAAGAAGCTGGTCAAAAAGCCGTGGTCGGAGTACGCGATGACCGGCTGCCAGAACTTGGTGCCCAGAAGCTGCGTCCACGCGTACGCCAGGTGCGTGGACCCCCACGCGCCCGTCGCGCACACCACGGCGAGAAGTACGTTGATGGCCACGCGCGCGACCCTTCGGGGCTTGCGGGCGGCCTTGGGCTTGCTGCCCGTGGCGCCGGCCGCGGCGTCCTGGCTGGCAGATGCCTGCTGCGACGGGGCCGCGTTCTTCTCGCCCGTGGCCTCGCTTGCGGCGGCCTTTGTGCTGGCATAGGTGTCGGGCTCGACCTCCTTGGCGGAGTCGAGGCCGGCCGCCGCGTTGCTCACGCGCGGGCTGATGCGGCCGAGCGCGAGGAGCGACAGGTCGAGCGCCGCGGCGCCCAGGAGCACCGTGCCGCCAAAGTCGAAGCGCAGGCCGTCCGAGACCGCAGCCGCCGTGCCCAGTGCGTAGATGTCGCCCGCCTGGATGACGGAGCCCTTGAGCACCACGACGAAGTACTCGACAACGCCCAGGACAAAGCACGCGACGGCCACCGCGACGGCGCCCCAGCTGCGACGCTGGAAGAGGAAGTACAGCGCGGTCATCGCGAACAGGATCATGGCCCAGTCGATCAGGCGGCTCAGGAAGTTCATGGTAAGAAGGTTGATGTGCCAGCAGATCTCGAGCGAGATGAAGGCAAACAGCGCCGCCACGCACAGGCGCACGAAGTCGGTCTTGGCCCACGGCGCGAGCGTCTGGTGCGCCCACGTGGAGAGGCGGCTGGGCTGCTTGCCCGCGGCCGCCGCGGCCTCGGCCTTCTTGCGCTTGGCTTCCGCGCGGGCCTCGCGGCGCTCGCGGTGCTTTGCGGAGCGCTTGGACATGAACTTGGGAGCCTTGGGCCAGTGCGGCCTGCTTCCCCTGGGGGCGTACGCGCCCACAAAGTCGCGCACCGTGCGCAGGAACGTCTTGCCGTTCTCGCGGTGAAGCGTGCCCATCACGCACACGAACACGGCCGCCGCTAGCAAAAACGGCGCGAGCGGGCTTCCCTTGTAGTAGCCCATCAGGCACAGGACGCCCAGCGCGATGGGAAGTATTGCATAGGAGAGGGCCCAGACATAGGTACTAGCGGAGAGCCTCCGATACCCCTCCGTGGCACTTAGACGCCGCCAGCGTATGCACAGACAGATCACTGCGATGGCGGTTGCGAACGAGACCACCGCAAACAGAACGCTTGATGCAGACATGATTCTCCTAGACGACTCGAAACATACAGGTTGCAGTATAGATACGGCCAAGTTTGGGTTCATGCGGAGCGCTAATATCAACAGACAAACGATACGAAACTGTGGCCCAACTACGCAGGATTGGGCTTCTCGCCCGCGAGGTCCTGCGCATTCAGGAACGGGGGATATGCACATGAGCACCAAGGACACCACCACAAGCGAGGCGTCGCGCACGGCCGGCGCGCCCGCGCCGCGCATTCGCGAGGGCTACGTGCCGTTTGCCGGCTACCAGACCTATTACCGGATCGTGGGCGAGTGCGAGCCGGGCAAGCTGCCGCTGCTCGCGATCCACGGTGGCCCCGGCGCGGCGCACTATTACATAACGTCGCTCGATGGCATTGCGGAGAAGTACGGGCGCGCCGTCATCTACTACGACGCGCTGGGCTGCGGAAAGTCGCCGTGCCCGCCGCTGTACGACAAGTGGAGCGCGGAGTTTGCGGAGGAGGAGCTCGTCTGCGTGCGCGAGGCGCTGGGGCTCGACCACGTGCACCTGCTTGGGCAGTCGTGGGGCGGCATGCTCGCAATGCAGTACGCGACCCACCTGCCGGCGGGCGTCGCGAGCATGGTCGTAGCGTCGGGACCGGCGTCGCTCGACCTGTGGCTGGAGGAGGCGATCCGTCTGCGTAGCTACCTGCCCAAGGAGATGCGCGAGGCCCTGGAGCAAGCCGACCGCGACGGCGACTACACGCGCCCCGAGGTGGTCGCGGCGTCCAACGAGTACTACCGCCGCCACGTGCAGAAGCAGCTCGACAGCGAGCTCGACCCCAAGTACGTGCGCCCCGCGGACGAGCCTGGCGACGAGCTCTACCACTTCATGCAGGGCAAGAGCGAATTCGTGGTCACCGGCAAGCTCAGCCACTGGGACATAACGGACGACCTCTACAAGATCGAGATCCCGACGCTCTACACCTCCGGCGGCGCGGACGAGTGCACGCCCTACATCGCGAAGCAGGTGGTGGACCGCATCCCCAACTGCGAGTGGGAGCTCTTCAAGGGTGCGACGCACAACGCCCACGTCGAGTGCAAGGACGAGTACAACGCGTGCGTGGAGCGCTTCATGGAGCAGCACGAGTAGGCGGCGACGCCGGCGGCCGCGGCGCCAGCGGCTGCGGCGCGACCGCAAGTGCACAGAACCCAACGAAATGCCGAGCACGCTGGCCTAGCGCTGCGGCTCGTGCACAGAACCCAACGTTCGTTACGGCACCGGGCAACGAACTGTGGGATCTGTGCCAGCGCGCTCACGACGTCCGCGAAAGTCCGCACAGAACCCAACGATTCCTGCCACATCGCGTAGGAAGCCTTGGGTTCTGTGTCACCCTGACTGACCCGTTGCCAGTCGAGACGGGTTCTGTACCACCTTGTTGCAAGGACGCGAGGGTTCTGTGCCAGGCTATATGGTTGAGAAACATATGATCGCTGGTGAGGCGGCTGCCCCAAAGGACATCGCGACTGCCGAATGGTACAGAACCCCTCCGAAGCCGCAATGGGCCGTCTCGGCGCGTACAGAACCCTCCGCTCTTTGCGACGAGTTGAAACGTGGGGTGGGTTCTGTGCACGGCTCCCAGGGAATGGTGCACAGAACCCGGCGATCCTTGCTGCGCCACGCGAGGATTCCTGGGTTCTGTGCCATCTCGGAGACCCATCCTCCAAAAGCGGACAGTTCTGTACCACCGCTCTGCAAGGTCACTGGGGTTCTGTGCCAGGCCTTGTGGTTGAGAAACGTATGATCGCAGGTGGGGCGGGCGTGTCTGAAGCCGCTACGACCGACACCTGGTACAGAACCCTCCCAAACCCGCATCGGGCCCCTCGGTCCCGCACAGAACCCCGTGCTCATTGCTACGACTTGCAAGGAGTCAGGGGTTCTGTATCAGGTGGTCTTGCAGTGTTGTACAGAACCAGGAGTTCCTTGCGGGCCCTCGCGAGATTCGTTGGGTTCTGTGCCGCCTGGGGTGATGCCCTGCCAGGACCAGGCGGTTCTGTACCACGCGCTCGCAATGAAGCCCGGTTTCTGTGTCAGGTCGAAGTCGCCAATCAACAAGAAATGCCAGGTAGGGGGCTTACCTCAAATTCGGCCGGTCGTGACGTCTGGTACAGAACCCTTCCAAACCCGCATCGGGCCCCTCGGTCCCGCACAGAACCCCGCGTTCGTTGCGGCCCTTCGTAACGAGCCAGGGGTTCTGTGCCGCATCCCCAGGACCAGCCGGCAGCGCTCGCCCGCCCCAAACGGAAAGGCGCGCGACCCCGTCGGGAGGCCGCGCGCCACAAACTTGCAACTATGTCGGACTAGAATCCGCAGCTAGTCTAGCTGCAGGAACGCCTTGTACCCGCGGTACGCCTCGTACACGTCGGCCTTGCTCGTGGCCTCCCACGGCGCGTGCATCGACAGCACCGGCACGCCGCAGTCAATCACGTCCATGCCGTACTTCGCCAGGATGTAGGCGATGGTTCCGCCGCCGCCCGCGTCGACCTTGCCCAGCTCGGCGGTCTGGAAGTGCACGCCCGCATCGTCCATGCAACGGCGGATCAGCGCCACGTACTCGGCATTCGCGTCGTTGGAGCCGGACTTGCCGCGGCTGCCCGTGTACTTGTTGAACGTGAGGCCGTGCCCCAGGTAGCAGGAGTTCTTTGGTTCGAAGACTGATGCGTAGCTCGGGTCGTACGCCGCGCTCACGTCGGAGCTCAGCATGCGCGACCTGCGCAGGCAGCGACGCAGCGCCAGCTCGCCGCCCTCGCCGGCCAGCTCCATGACCTCGGCAATCGCGTCCTCAAAGAACCTGCTGGTCATGCCCGTGGCACCCACGGAGCCGATCTCCTCCTTGTCCACCAGGATCGTGACGGCCGTGCGCCGCGGCGCCTCGCACTCGAGCTGCGCCACGAGGCTGGGGTAGGCGCACGAGCTGTCGTCCTGCCCGTAGCCCAGGATGAGCGAGCGGTCAAGCCCCAGGTCGCGCGCGGGGCCGGCCGGCACGACCTCGAGCTCGGCGGAAAGGAAGTCCTCCTCGCTCACGCCCAGTTCGCGGGCGAGAAGATCGAGCACTCCCGCCTTCACGGCCTCCTTTGCGGCTGCCTTTCCGTCGGCGGAGCCGTCCTTCTCGGCCGCGGCATCGTCGGTGCCCGCGCCGGCCGCGGGCTTGTTCACCTTGACGGGGCGGTTGCCTACGATCACGTCGAGCAGCTCGCCCTCGATCACGTCCGCGGCGGTCTTGGCAAGCTGCTCCTTGGAGAGGTGAATCAGCAGGTCAGACACGCAGAACACGGGGTCGTCCGGCGCCTCGCCCACGCACACGGGCACGGTCGTGCCGTCCTTCTTGCAGATGACGCCGTGGATTGCCAGCGGGATGGTGACCCACTGATACTTCTTGATGCCGCCGTAGTAGTGCGTGTCCAGCGTGGCTAGCTCGCTCTTCTCTTCCAGCGGGTTCTGCTTCACGTCCAGGCGCGGCGAGTCGATGTGCGCGCCCAGGATGTTGAGGCCGCGCGCGAGCGGCTCCGTTCCCAGCTCGATCAGGAGCAGGCCCTTGCCGTGGTTGGAGCAGTAGATCCTGTCACCTGGCTTTAGCGCCGTGCCCTGCTCCACGAGCTCCGACAGGTCGTGATAGCCGGCCTCGCGGGCCTGGGCCACGGCGGCCGCGCAGAACTCCCGCTCCGTCTTGTTTGCGCTGATGAAGCCCTTGTATCCGTCGCAGATGCGCGTCAGGTCGTCCAGCTGCGCGTCCGTGTAGTCGAGCCATGCGTTGGGTCGTTCCATGTGGGGTCCTTTCGTTCGCGTGCGGTTGGGGCGTCTGTCTTGCGGTTGCCTGCGCCGCGCCGGCCGCCGGCGCGTGCGGGGGAGAAGAACTAGTTCGTGCTCGAGGTCGTGCTCGTGGTGCCGGTGGACTTGGCGGAGTTGCCGCTCGTGCTGGTTCCGGAGTTGGACGTGGTGCTCGAGTCGCTGTCGCTGGAGCCGGAGTTGGTGCCGGTGCCTGAGCTGGTGTTGCCGCTGTCCGTGGAGCCGGAGTTGCCGGAGTTGGAGCTGGTGCCAGAGCCCGAGGTGGAGTTGGAGCCGGTGCCGCTGCCGCTGGTCGAGCTGGTGCCGGAGGTGGAGCTCGTGCCGCTGCCGCTGGTGGAGCTGGTGCCAGAGTTGGATGACGCGCCGGTGCCGGAGTCCGTGCTGCTCGTGCCAGAGGTGCCGTTGGAGGACTTGGAGTCGCCCTTCTCGTCCTTCTGCTTGTTAGCGTCAGACTTGGCGTTGGCGTCCGTACTCTTCTGGTTGTCTGCCGTGGAGTCGGTCTGGCTGCTGTCCGTGGACTGCGTCTGGGACGTGGTTGCGGTGGTGGTGGGGCCGATGCCCTGGCCGGCCGTCGCGAGGTTCACGACGAGCGCGTACACGAGCACGGCGGCAATCGCGGCGGCCGCCAGCACGATGGCGGTGCGGCGCTTGACGACCTTGCCGTGCCTGGTCTGGGCCGCGCTGCGCATGCTCTGCGGCGCGATGGGCGTGCCGGATTCCGCCACGCCCTCGGTCTGGGCCGCGTCGTCAAGCGAGACGGGCGTGGCCCACGCCTGCGTGGTGCCCGCGTCGGAGCGCAGGTTCTGCGTGAGGCTGTCCGCGTCGTCGGCGGGGGAGTCGTTGGAGAGTCCCTTGAGCTTCTCTGCGGAGGCGCTCAGCATGCCCTTGTAGACCTGCGACGCGATGGTCGTCGCTGCGGCGGCCACGCCCACGCCGATGAGCGAGCCGGCGAGGCCGATCTTGGACTGCAGCGCAAAGGACGTGACGGACGCGAGCGCACTCGCGATGACCGCCGAGCCGGAAAACTCGGACAGGATGCCCTTCTTGCCGTCTTGCGGCTGGCTGCCGTCGCCCTCGCCTTGCGCCGCGGGCGCCACCTGCGTGCGGTCCGCCTGGTAGGCGTCGCGATACGCGCTGCCGTACGCGTCGCGCGGGGTCGCCGTCGTCCTGCCGGGGCGCCGGCCCGCCTGGCCCGCCGGGGCCACCGTCGTCTTGTCTGCCGCATAGCTTTGCTGGCGCGTCTGGTAGCCGTAGCCCTGCGGCTGGTAGGTACCACCCGCCTGGCCCGTCTGCCGTGCGCCGCCCGCCTGGTACGAGCCCCTGGGCTGCACGGTCGTCTTGTCCGCCGAAGCCGCGTCGTACTGGCGATTCATCTGGTCGAAAGCCAATCGAAAGACCAACCCTTCCTGTGTTTGGCCCCGCCGCGCGGAGCCGCGCCCGCCACGCGGCGGGCATCCCTCAAGAATTGCTTACCCGACTATAGGCATCGGCCCCCGCGGCGCCACAACTTCATGAAGTCAATGTAAGCCGTAACGGACGCTGCAGTGCGCCGCCAGCGCCGCCCGCGTCCCGAAGGGGCCGCGACCTGGGGTGCCGTCCTTCTCGCCCGCGGCACCCGCGCGGCAAATGCATACAAATCGGGGACAAGTGGACGAGAAGGGCAAAATTCCGCATAAGCTTTCGCCCCGGGGATTAGGCGGGAAATTTCGCGGTAATATATCTGAAGTGAGAACGTCCATCACGTCAAATGGAGGTACACATGCTCGTTAACGCTGCTCACATGCTTCAGGCGGCAAAGGCTGGCCATTACGGAATCGCAGCCTTCAACACCAACGACCTCGAGTGGACCCGCTCCATCCTCACCGCGGCCGAGGAGACCCAGTCCCCGGTCATCATCCAGTGCACGTCCGGCGCAGCCAAGTGGCAGAAGGGCTTCAAGACCGTCGCCGACGTCGTCCGTGACATGCTTGACTCCATGAACATTACCGTCCCCGTCGCGCTGCACCTCGACCACGGCTCCTATGAGGACTGCTTCAAGTGCATCGACGCCGGCTTCACCTCCATCATGTACGACGGCTCCCACGAGGCCGAGTTCCAGACCAACATCGACCACACCAAGGAGCTCGTGAAGCTCGCCCACTCCAAGGGCCTGTCCATCGAGGCTGAGGTCGGCGGCATCGGCGGCACCGAGGACGGCGTCACCGCCGAGGGCGAGCTGGCCGATCCCGAGCAGTGCGCTGCCATCGCCGAGCTGGGCGTCGACTTCCTGGCCTGCGGCATCGGCAACATCCACGGCCCCTATCCCGCAAACTGGAAGGGCCTGAACTTCGACCGTCTGGCCGCCATCCAGGCCAAGACCGGCGACCTGCCGCTCGTCCTCCACGGTGGCTCCGGCATCCCCAAGGAGCAGGTGCTCAAGGCCGTCAGCCTCGGCGTCGCCAAGATCAACATCAACACCGAGCTGCAGCTTGCCTTCCACGCCGCGATGCGCAAGTACGTCGAGAGCGGCAAGGACCTCGAGGGCAAGAACTACGATCCTCGCAAGTTCCTGAAGCCGGGCTTCGATGCCATCGTCGACACCGCCGAGGGCCTCATCAAGGACTTCGGCTCCGACGGCAAGGGCTGGGCATAAGCCTCACCTCCCGTTAGGGGTTCGATAGGGGAGAAGATCTTCTCCCTTGCTTTAGAGCGTTTAGGGGCTGGCCGCGAGGCTGGCCCCTTTCTTGTTGGCGCGAGGTTGCGGCGGGTGCGGCGGGTTGGCTGCAGAGACCGCGCGCCGAATGCGACGCAACGCCGGCGCGCCGCTGGGTCATACTTCTTGCAAAGGACCTGAAAGTCGCTGCGGGTGTGGTCCGCCCGCGTGACGCATGCGGAGGGCAAGATGTTCTGTCCCAACTGCGGCAGCGAGCTGCCAGACGACACGAAGTTCTGCACGCAATGCGGGTTCGACCTGAGCGAGGCGCGGTCGCGTGCTGGCGATGCCGCGGATGCCTTGGACGACGGGGCGGCGGCGAGTCCCGTGCCGCCGACCAGCGCGGATGCGGCGGAGGTGCCAGCCAGCGGAGACGGCGACCATGGCGGCAAGCCGAAGGGCTCGGTTCCCAAGTGGCTGGTCGTGACGGCGATCGTGCTTGCCGTCGTGGTAGCCGGCCTGGGTGTGTATGCGATTGCGACGTCCACGACGGGCAGGGGGCAGACTGCGGCGCAGAAGGTCGTAAAGAAGCCGAAGGCGAAGGGGAAGTCCGGCAAGTCCGCGGGCGACGCGAAGGCAAACGACTCGGACAAGTCGGATTCCGATGGGGCCGCAGACAAGTCGAACCAGACGAATGGAACCTCGAACACCACGAACGGATCGAACGACTCGGGCGGTGGGTCTGCGACGACGAGCGACTCGGCCTACGTGGTGGAGGCGGAGCACTTCAGGTGCACGCTGCCTTCCTACTGGCGCGACAAGGTGGACGTCGTGAAGGTCGCTGACGGCCTCGTCATTTATGCCAAGGGATACGAGAACGCCTCCGCGTCCTACAAGGGCGAGCTGGCCGAGCTGTACTACATGGACGGCACGGAGCCGGACGTGGCGGGAGACGTCGGCTACGCCATGATGTACAGCCAGGCGATAGGCGACCACCATGTCGAGGTCTGGGCTCCCAACTGGCCGTGGCTCGTGGCGGACGCCAATGCGAACGGCAGTCTGGACAGCTTTGGGGTTTCCACGCAAGGGCTGAGGGCGTTGATCGACCTTTCCACTGGCGGGAAGATTGGTTACGACCAGGTCCTGCAACTGGGTGAGGATGACGAGCAGGTCTCGATGGCGTGCTACAACTTCATCAGCAACCATGCCTGGGACGTTCAGGCTGTGGAGGAGTAGGGGCTGTGGCGGCTGGGTGTGCTGCCTGAGGCGCCTGGCCGAACGGCGCGGTTTGAGCCTGTCCATTCCCGAGAGCTGTCTGCGGAAGGAATTTCCGACTGCGTTGCACGCGGCCGGGGTTTGAGGGTGCTTTGGCGGGCGGAATTTGGAGCTCGAGACCCAATTTGGGCGACTGATGGTGACTTGCTCCGCGGCATCTGGTACGAATGACTAATTGACATGACTGAACGTCGGTTGTCCCGTATTGGCTTGGTGTCTGGGGCGGGCAAAAGTACCCTCAAACCCCCTTCAAGTGCACGAGGTCCAAAAATTCTTGTCGGGGGGCTTCAGACGCTCGCCCAGCCCGTGGCGCTAGATAGGAAAGGGGGTCGCCATGCCGTGTGACATGGCGACCCCTTGCTGGTGCGTCGTTCTTGTTGGCGCACGGTGCGTTCGCTAGTGCGCAGGGCTCGCAGGCTCCTCCGCAGCGCCGTCCGCGCGCTCGTGCATCTGGTCCACTATGTCCTGGAGCGTCTTGCTGTCCAGGTACGATGCCGTCACCTTGCCTAGGTCACGCCACATCGTGACCGTGGGACAGGTCTCGAACTGCGGACAGATGTGGTCGTTGGTGCAGTCCAGGCAGTCGACCGGAGCCAGGGAACCCTCCGCCGCGCGCAGGATCGCGCCAAGCGTGTACTCGCGAGGCTCGCGCGTGAGCCGGTAGCCGCCGCCCTTGCCGCGCAGGCTCTCCACGAAGCCCGCCTTGTGCATGAGCGAGACGACCTGCTCCAGGTACTTGCGCGAGATGCCCTGGCGCTTCGCGACGTCGCCGAGCGACACCCAACCGGGGTGAGTGGCCAGGTCGCCCATGATCCTGAGGGCGTAGCGCCCCTTTGTGGAGAACATGGAAGCCATGGTGCCTACTCCTGCCCGTCGTGGGTGTGAGGCGGCATCGTGCAGCTGGCGGTCGCGGTGGAGCCAGGCTCGCCGGAGCCGTTCTCGAGCATCTCCTCGAGGGTGCGCCACGCAAGCTCCGCGCACTTCACGCGCGCGGGCATGTGGCTCACGTCCTTGAGGGACGCGGCCTCGTCGAGGGCCGCGAGCTTTGAATCGTCCGTCTCTTCTCCCCTGACCATGCGGCCGAAGAGCTTGCAGAGCTCGATGGCCTCCTGGGGGGTCTTGTCCACCATGAGGTCGCTCATCATGTCGGCCGAGGCCTGGCTCACGGCACAGCCGTGGCCCTGGTAGGCGGCCTCCTCGATGCGGCCGTCGTCCCCGATCTTGACGGAGAACGTGAGCTCGTCCCCACAGGAGGGGTTGACGCCGTAGTGGGTGTAGGTGGGGTCGTCCATCTGGTACTTGTAGTCGGGGTGGGCGACGTGGTCCATGAACTGCGCGTTGTACAGGCTTGCCGGTGTGGAGCGGTCCATGCTACGCCTCCTTCGTGTCGACGGCGCCGCCAAAGATGGACCAGACCTTGTCCAGCCCCTCGACCAGGCGGTCGATGTCGGCCTTGTCGTTATAGAACGCCACGCTCGCGCGGCAGGTGGCGCGGTTCTCCACCTCGAGGTAGTTGAGCAGCGGCTGCGCGCAGTGGTGGCCGGCGCGGATGCAGACGTTGGACATGTCCAGGATCGAGGCCACGTCGTGCGGGTGCACGCCGCGCACGTTGAACGCGACCGCGCTCACGTGCCTGCTGCCGTCCTTGGGGCCGATGACGTCCACGTAGGGGAGGTCGTTCAGGCGGTCGGTAAGGTAGGTGGCAAGCTCGCGCTCGCGCGCCTCGAGCTTGGCCATGTCCTTGCTTGCGAGGTAGTCGATGGCGGCCTTGGTCGCGAAGGAGCCGGCGGCGTCCTGCGTGCCGGCCTCGAACTTCTGCGGCACGGGCGCCCAGACGGCGTCCGTCTCCGTCACGGAGTCGATCATCTCGCCACCCGTGAGGAACGGCGGCATGGCGTCGAGCACCTCGCTCTTTCCCCACAGCACGCCGATGCCCATCGGGCCGCCCAGCTTATGGGCCGAGAAGGCCATGAGGTCGCAGTCGAGGTCCCGCACGTTGACTGGGACGTGGGGCACGGACTGCGCGCCGTCGACCACCATGTAGGCGCCGACCTCGTGCGCGCGCCGCGCGATGGCCTTGACGTCGTTCTGGACGCCCAGGACGTTGCTGACCTGCGTGACGGACACGATCTTGGTGTGCGGGCCGATCTTGGCGGCGACCTCCTCCGGCGTGATGCGGAAGTCATCGTCCAGGCGCAGGTACGTGAGCTTGGCGCCCGTGGCACGGCAGAGCTGCTGCCACGGGATCAGGTTGGAGTGGTGCTCCATGATGCTGATGACGACCTCGTCGTCCGGGCCGAGCACGACCTTGGGTCCCAGCGTGCGCGCCACGAGGTTGAGCGACTCGGAGGCGTTGCGGGTGAAGACGATCTGGTTGCCCTGGGGGTCGCCCTTCTCGTCCACCGCGCCGATGAAGCGCGCGATGGTCTTGCGGGCCTCGTCGATGGCCTCGGTCGCCTCGACGGAGAGGCGGTACAGGCCGCGCAGGGGGTTGGCGTTCATCGTGGTGTAGAACGTGCGCTCCGCGTCGAGCACGACCTCCGGGCGCTGCGCCGTGGCGGCGCTGTCCAGGAACGTGAGGTCGGGGTTCTGTGCGAGCAGCGGGAAGTCCGCCTTGTAGGGGTTCTGCTCGATGTCTGCAAGCTGTTGGGTGGTTAGCATCAGTCCGCGCTCTCCTTCGTGGCCGTTGCGGTTGCCTGTGCGTCCGCGTCCTTCTCGCCCGCGTCTGCCGCGAGCTCGAGGCCCAGGGTGTCGAGAAGATTCTGGGCGACCTCGGCCCCGAGCACCTGCTGGGCGCGCTCGAAGACGGCCTTGCGGGCCAGGGGCTGGTCCGCCTCGATGAGGGCGTCGTCGAACAGCGCGCGCACGAAGAGGTTGGTGGCCTCGTCGCGGGACAGGCCGCGGTCCATGAGGTAGTCGATCTGCTCGGGCTCGACGGAGCCGATCGTGGCACCGTGGTTGCCCTGGACGTCGTCCTCGTCGCAGAGGATGACCGGCATGGTCTTGTTGACGACGCCGTCGCCGTTGACGAGCACGGTCTCGGCCTCGTTGCCCTTGGAGCCGGAGCCGCCGTGGATCAGGTCGATCGTGGCGCGCAGCGACTTGCGGGCGCTGTCGTTGAGGATGCCGTTCTCGTGCACCTCGGCGCGGCCGTTCTTGCCGGCCATGCGCACGACGTGGTTGATGTCGAGCGTCTGCTCGTGCTCGCCCAGGTAGTGGGTCTGCAGGCTGACGCGGCCGTTGTCGCCGGCGAGCGTCGCGCACGTGCCGAGCGCCGTGACGCCCGCACCGAGCAGGAACTGGCGGATGTCGAGCGTGGCGCCCGCGTCCGCGTGGATGCCGACGGACTCGAGGTGATGGTGCGCGTCCGTGGTGGCGACGACCTCCACGAGCGAGAGGTGCGCGCCCTCCTCCACGATGATCCTCACGAGCGCGGCGGACGTCTGGGGCTCCGCGGAGGTGCCGTGGGCGACCACGACGACCGTGGCGCTCGCGCCCTGGCGGACGAGGACGCCCGCGTCCTGCACGGTGCCCGCGTTGGAGTCAACGTCCACGACGATGGGGGCATGGTTCTTCTCGCCCGCCTTTACCTCGACGTACGTGGAGTCAGCGGCCTGGGAGGTGACCCAGTCGGTAACCTTTTGGCCCATGCCCGTCTCGACCTTGTCGAAGAGGCGGGGAAGCGCGAAGTAGACGTCTCCCTTGCGCGAGAGCTTGGGGACGGTGAGCGTTATGTCGTTTGTCTTGAGGTAGTTCCAGGTCTGCGCGGGCGGCGTGTTGACGCGCTCGAGGGTGACCGTGGGCTCCTCGGCGGTGTAGCTTGCCATTAGCCGATCGCCCCTTCCATCTCGATCTTGATCAGGTTGTTCATCTCGACGGCGTACTCGAGCGGGAGCTCCTTGGAGACCGGGTCTGCGAAGCCGTTGACGACCATGGTCCTGGCCTCGGCCTCGGAGCAGCCGCGGCTCATGAGGTAGAGGATCGTGTCGTCGGAGATGCGGCCGATGGTGGCCTCGTGGCCGACCTGCGCCGTGTTGTTGCGGATGTCCATCTGGGGGATGGTGTCGGAGCGGCTGATGTCGTCGAGCATGAGCGACGAGCAGCTGACCGTGGCGCGGGCGTTGGTGGCGTCCTTGCCGACGAAGACCGACGAGCGGAACGTGTTGACGCCGCCGTCCTTGCTGATGGACTTGGCGTCCGCGGAGACGTTGGTGTCCTTGCCGAGCAGGATGAACTTGCAGCCCGTGTCGAGGTCCTGCGTGGCGCCGGAGAACGTGATGCCCGTGTACTCGCAGCTCGCGCGGTCGCCCTTGAGGATCGTGGTGGGGTAGAGGTAGCTGACGTGGCTGCCGAAGCTGCCCGAGACCCACTCCATCTTGGAGTCCTCGCCGACCGTGGCGCGCTTGGTGTTGAGGTTGTACATGTTCTTGGACCAGTTCTCGATCGTGGAGTAGCGCAGGCGCGCGTGGTCCTTCACGAAGAGCTCCACGGCGCCGGCGTGGAGGTTAGCCTCGTAGTACTTGGGGGCGGAGCAGCCCTCGATGAAGTGCAGGTCAGCGCCGGGCTCGACGATGATGAGCGTGTGCTCGAACTGGCCGGCGCCCTGCGCGTTGAGGCGGAAGTAGCTCTGCAGCGGGTAGTCGAGGTGCACGCCCTCGGGCACGTAGACGAACGAGCCGCCGGACCACACCGCGTAGTGCAGTGCCGCGAACTTGTGGTCCGTGGGCGGGATGAGCGTGCCGAAGTACTCGCGCACGACGGGCTCCCACTTTGGGTCGTGGATGGCGTCCTCGATCGTGGTGTAGACGACGCCCTGCTTGGCGACCTCCTCGCGCATGTTGTGGTAGACGATCTCGGAGTCGTACTGGGCGCCGACGCCGGCGAGGCTCTCACGCTCGGCCTCGGGGATGCCGAGGCGCTCGAACGTGTCCTTGATGTCCTTGGGGACGTCGTTCCAGTCCTTGGCCTGCTTGGTCTTGGGACTCACATACGTGGAGATGTGGTCCATGTCGAGGCCCGCGATGCTGGGGCCCCAGTTGGAGGCCATCTGCTTGTCCTGGTAGATCTCGAGCGCCTTCAGGCGGAGGTCGAGCATCCACTGGGGCTCGTCCTTCTTGGCGCTGATGGCGCGGACGATGTCGGGCGTGAGGCCGTCGGCGTAGCGCTCGTAACCCTCCTCCGACTTCACGAAGTCATAGAGGGAGCGGTCGACGTCCTCGACCTGGGTCCTCTTGCTCTTCTCGGCCATTGCTACGCCTCAGCCTTCTGGGCGGCCGCGCCGTCCTGCTCGAAGCGCGCGAAGCCGTTCTGGTCGATGTCGTCGATCAGGGACGCGGGGCCCTCGGCCACGAGGCGGCCCTTGACCATGACGTGGGTGCGGTCGACGTCGAGCTTCTCGAGGATGCGCGTGTTGTGCGTGATCATGAGGAGCGCGCCGTCGCACTCGCGGCGGTAGGCCTCGATGCCGCGGCTGACGACGGAGAGGGCGTCGACGTCGAGGCCGGAGTCGGTCTCGTCGAGGATGGCCAGCTTGGGCTTGAGGAGCAGGAGCTGGAGCATCTCGACCTTCTTCTTCTCGCCGCCGGAGAAGCCGACGTTGAGCTCGCGGGTGAGGAAGCCCTGGCCCATGTCGAGCTGGTCGCAGATCTCGCCGACGCGCTGGCGGAACTTGCGCGCGGTCATCTTGAGCTCGGGGCGCATCTGGGTGATGGTGCGCAGGAAGCTGTACAGGGGCACGCCGGGGACCTCGACGGGGGCCTGGTAGGAGAGGAAGATTCCCGCAAGCGAGCGCTTGTCGGGGGTCTTGTCCGTGATGTCCTGGCCGTCGAACGTGATGGTGCCGCCGGAGACCTTGTACACGGGGTCACCCATGATGACGTGGCCGAGCGTGGACTTGCCCGCGCCGTTGGGGCCCATGAGGACGTGGGTCTCGCCCGCGCCCACGGAAAGGTTCATGTCATGGAGGATGGGTTTCTCCTCCGTGCCTGCCGAAAGACCGGAGATGTTGAGTAGCTGTGACATGGCGCCTCTCTCTTTGCCGGGACTCGCGATGGGCGGGTCCCTGGTCACTCGTGCCGGGGTGGCAGCGCGTCTGGCGCGTCGCCCTGACGTAAATCCTACTTACGAAGGGGGATTTTACTCCGACATGTGCGATGTTTTCAATCTTCCAGGGAGGATTTTCTGCCGTCACAGGCAATTCATAGTTGGGCGGTGGCAATTTGGGGTGGGAGGTGGCTGGCGCGAGGTGCGGGTTCTGTGTGGGGCGGAGGGGCGGCGTGCACAGAACCCGCAGGAGGTTTGCGGGGTGGTGGATGTGGGTGGGGTTCTGTGTGGCGAGCTTGAGGGGGCCGGCACAGAACCAGGCTGAGGTTGCAACGCATGGCAAGGTGGCGGGGGATCTGTGTGGCGGCCGCCTTGAGCCCGGTACAAATCTCCGTTCACTTTGCGAGCCTACGTAAGAAGACTGGGAAACTGTGCCATCCCTGGGTGGTCGCTTACGGGTGAGGTGGGTTCTGTACCATCCGTGCGGTAGGACCAGCGGGTTCTGTGCGAGGCGTGGTCGTTCAAAAACGTATAGCTGCAGGTAACAGCCTACATCAAGTCTGCAACTAGAATCTTTGTTGGTACAGAACACCGTTGAATTGGAAGCCACGATAGCCAGGGCACACAGAAGCCGCTCATTGTTGCGCGGCTGTGCAACGTCCAGTGGGTTCTGTGCCAGCTTGTCCGAAGTAGCCGGCACAGAACCTGAGGATTCTTGCGTTGTAGCAAGGTCGTTGGGGTTCTGTACGCGCGGCGCCAACGTTGGCAGGGCGATTGGGCTGGCTGGGACGGGGGTTCTCCGCAGTGTTTCAGCCGAAAAGCGCGCGCCGCCCTCTGATGGTTGGCGCGCTAGATACTAATAAAGCTGTTTGTGCCGTGAGCGGTCCGCGGCGGAACCGCGGCGTTGGCAGATTCGCCCACCGCCAGTCGAGCTAGGTTGCGAGCTCTGGCGGGAGTGCCCACGCCGGCTTCTCCCACGTGACGCTTCCGTCCGGGGAGATCTGCGACGGGTGGGGGAGGATTCGGTTCAGCAGGTCGTTGCGGCGCTCGCGGATGCGCGGCGTCCCCTTCCTGAGGCGATAGCCGATCTCGTGCGCGATGTCGCCAACAAGTTGGTTCCTCAGGTCGCTTCGGACGATTTGGCTGATCGTGACGTCGACCACGGGGCATCCCGCCCGCTTGAGCAGCAGTTCGCGGGTGATGTCGCGCGCGACGTCCTTGTGATAGGCGCGCCCCAGGTACTCGATGGCGACGCCGCTGGGCTTGCCGGCCCGCTGGTAGAAGAGGTCCACCGTGAAGTGGCCCGTGCCAGCAGCGGCGGCGACGTCCCCGGGAAGCTCGACGCGGTGGTTGAGCTGCGGCTTTGGGAGGCCGTACCCACCTTGGCGCCTGCTCATCGAGAGAAGCATCGCCGTCGTGGTCTCCATGGGTGACCGCGCGTGGTCGTGGGCGCATCGCAGGGCCCGCCGCGCCTTCGTGACGTTCCTCGTTCCGCGCAGCTTTGCCAGGAAGCCGTCAATCCGCTCGATCGAGGTGAGCGGTTGCCGGTCAACAAAGCCCCTCTCGTCCGCGCTGGGGAAGTACCCACCGCATAGGCTGCACGCGAGTTGCGCCAGCTCGATCACGTCGAGGTACTCCGCCATCTGCAGAAACGACAGCTCGGGGGATGCGACCGCCACCCCGTCGCAGAGGCTCAGCAGCGCACCCTCGGGAAGCGGGCGCGTCCAGGCGTGCGGGTATGCCAGCTGCGTCTTGCGCCGGTTCGTGCTCGGCCGGACCAGGATGTCGATTGCCCTGCAACCAGCGGCGTTCCAACCTAGCACCTTGCAAATGTTTGGCAGGCGGTCCGCAAGCTCGCGCGGCGTGCCCAGCGTCACGACCCCGCGACAGGCGCCAAGCGCCGCGCGCAGCCGTGGGCTGCACAGGATCCAGGGCGCCGTGGTATGTGAGATGAGCACCGTCATTGCCGCATCATGGCACGGGCGGCTTGCACTTGGCTCGCGCATGCCTTGCCCCAGTCTTTTATATGCGTCGCGTTCGGCCACGGGGCGCGGTCCGCGCAGGCACCGCGGGCGGGCGAGAAGAGCCGCCCATCAATCCCGCATTCATCCCTCCAGGCGCGGTTCATCCCTTCTCCACAGATTCGCGCCTGCGCGCCGGCCGTCACCCGTCATCTGCGTAGTCGGCGGCGTCTGCTACGATTGACCGCACGGGTGCGGTCGGCTGTGGCTGACAGTCAGCGGCTGGCAGCGGCCGACAGCCGGCGGCCAGCCGGCATGCGGCGCCCGCGTGAGGGGGAGAAGAGCATCGTGACCACGTGGCAGGCGTTTGGTAGGTTCATCGGGGCGCACATGGCGCCCATCGCCATCGGCTGCGTCGTGGCGGCGTGCGTCTTCCCGGCGCAGCTGTCGTGCCTGAAGCCAGCGGTGCCGTGGCTGTTCGCGCTCGTGTCGTTCCAGGGGGCGCTCACCAACGGGCTGCACAACCTGGTTCATGCCGTGCGCCACCCGCTGCCCATGGTCGCGACCATCATCCTGGCGTCCGTCGTGATGCCAGTCGTGGCGTTTGTGCTGGCAGAGGCCCTGTTTGGAAGCAGTCCCAACCTCGTGACGGGCCTTGTGCTGGAGTACAGCGTGCCCGTGGCGGCCATATCCACCATGTGGGTCGCGATGTACGGCGGCGACGTTGCCCAGGGCCTCGCGACGCTCATGGTGTCGTCGCTCCTGGCGCCGGCGACCATCCCGGCCACGCTGCAGATTCTGCTGGGACACGCCGTCCACGTGGACGCCGGCCCCATGATGCTTTCGGTCGTGATGACCGTCGCGCTGCCGGCCCTGTGCGGGATGCTGCTCAACGACCTCACCCGCGGCTGGGCGGGCTCGTCCCTCTCGCCCGTCGTCATGCCGGCGGCGCGCGTGGCCATCGTGCTCGTGATCGCGTCCAACGCCACGGGGGCCGCGCCGTACCTCACGCACCTGACGCCACAGCTCGTGGGCGTGCTCGCGTTCATCCTGGTGTTCGCGTCCACGGGGTACCTGGCCGGGCTCGCGCTGGCGAGGCGCATGGGGCAGAGCGTGCCGTCCACCGTCGCGATGGTGTTCCAGTGCGGCATGCGCAACATATCCTGCGGGGCAGTCATCGCGGCGCAGTTCTTTCCCGCGCAGGTCATGTTCCCCGTGGTGGCGGGCACGCTGTTTCAGCAGGTGCTCGCGGCCACGTACGGAAAGCTGATGGGCCGGCTCCTCGGCGTGGCGCCCGACGCCCCGGTGCGGTCATGACGGCGGGCAAGAGGGACGCGGCGGGCGAGAAGAACGCCCGCTCCGGAGCCGCGGCCCGGATCGTGGCCGCGAGCTTCTTCATGCAGCTCGGCTTCCAGGCTACGTACTTCGTGGGGATCATCGGGTGCGCCACGTACGTGCTCGACGCGGACGCGTTCGCCGTGTCCGGCATGGTGCTCGTCCTCAACATGGCGCTCGTGGTCGCGGGGCTAGCCGCGGGCCCGCTGATAGACGCCGTGGGACCGCGACGGACGCTGCTCTTCTCCCTTGCGCTCATGTCCGCGGCGGGCCTCGCGGGATGGCTCCTGCCCGTCAGCTACCCGCTGCTCTACGTGGTCGCGGCGCTGCTGGGCTCGCTGTTTGGCCTGTCCACCACGGCCATGGACGCGTACCCGCGCTTCGTCAGCGCCGACGACCGGTTCCTGCTGCGCGCCAACAGCCTCGTGAGCTCGGCCGCGAGCGTCGCCGTCGTCGCGGGGCCGGCGCTCGGCGGGCTCATCGTGTCCGCCTTTCCAACGCAGGCGGACTTCGCGGTGCTCGCGTTTGCCCCGCTGCCCGCGCTGGCGCTCGTGCGTGCCACGGGCGAGAAGGTCGTGCCCAACCGCTCGCAGGCTGCTGCCAACGGCGATCCCGATGCGGCTCCCGGCGCCCCCGCCGCGGGCGAGGCGGACGGCGCCCCCGCACTCGCATCCGCCGGCTTCTGGTCGTCCCTTGCCGAGGGCGTGCGCGCCACGTTTGCCAACAAGAGCCTCAGGCTGCTCTTCCTGGTGGGCTTCCTGGGATTCTTCGCGTACGGCGCGTTCGACTCGCTCGAGTCGCTCTTCTATCGCGACGTGCTGCACGCGAGCGCGCAGTGGATGGGCTGGCTCTCGGCCATCGTGGGCGTGGGCGGCACGGCGGGGTCGCTTCTGGCCATGCGCGTGCCGGCCAAGCGGCTCAGCGTCACGCTGCTTTCCGCGATGCTCCTGGTCACGGGCGTGGGCTCCATGATCTACGTGGGAACGGGCTCCATCGCGTGGGCGTGCGTGGGGCAGCTGGTCACGGGCCTGGGCTTTGGCGCCATGGGGCCCATCCGCACCACGCTCACGCAGCGCTATGCCAGCTTCGAGCAGGTGGGCCGCGTCATTTCCGTCATGCGCGTCGGCATGAACAGCGCCGGCACGCTGCCGCTTTTGGTGGCGCCCTTTTTGGCAGACGCCTTCGGCGTGCAGGCCGTGCTCTTCTCGGCCTCCGCCATGGTCGCGGTCATCGCGGCGGGCTTTGTGGTCGGCACGAGCCGCGGGCGGCACTCGGGCGACGGCGTCCCGACCGGCCGCGGCTAGCGTCCGTACCGACCGCCGCTAGCCCCGCAACGTAACGGTGCGGTTGCGCGAGCGCCTGCGCGCCCTCCCGCGCGGGCCGCGTTTGCGTATGATGGGTCGCATGCAAACCGCAAGCGTGCGCCCGACGCACGCCAACCGCATGCAACCGCAAGCAAGCCGCAAGCAAGCCGCAAGCAAGCCGCAAGCAAGCCGCAAGGAGGGCTGCCATGGCACTGTCCCAGGACGACGTGGCGCAGATCGCGGACTACGCGCGCATAGCGCTCACGCCCTCGGAGCTCGAGCAGATGACGACGTACATGAACGAGGCCGTCGATCTTCTCGAACCAATCACCCACTATGACCTCGACGGCGTCGAGCCAACGTTCCATCCCATCGGAGACCTGTCCAACGTGATGGGCGAGGACGTGGTTGACGATTCCGTCCGCGCGCTGCCCATCGACGTCGCGCTCCACAACGCCGGCTCCACGCACGACCGCTACTTCCGCGTGCCCTCCATCCTGGGCGACTCAGAGGAGGACTTCTGATGGCTAGCCTCGACTCACTCTCTGCGGCGCAGATCGCCGCGGGCGTCGCGCAGGGCGACTTTACGGCCACGGAGGTGGCCCAGGCCGCGCTCGACGCAATAGATTCGCGCGAGAAGGACGTCCAGGCCTTCCTGCAGGTATCCGCGGACCTGGCGCTCGAAGCGGCCAAGCGCACGGACGCGCGCCGCGCGGCGGGCGAGAAGCTCGGCCCCCTGGCCGGCGTGCCCGTGGCCTTTAAGGACAACATGCACCTGGTAGGCACGCGCACGACCTGCGCGTCCAAGATGCTCGCAAACTACGACTCCGTGTTCACGGCCACGTGCGTGCAGCGCCTGCTGGACGCCGGCGCCACGCCCGTGGGCAAGACCAACATGGACGAGTTCGCCTTTGGCAGCACCACGGAGTCCAGCGCGTTCCACCGCACCAACAACCCGTGGGACACGGGCCGCGTGCCCGGCGGCTCCTCGGGCGGTTCCGCCGCAGCGGTCGCCGCGGGCGAGGCCACGCTCGCGCTCGGGTCGGACACGGGCGGGTCGATCCGCCAGCCGGCCAGCTTCTGCGGCGTCGTGGGCATGAAGCCCACCTACGGGGCGGTCAGCCGCTACGGCGTGGTCGCGTTTGGCTCGTCGCTCGACCAGGTGGGGCCCTTTGGCCGCCGGGTCGAGGACGTGGCCCTGGCCATGAACGCCCTCACGGCCGAGGGGGCCGATCCTCTCGACAGCACGTCCCAGAACTGCGCGGTTGACTTCCTGGAGCACCTGGACGATCCCGTGGAGGGCCTCACGGTGGGCGTGGTTCCGCAGCTCATGGAGGCAAAGGGCCTCTCGCAGGAGGTGCGCGACGCACTGACGGCGGCCGTGGCCTCGCTCGCGTCGCAGGGCGCGCGCGTGGTCGAGGTCGAGCTCCCCAACATCGCCTCCGCCATCGCGGCGTACTACGTGATCGCCCCGTGCGAGGCCTTCAGCAACCTCGCGCGCTTTGACGGCGTGCGCTACGGCTACCAGGAGCCCGACTGCCAGACGCTGGCCGAGCAGACCTCGCTCAGCCGCGCGCACGGCTTTGGCGAGGAGGCCAAGCGCCGCCAGATGCTCGGCGCGTACCTGCTCTCCAGCGGCGTGTACGAGAAGTACTACTATCCGGCGCAGCAGGTCCGCACCCTCATCACGCAGGACTACGCCCGCGCGTACCAGAAGTGCGACGTCATCCTGCTGCCGAGCGCGCCCACCACGGCGTGGCGCTTTGGCGACGTGAGCGACCCCACGCAGATGTACGCCTCGGACATGTTCACCATCAGCAACAACATCTGCGGCAACGGCGGCATCTCCGTCCCGCTGGGCCTCGCGACGCAATCGCACATGCCCGTCTCCGCGCAGCTGCAGGGCCCCGCCTTTAGCGACCGCAGGCTGCTGCGCTTTGCCCGTGCCATCGAGCGCGGCGTGGACCAGGGCCTGGGCCTGGGCGGCGGCGCCCCCGTCGCGCCCGACTTTGCCGGAAGGGGAGGTGACCTGTAGTGAAGAAGCTCCAGGAGGTCCTTAGGGACTGGGAGGCCGTCATCGGCCTGGAGGTCCACACCGAGCTCACCACGCTCGACACCAAGATGTTCTGCAACTGCCGCCTCTCCCACGACGACCCGCCCAACACCAACGTGTGCCCCGTGTGCCTGGGCATGCCGGGGGCGCTGCCCGTGCCCAACCGCAAGGCCATCCAGTCCATCGTGATGGCGGGCCTGGCCACGAACTGCCAGATCATGAAGCACTCCATGTTCTACCGCAAGCACTACTTCTATCCGGACATGGCCAAGAACTTCCAGACCACGCAGGGTCCGGTCGCGTTCTGCATGCACGGCCACCTCGACCTCTCCGTGGAGGGCGAGGGCGCCGCGGAGCGCCCGGAGTGGGAGTCCACCGCCGGCGACGGCACGCCCGTGGAGCGCGCGGCCGACGGCTCCTACACCGTGCCCATCAGGATCCTGCGCATCCACATGGAGGAGGACGCCGCCAAGATGGTCCACTCCGGCGGAACGGAGGGCCGCATCACCGGCGCGTCGGAATCCTTTATCGACTACAACCGCTGTGGCACGCCGCTGATCGAGCTCGTGACGGAGCCCGACCTGCGCACGCCCGAGGAGGCCCGCCTCTTCATGGAGGACCTGCAGCAGACGTTCCGCACGCTGGGCATTAGCGACTGCTCGCTCGAGAGCGGCTCCATGCGCTGCGACGGCAACATCAGCCTGCGCCGCCGCGGCGAGACCCGCCTGGGCACCAAGGCCGAGATGAAGAACATCAACTCTTTCAAGAGCCTGCACGACGCCCTGGAGTACGAGATCTGCCGCCAGGCCGAGGTGCTGGAGGAGGGCGGCATCATCTACCAGGAGACCCGCCACTGGGAGCCCAGCCACCACCGCACCGTGGTCATGCGCGTCAAGGAGACCGAGGACGACTACCGGCTCTTCCCGGACCCGGACCTCGCGCCCTTCGACCTGACGGACGACTTCATCAACGAGGCCCGCGCCCGCATCCCGGAGCTGCCGCACGCGAAGCGCGACCGCTACGTGCGCGACTTTGGCCTCAAGCCCGCCGACGCGCGCCAGCTCGCCGGCGACCCCGCAACGGCGGCGCTCTTCGAGTCCGCCGTGGCGCTCGTCAAGCCGGGCGAGAAGGACGCGGCAAAGGTCCAGGCGACCGTCGCCAACGTGATGGTCAACCTGCTGCCCGGACACGAAGGCGTCTCCGCCGAGCAGGTCTTCTCGCTCGCGAGGCTCCTCGCCACGGACGCGATCACGTTTGCCCAGGCACGCGAGGTGCTCGAGGCCGTGGACGGCACGGACGACGACCCGGAGCGCGTGGTGGACGAGCGCGGCATGCGTCAGGTGAGCGACACGTCGGCCCTCGCGCCCATCGTGGAGGAGGTGCTCGCGCGCTGCCAGGACCAGGTGAACCAGTACCACGACGGCAACAAGAAGGTCGTGGGCTACCTGGTGGGCCAGTGCATGAAGGCGAGCAAGGGCAAGGGCAACCCCAAGCTCTTCAACCAGATGCTGCGCGAGGCCCTGGAGGCGTAGCCAGGGTCCGGGCCGTGGGTGGCCCAAGGCCCGGGCTGAGGCCCGGTCTCGACGCGTGGGGGAGTCCTTCTCGCCCGGCCGATCCGCCCTTGCGGACGGCCCGCGGAGGGGCTCCCCGTTTGCGTCGCGTGGCGCTACTTGAGGGTAACGTGAGGGTTTAGCTGCGGATTCGTGAGGACCTGCCCATGATTTCTGCAAATTCACACTTCTGCCACGTGACCAAACGGGACGTTTAGGAAGCCAAAACGCCCTTGCCATCTGCAGAAAGTCCGCTGGCACACGGGAAGGACATCTGGGACAGCCCTGCCTGGCGGCGCCCGAACGGGGGCAATTTGGCCCGTTGGGTCCGTACGATGCTAGAATTGTCGGGACATGTTGTCCACGACGAAGTAGGAAAGAGGCGGGTTTTGAAGCATAATAAAGCCCAAAAAGCCATTGCTGCCGCGCTCTCCGCGACGCTCGTTTTTTCTGGCGCGACCGTTCCCGCGCTAGCGACTCCGTCCAGCTCCGAGCTCAAGAGCGAGCTCGCGACGGCACAGTCCAAGCTTGATAGCCTGTACTCCAAGGCCGAGCAGGCCTCCGAGGACCTGAACCAGACCCAGGTCGAGCTCGACCAGACCAACTCCAAGATCGACTCCCTCAACTCGGACATCACCAAGACGCAGTCCGAGCTGAAGGAGAAGCAGGCCGTGCTGAGCAAGCGCGTTGCCGCCAACTACAAGGACGGCGACACCGACCTGCTGAGCATCCTCCTCGGCTCCGACTCCTTCGAGACGCTCACGAGCAACATCACGTACGCCAACAAGGTGAGCGAGAAGGACACCCAGGCGATCAACGAGGTCAAGACCCTGCAGACCCAGCTGTCCGACCAGAAGTCCCAGCTCGAGAAGCAGAAGGCCTCCCAGGAGAAGCTCGTTGCCGACAAGAAGGCCCAGAGCGAGTCTCTGAACGAGCAGTCCAAGAAGGCCCAGGAGTACGTCAACAGCCTGAGCTCTGAGGTGCAGAAGGCACTGCAGGAGGAGCAGGCCGCGGCCCAGGAGAAGGCACGCCAGGAGGCTGCCGCGCAGCAGGCCAAGGCTGCCCAGAACGGCGGCAACTACATCGCCGCTGACAACGGCGCCACGAGCACCAACTCCAGCAGCACCAGCACCAACACGAACAGCAACTCCAGCTCGAAGAGCACCACGAACTCCAGCTCCAGCTCGACCAAGACCAACACGTCCACCAACGGTGGTTCCAAGTCGAACTCCAGCTCCAACTCGAACAAGGGCAACTCGAGCTCCAACAACAGCTCGAACTCCGGCAGCAAGACGTCCGTCTCTGGCAACTGGCGCAACACCGTCATCGCTGCTGCCACCTCCATGGTCGGCGGCAACTACGTGTGGGCCGCCTGCAGCCCCTCCACGCGCACGTTCGACTGCTCTGGCCTGACGTCGTATGCCTACTCGGTCGCGGGCATCAGCATCAACCACAGCTCCGCCTCCCAGGCGTCGTTCTGCACCAAGCCCATCTCCCAGGCGCAGCCTGGCGATGTGGTCTGGCGTCCGGGTCACGTGGGCATCTACATCGGCGGTGGCGTCACCATCGAGGCGTTCTCCCCGAGCCAGGGCATCGGCTATGGCTCCGTGAGCAGCTTCTCCAGGTGCGGCTCTCCCGTCTAGCCACAGAGACAGAATCCGCTCATATGGACTATCAAGCGCGCGTCCCAACTGGGGCGCGCGTTTTTTTGTCTGGAACGCAAACGATCCAGCGGGTCGTGGCAACCAGAGGGGCTCGGGCCGCCAAGGGCGGTACAGAACTCCTCGATGTTCGTAGGCGCCAAGGCGGCCCGCTGCGATAACGAGCCGCCCACTGGTACAGAAGCCTCGTGACGTTACGGCGATGTGAGAAAGGGTGGGCTCTGTACCGGCCATGCAGCGCAGGGCGGCACAGAACCCAGAGGTTCTTGCTCCATCACGCAAGAAGCCCTTGGTTCTGTGCCACCTGGAACGACTGCTCTCCAGCTCTGCGGGGTTCTGTACCAAGGCGGCGATCTCGGGAAAAATGAGGCACGTCTTATACCTCTGGTTATATGTGATTGAACTAAATCGGTGCCACACAGAACCCTTCAATTCTTGCAAAACGTGGTACAGAACCCTTCGCACTCGGTTTCGGCTGTGCTCGGATGGTACATAACCCGGCGTTGCTTGCGACCTCGGGTTAGGTGGGGCGGGTTCTGTGCGTGGCCTTGGCGAGCTCGGCACAGTTCTCGCTCGAGTTTGCGAGCATTCAGAAAGTGCAGTGGGTTCTGTGCCAGGGCCACATGTCGATTCGTAACAGATCCCACGTCAGTCGCCGGGACCTGCGCGGAACGTTGGGTTCTGTGCCGGAGCCTCCTGTTGTTGGCCCCGCGTCGTGCGCTCGACTAGGCCCGATGCGCCTTCGTGGCCAGACCAAGCTATGCGCCACGGCGAGTCAGCTGGCGTCGCTTGCTACTAAGGCCGGATCGCTCGTATTAGCAATCTTGCGAATTCTTCCGCAAATCCCCAGCAACGCGATATCCGTTGGGCGAGAAGAGCGTCATTTTCTGAATCGCGCCAGGCGTATTGGGTAACAATGGGTCTGGCGTCCGCGGGGCGGGCGCCCCTCATCGGCACGTAAACTTCGACAAGAAGGAGTATGGCATGGCTGAGCGTTTTGTCCTCAACGGCATCTCGTACCACGGCTCTGGTGCGATCAAGGAGATCCCGGGCGAGCTGTCCCGCCGCGGGTACGACCACGTCTTCGTGAGCTCCGACCCCGACCTCGTCAAGTTCAAGGTCACGAACAAGGTCACCGACCTGCTCGACCAGGCCGGCATCAAGTGGGACCTCTACGACGAGGTCAAGCCCAACCCGACCATCCAGAACGTGCAGGACGGTGTCAAGGCGTTCAAGGCCTCCGGCGCCAACGCGATCGTCGCCATCGGTGGCGGCTCCGCGATGGACACGGCCAAGGCCATCGGCATCATCGCCAACAACCCCGAGTTCGCGGACGTCAGGTCCCTCGAGGGAGTGGCCCCCACCAAGGAGCACGCCGTCTTCACCATCGCCGTCCCCACGACGGCCGGAACCGCGGCCGAAGTCACGATCAACTACGTGATCACCGACCCCGAGAAGCAGCGCAAGTTCGTCTGCGTCGACACCAACGACATCCCCGAGGTCGCCGTCGTCGACCCCGACATGATGGCCTCCATGCCCGTCGGCCTCACCGCCGCGACCGGCATGGACGCGCTCACGCACGCCATCGAGGGCTACACCACCAAGGGCGCCTGGGAGCTCTCCGACATGTTCCACTACAAGGCCATCGAGATCATCTCGCACAACCTGCGCGACGCCGTCGCGGAGGCCAAGTCCGGCGAGCCCGGCACCGGCCGCAAGGAGATGGCGCTCGGCCAGTACGTCGCCGGCATGGGCTTCTCCAACGTCGGCCTCGGCATCGACCACTCCATGGCGCACACGCTCTCCGCGCACTACGACACGCCGCACGGCGTCGCCTGCGCCATGCTGCTCCCGATCTCCATGGAGTTCAACAAGCCGGTCGCCGCGCACAAGCAGGCGCAGATCGCCGTCGCCATGGGCGTCGACACCAAGGGCATGTCCGACGAGGAGGCCGCGGACGCCGCGATCGCCGCGGTCCGCAAGCTCGGTGAGGACGTGGGCATCCCCAAGACCTGCAAGGGCCTCGTGGAGGAGGACCTCGACCAGCTCGCCAAGGACGCCCTCGCGGACGCCTGCTACCCCGGCAACCCGCGCGAGGCCACGCCCGAGCAGGTGAAGGACATGTTCCGCCAGATCATGGCCTAGCCAGAGCGGCTTAGCTTACCTAGTCAGGCGGTGTTCTTCTCGCCCAAAGCGGGCGATGCCCATGCGGGCGAGAAGAACGTGCCGCCTTCGTTGGCCCTCCCTCGTCACGGCGGGGGAGGGCCTTCGCGTATCATGTCCACAATGGCGATGTCGGCCGACCGCGGCGGCGCGCGGTGGCCAGGAGTGACGGGGGAGAGATGGCAGCTGGCGACGGAATCGGGAACCTCACGGACTACCTCTTGTGGCGCGGGGACATGAGCCTGCGCGAGCGGCCGCTCACGGAGGCCGACGCGCTCGTGCTCGCGACGCTGAGCTACGTGGACCTCGCGGGCATCGTGCCAAGCGAGGCGGAGGGCGGCAGCGTGACCGTGGCGCAGGCGCTGGGGAACCTGCTCGAGCAGTCGGGCGGCGACGTGGCGCCGTACGTGCGCTCGCTCGCCACTATAGATGCCGGATACCTGCGCGCGCTTGCGGACTCGCGGCGCTTTGGCGAGCTTGTCGTCGGCTCGTACGTGGACGTGATGGATACCGAGCGCTCCGTGCAGTTTGCCGCGCTCGAGGTGGCACTGCCCGCGGGCTGCCTTGGCGGGTGGCAGAAGTGCGTGCGCTACGTGTCGTACCGCGGCACGGACCTCACGCTCGCCGGCTGGCGCGAGGACTTCATGCTGAGCTTCGAGGTCACGGGCGCGCAGCTACTCGCAAGGGACTACCTGGAGCGCGCGCTGACGCGAGC
>QOUO01000017.1 GCA_003862195.1 Coriobacteriaceae bacterium | reverse complement strand
TGTCTTTATGTTAATGAGGCAATACTCTCGAATCTTTCGGCTAGCTTTGAAAAAAGTAACGGCTCAGAAGAATAATTCACTATTTAGTAGTGACAAAGAAGCTAAATAGGTGCATTTATATGTATAGGTACTTTTCAGGTTCGTATTAGCCGAGAAGAGGAGAAGGAAGTGGACGACTGCTACGTGGACGCATATCGTCGTGATGCCGAGCTAGAATCTAGCGTTCTGATGACCAGGGGCGAGGCGGTTGGAATTTGGAACACTCTAAAGGGCCAGTCGCAAATTGTTTTCGTAACTGGAGACGCAGGGGTTGGTAAGACTTACTTCATCGAGTGCGCCATGACGTACGAGAAGAGCATTGGCGCGAGAGTACAACATGCCTCGCTGATAGGTTGCAAAGAGTCCGATCTCGCTACTCGTTTTGGTCGCTTTTCCCGTGAGATGATGAGGGCTTGCGACGGCTCGCCGCGAATGACGGTCTGCATCGATGATATGCCTGCTGCTGACGAGAGGGCGTATGGTCGCGTAGCAAAGGCGATGGGGAAGATGGTGAGCGCTGGCTGCAGGCTTCTGATTTCTGCCAGGCCGGAATGCGAGGGCCTGGTTGAGGCGGTGGATGGAGCTTCCATTATCGATTCGTCAAGGCTTATCGCACGTTCATCAGATGGTGAGTCGCACGCGCTGACAAATTTGCTCCCAAAACTCCTCGTGTCTCTCAGGGAGGATGTCGCCGTCTTAGGGAGTAAGGTTTCCAGGGGCGCCACCTTTACGAATGCGGTAAAGGAAATGGTAGCTGCGTCGCTGAGGGACTCACTTGCGGACGAGGACGTTGATCTTAGGCTTGCCATGGTTCTTCTCGGCAAGGGAACTTTTGATGACGTAGTTCGTATCTGTCGGCATGCGGATGGAGAAGCCTTCAACCTTCTCGAGAGGGAGGCGCCCTTCTTTGGCGTCTCGAACATCGACTCAACATTCAGAGTGGCAGCGTTGGGCGATGACTGTATCCTGCGCGAATGCTTTGCCGTGCTTGGGGGCGTCGTACGCGGACATGAGGACGCCGCTTTGGGCGTGTCGGACGTACTCCGGAAGCGGGGGCAATATCGCCGCATGGGAATGGTGCTCGAGCTGATCGGCGATTCACCGGAGGCGGCCGAGAAGGCTGTCAAGAGTGGGGCCAACCTTGTTTGCTCTGGGAATGTTGAGCTTGTGGCAAGGTCGACGCGCCTTCTTGGAGATCGTGCCGACGCACTTGGCCCAGTGAGCTTGATTAACGCCCTCGCCGTTGCGGAGGTCTCGGCGCGGCGGGACGAGGCCCTGCACCTTCGCGAGTCCTGTGCCTCTCTATCACGATTGAGGCAGTCGGAGAAGTCTATGCTCCGGCACGCGGCAATGCTTGGCGTGTGCAGGGACGCATTTGCGAGGTCGCCCATATTCGAGGTCGAGAGGGACCCAAATCTCGATGACGAGCAAATCTGCACGATGATAGATCACATTGACGTGATGAGGAAAATCATCGACGGAAAGTTTCTCGAGGGCTTCGATTCCCTCCTGGACAATCCTAGACGAAAGTCCCCCAACAGCATCCCCAGCTCCTTTCTTGTAGATGACTTCAGGATTTGCGAAGCGTTGCTTGGGGAGGCGCCGACTGCGCGGCAAGACCCCGCCTCCTCCGACGCAAATCGAATCTTAGTCGAGTCTGGGTCGGGGAGACTTGCGGCGCTGCATACGGGAACTATGTCTGCGCTGCGCATTCTTGTTGGAAGGGTGACTGTATTTCCCGATGTGGAGCAGATAGTCACGCGGCTTCGCGCCACTGGCGACAAGATTCCGGAAGCCTTCTTTCTCTGCGCAGCCGCTGTCGCCGATCTAAGGCTCAAGGCATACGCGCGTGCCAGCGTACGCGCAAAGCGGGCGGTGGAGATTGCGAGAAGTGCATCTGCAGGCTACCTCGAGGCCGCGGCGTGCTTGTTGGCGGATGCGGTGGAAGCCGCAACGGGGTCGGAGATCGGGGACTCCTTCGGTGTTGCTCCAGCAAAGGTGACGCCAGAGGTTAGCGCGCTCATGGACCTGAGAAGGATGCTCGGACAGGCGTCGAGGTCGGAGACGGACTATCCGATTCGCCTTGACACGCTCTCGAGGGCAAGCTGCTCTCGAGAGGTCCTCTGGGCGCTGAACGTCCTCATGAACGACTGCGGGCTGGTTTCGCAGAACTTTAGACAGCTTATGCCGGTCAACTGGAAGAACTTCACGACCGCATTGCTTGAGACCGTTGGAGACACTCAGGTGGACGAGGGGGAACTGACGATGGGCGACACCATCCCTAACGAGGAAGAGCCAAAGGAGAAGCCGGTGAGGATAAGGATCCTTGGGACGTTCTCCGTGATGATCAACGGAAGGGAGCTGCCAATCAAGGCGCTCGGTGCTCGCCGCGGACGGAGCCTTGTGTTTGCGCTGGCGCTCACAAGGGGCCACTCGCTCTCGAAGAGGGATGCGATAGAGATGATCTGGGGAGATTACGACTACGACACGGGCAACCAGAAGCTTTATGAGTCGGTCTGCATGGCAAGGAAGGCGCTCCGCATAAGTGACGAGGACGAATCGTTCATCCTCACGGGGCGCGGCACGGGAAGGATTTCGCTCGACATGTCCAAGGTCTCCGTGGACGTAGACGACTTCGAGCGGTGCGCCATCGCCGCGTTGGCGAGCGATGGGCTGGATAAGAGCGTCATGGCGCTGGCGGGCAAGGCGAGGGCCGTCTACTCGGGCGGCATCGCGGAGGCCTTCGACGACCCGTCGGGGAACAGTACCGCGCGCATGGAGGCGCTGGTTCAGCTGCACGCGGATGCGATGGCGGCGGGTGCGCTGGCGGCACTGCGGGAAGGGAAGGCCTACCTTTCGTCTCAATTCTCCAGGGAAGCACTCGAGGATGACTGTATGCGTGAGGATGCCGTAATCTCGCACGTCACCGCGCTTGGCATGCTCGGCAGGACTGCGGAAATTGCGGCAGCATACCGGCGCTATAGGGACGTTCTTCTCCGCGAGCTTCACATTACGCCATCAAAGACGGTATGTCGGGGCGTTGACGAGGCGCTGGAGCGCAGTGGGAGCGACCTCACGACCAAAGAGATTGACAATCTTAGTAATGACCCCACCTCGTAGTGCCATTTTGATGGTTGCGGGCGTCGAGGGCGTCCGAGTGGCGCTCTATTGATAGAGTGAAATGTTGAATGACGCTCGTGGCCGTTGTGCCATTGACTATGCGGGGGAAGAGTATGGCGAACTTTTTTGCGCGGCTCCTGTCGCGCGGTGCGGATAAGCAATTGAAGGAGTTCGAGGCCATTGCCGAGCAGGTAAATGACTTCGAGCCGCAGATGAAGGCTCTGAGCGACGAGGAGCTGCGCGGGCAGACGGCAAAGTTTCGCGAGAGGTACGACAACGGGGAGTCGTTGGACGACCTTCTCCCCGAGGCGTTTGCCACCGTCAGGGAGGCTTCGGTCAGGTCGCTGGGCATGCGGCACTTCGACGTGCAGGTGATCGGCGGCATCGCGCTGCATCGTGGCATGATTGCCGAGATGAAGACCGGCGAGGGCAAGACGCTCGTGTCCACGCTCGCCGGCTACCTGAACGCGATTCCCGGCAAGGGCGTGCACATCGTCACCGTGAACGACTACCTCGCGAAGCGCGACAGCGAGTGGATGGGCCAGGTGTACAAGTTCCTGGGCATGAGCGTCGGCATCCTGCAGAACGGGATGAAGCTCAGCCTCAAGAAGCCGGCATACAACGCGGACGTGACGTATGGCACGAACTCCGAATTTGGCTTCGACTACCTGAGGGACAACATGGTCGGTCGCGCCGACATGCGCGTGCAGAGGGGTCACCACTTTGCCATCGTGGACGAGGTCGACTCGATCCTGATCGACGAGGCGAGGACGCCGCTCATCATCTCGGGTGCGGGCACGAAGTCCGCGAGCACGTACAAGGACTTCGCGCGCGCGGTCCGCGGCCTGACGCCAGACGTTGACTTCGAGATGGACGAGGCGAAGCACACCATCGCCGCGACCGACGAGGGCCTTCGCAAGATCGAGGCGAGGCTCGGCATCGACAACATCTACTCCGACATGTCTGGCCAGCTCGTCAACCACCTGCAGCAGGCGCTGAAGGCCCAGTACATGTTCCACAGGGACCAGCAGTACGTCGTGGTGGACGGCGAGGTCAAGATCGTCGACGAGTTCACCGGCCGCATCATGGAGGGCAGGCGCTACTCCGAGGGCCTGCACCAGGCGATCGAGGCGAAGGAGAACGTCTACGTTCGCGAGGAGAACCAGACGCTCGCCACGATCACGCTGCAGAACTACTTCAGGCTGTACGACAAGCTCTCGGGCATGACGGGTACCGCCATGACCGAGGACGCCGAGTTCAGGGAGATCTACAACCTGCCCGTGCAGGTCATCCCGCCCAACAAGCCAGTCATCCGCGTGGACCACGACGACCTGGTGTACAGGACGATCGACGCGAAGTTCAACGCGGTCGCGGACGACGTGGAGAAGCGCCACGCCACGGGGCAGCCGGTTCTGGTGGGCACGGTGTCCATCGAGAGCTCCGAGCGACTCTCGAGGATCCTCGACAAGCGCGGCATCAAGCACGAGGTCCTGAACGCGAAGTTCCACGAGCGCGAGGCGCAGATCGTGGCGCAGGCAGGCCGCGAGGGCGCCGTCACCATCGCCACCAACATGGCCGGCCGTGGTACCGACATCCTGCTGGGCGGCAACCCGGACGTGCTTGCCGTCGAGCGCATGAAGGCGGACGGCATCGACGTGGACGAGGGCGTCGACCCCGCAGTGCGCGAGCGTTACCTCGAGAAGGCCAGGGAGACCTGCGAGAGGGAGAAGGAGCACGTGCTGGCGGCCGGCGGCCTGTGCGTCATCGGCACCGAGAGGCACGAGAGCCGTCGTATCGACAACCAGCTGCGCGGTCGTGCGGGCCGTCAGGGCGACCCGGGCGAGACGCAGTTCTACCTCTCGCTCGAGGACGACCTGATGAGGCTCTTCGGCGGGGACCGCATGGACAAGATCTCGGCGCTGATGTCGAAGTACGACATGCCGGACGACATGCCCATACAGGCCAAGATTGTCACCAAGGCCGTGGAGGGTGCGCAGCGCAAGGTCGAGGAGATCAACTTCGCGATGCGCAAGAACGTCCTCGACTACGACGACGTCATGAACAAGCAGCGCCAGGTAATCTACGAGGAGCGCAACAAGATCCTGGACGGCAAGGACCTCGTGGCGCACATCGAGGAGGTCACGCACGACACCGTCGAGCGGAAGGTACGGGAGTTCTGCGGCGAGGACAAGGGTTCCGAGGATTGGGACCTGAAGGGCCTCCGCAAGTGGGTCGAGGAGCTGACGGGCCGCGACGACCTGCCCGAGTTTGACGAGGACATCGACATCGAGGACCTGACGGAACAGGTGAACGACTACGTCATAGGCTGCTACCACGAGAAGTCCAAGCGGCTTTCCGACGAGATCATGCAGCAGCTCTCCGCCCAGGTCATGCTGCGCGTGATCGACACCAGGTGGATGGCCTACCTGCAGGAGATGGACTACCTGAAGACGGGTATCGGCCTGCGTGGCTTTGGCCAGCGCGACCCGCTCGTGGAGTACAAGACCGAGGCGTACGCGGCGTTTACCGAACTCGTCAACACCATGTACGAGGACTTCCTCAGGACCATCCTGCGCCTGGAGATCGTGGCTCCGCTCACGGAGACGGACGATCCCGACGACCTGCGCGGGGCGAGCTACTCCGGTCCGGCGGACGTGGACGGCGACCACGGCGGGGCGCGCGGCGCGCTCGCGTCGGGCGGCCAGTCCGGCCAGGCGGGACCCGCGCACATGGCCCCGAAGCACGCGGCGCCGGCGAAGCCCACGACGTACAGGAAGGCCGACGACCCCGATCCCTACGTGGGCGTGGGCAGGAACGACCCCTGCCCCTGCGGCAGCGGGAAGAAGTTCAAGAACTGTCACGGTAGGAACCGCTAGCGGAACGTTGGAACATGGTCGACATTTCGAACGAGGACGTGAGGAAGCTCTCGGAACGCCTGGACAAGGTCGAGAGCTACCTTCACATAGACGAGAAGCGCGGCAGGGTGGCCGAGCTCGAGCTGGAGAGCACGCGCCCCGGCTTCTGGGATGACGCCGACGGCGCGACGAAGGCGATGGCGGAGCTCACCCGCACGAAGGAGGACGTGTCCGCAATCGACTCGGCTCGCGCGGAGCTCGACGACGTAAGCGCCGCGCTCGAGCTGGGGCTCGAGACCTCGGACGAGGAACTTCTCGCCGAGGCGAAGTCGTCCTACGACAAGCTGGAGAAGGACCTCGGGGAGCTCGAGCTCTCGAGCTGGTTCACGGGGGAGTTCGACCACGGCGACGCCATCGTGACCGTGACGCCCGGACAGGGCGGGCTCGAGGCGCAGGACTGGTGCGACATGCTGTTCCACATGTACCTGCGCTACTGCGACCGCCGCGGGTGGAAGGTGGACGTGAACGACGCCCCCGTGGCCGACGTCATAGGGATCGACAGGGCGACGTTCACCGTCTCGGGCAGGAACGCGTACGGCATGCTCCGCGCCGAGCAGGGCGTGCACCGTCTGGTGAGAATCTCGCCCACGGACGACAAGAAGCGCCGCCAGACGACGTTCGCGGGCGTCGAGGTGCTTCCCGTGCTTCCCGAGGACGTGAGCGTTGACATCGACCCGAACGACATCAGGGTCGACGTGTACCACGCGACCGGCCATGGCGGGCAGGGCGTCAACACGACCGACTCCGCCGTGCGCATCACGCACATCCCGACGGGCATCGTTGTGACGTGCCAGAACGAGAGGAGCCAGATCCAGAACAGGGCCATCGCCATGGGGATCCTCAGGAGCCGGCTGTACGAGAGGGCGCTGGAGGAACGCGAGTCCGAGATGGACGAGCTGCGCGGGCCCAAGCGCGAGATCGGCTTTGGCAACCAGATCAGGAGCTACGTGCTCTATCCCTACAAGATGGTGAAGGACCTGCGCACGGGGGTGGAGACGGGCAACGTCGACGCGGTACTGCGGGACGGCGACCTTGACCAGTTCATCATCGGCTACCACAGATGGCGGACGAGCAAGGAGGGCAAATGAGGCTTGTGAGTGACTGGCGGCGTCTCGTGAGGGACGCCCTTCTCATCGTGGGCGGCTCCGTGCTCTATGCGATTGGCATCGACTGCTTCGAGCTGCCGAACGGCATCGCGGCCGGCGGTCTGACGGGCCTGGCGACGATCATTCACGCGGTCGCCCGGCAGGCAGGCGTCATCCTCCCTGTCGGCATGCAGACCATCGTCATGAACGTGGTCCTTCTCGCCTACGTGGTCTTGACGACGAGGGACTGGAGCTACGTGTCGAGGAGCATCGCGGGCATTCTGGTTTCGGGTTTCATGATGGACGCGCTGCAGCCCGTCCTGCCCGTCCCGACCCACGGGGAGCTCCTGATTTCGGCCATCTGGGGCGCCGTGTTTGTGGGCGCAGGCGTGGGCGTCGTGTTTCTTTCTGGCGGCAACACCGGCGGCACGGACATCGTGTGCCAGCTGATCGCGAAGCGAAACGGCATGCCGCTGGGGACGCTGAGCATGATTGTGGACGGCGTGATCGTCCTCGCGTCGATTCCGGTGTTCTCGCTGAGAAACGCGCTGTTTGCGGGCGTCGCGATGTACATTGGCGGGCGCGTGATCGACGCGGTGGTGGACGGCCCACGCACGGCGAGGGTCGCGTACGTAATATCCGACGAGCACGAGGCCATCGCGAACAAGATCATGTACGACCTTGGCCGTGGCTGCACCGAGCTGCAGGCGAGGGGCGTCTGGAGCGGCAACGACCGGCCGGTACTCATGTGCGTCTGCGGTCGCACGGAGACGGCGCGCCTGAAGCAGATCGTGGGGGAGACGGACCCGGATGCCATCGTGATCCTGGGAGAGGTGCACGAGGCGTTTGGCGAGGGGTTCGCGCGCATAGGTTCGTAGGCGTTCTTCTCGCCCGGGGTAATGCGGGCGCAAGGGAGCCTTCACCCCTCTGATTTAAATGTGCGACGTCCGTGAGCGCGGGCGGGGATCGCGCCGCGTTGTGTAGACTTATACAGATTCTGTCAGTATCGCTTTGTAGAAAAAGGAGCTCTTGTGGCCAACCACTTTCGCAGCAGCGAGCGGCAGGGGAACGAGAAGCCCGAGCCTTTGAGCCAGGCACCCGCGACGCCCGACCAGACGCAGGACACCGGGTCGATGGACCCCGCGTCTCGCGTGGACGAGATCGTACGCGAGGAGACGGCCGCCGAGGCGAGCCATATGGCATCGCACGCGGCGCCTCGAGCGGCGTCCGAGGCGGGTGACGGCTCCGACGAGCCGCAGCCCGTGACGACCGTCACGGCATCGGCGGCACCGGACGCATCGGATGCCCAGGCGACTGGGCAGGAGGGCATCGTGGTCTCGAAGGACGCCGGCGACGTGACGGCGCAGCCCGAGACCAAGAGCGTCTTCGCACCCCTGCAGGATGATGGGAACAGGGTCGTCCCGCACACGGGAAGGCCGACCATCTCGCTCCGAAACGCAACACTCATCTACCCGGCCCAACCCAACAAGCCCGCGCTCGACCAGGTGAGCCTCGACATCTACCCCGGCGAGTTCGTCTTCGTCGTGGGGCACTCGGGCTCCGGCAAGTCGACCCTCCTCAAGCTCATCACGCGCGAGCTACGCGCCACGAGCGGCAAGGTGATCGTCGCGGGCCAGGACCTGACGAAGCTTCGCGACAGGAAGGTCCCGTACCTGCGCCGCCAGATCGGCACGGTCTACCAGGACTTCAAGCTCCTGCCGGACAAGACGGTCTACGAGAACGTCGCGTTCGCGCTCGAGTGCATCGGCAAGCCGCGTGCCGTCATCAAGGTGCAGGTTCCCGAGACGCTCCGCCTCGTGGGCCTTGCCGAGAAGATGGACAACTACCCCGACCAGCTCTCCGGTGGCGAGCAGCAGCGCGTGTCCGTCGCCAGGGCCATGGTCAACCGCCCGCCGCTCCTGGTGTGCGACGAGCCCACCGGCAACCTCGACCCCGCGATCTCGCTCGGCATCATGAGGCTGCTCGACCGAATCAACCGCACGGGAACGACCGTCGTCATGGCGACGCACGACCGCGAGATGGTGGACTCCATGCGCCGTCGCGTCATCGCGCTCGAGGCGGGCCACGTCGTTCGCGACCAGGAGAGGGGAGGCTACGGCTTCTATGGTGCCATCTAACATCGGGTATTCGCTCCACGAGGCGTTCCGCCACTTCCGACGCAACTGGTCGACGGTGCTGGGCGCCATCGTCACCATCTTCCTGTCGCTCTTCGTGATCGGCATGTTCGTGCTCGGCTCCGTCATGGTCGGCAACCTCGTGGGCAACGTGGAGGATCGCGTCACGATCCAGGCGTTCCTCTCGGACAACGCTGACAAGACGGCCATCACCGCGCTCCAGAAGAAGGTCGACGGCTGGAAGTACGTCGAGTCCGTCACCTACAAGAGCAAGGAGCAGGCGCTCGAGCAGTACAAGAAGACCATGAGCAACCGCAACGCGGCCGACGCCGTGGCGGCGCTCGACGGGACGAACCCCATCCCCGCGTCGCTCGTCATCAAGCTCAAGAACCCGCAGAACGTGGAGAAGGTCGCGGCGCGCCTCATCAAGGACCCTGACTTCGCGAAGGTTGCCGATAACTCCAGCAAGCCTAGCGCGTCGGTCCAGTACGGCCGCGAGACCGTGGAGCGGCTCTTCTCGGTCACGTACTATCTGAGAATTGCGGCCATCGTGCTCGTTGCCCTCCTGGCCTTCATCGCGTTCGTGTTCATCAACAACACGATCAGGCTCGCCATCTCGGC
Source organism: Coriobacteriaceae bacterium (assembly GCA_003862195.1). Lineage (GTDB taxonomy): Bacteria > Actinomycetota > Coriobacteriia > Coriobacteriales > Atopobiaceae > Parafannyhessea. The sequence goes on along the minus strand of QOUO01000017.1, from coordinate 27,473 downwards.
GCGCCGCCGCGAGATCGCCATCATGCGCCTGGTTGGCGCGTCCAACGGGTTCATCCGCGGGCCGTTCATGATGGAGGGCCTGCTCGAGGCGCTCATCGGCTCGGTGCTTGCGGTCATCGCGCTGCATGCGGGGCTTTCCGTCGTGATGCCCAAGCTGCAGACGAGCCTCAAGTTCCTCTCGTTCAACCTGCCGACCAACGTGCTCGTGACTACGTATGCTGGCCTGATTGTGATCGGCATGCTCCTGGGCATGTTTGGGTCTATGATTGCCATGAGGCGCTACCTCAAGGTCTAAGCAAGCTTCGACACACTGCCATCTGGCGAGGCGGCGCGGCCACGGGTCACGCCGCCTCCTTCTGTTGAGGGGGACACCATGGGAAGAAAGCGGGCGCGCCACCAGAGGGGACGGCGGGGCCAGTCCAGGCAGAGGAAGCCGCACCAGCTCGTGACGGGCATCCTGCGCGTGCTCAAGCCGGGCGTGGCCGAGCTCTACACCTCAGAGGGAACGTTCGACGTCGCGCGCGGCGGCATCCGCGAGGCCATGAGCGGGGACGAGGTCCAGGCGAGCCTGTCCTCCGCCCGCGACGGCAGGAGGCTGGCACGCGTGCAGTCCGTGCTCGTGCGCCACACGACCACCTTTGCCGGCGTGTACCGCCGCCTCGAGCCCCTGGGCGCCGTCGTTCCGCTGGACGCGCGCGTGAAGCGGGACTTCTTCGTGGTGCCGGAGGACAAGAGCCCGGAGCGCCTCGGCGTGGGCGAGGGCGACCTCGTGCGCGCCCGCGTCGTGGAATACCCCACGCGCTACTCCGCGGGCATCGTGACCATCGACGCCCGCATCGGCTCGTCCGACGATGTGGACATGAACGTCGAGTCCGTCATCGCGTCGTACGACCTTGCGACGGAGTTTCCGCAGGAGGCCCTCGACCAGGCGGAGCGCATGCGCGAGGACGTGGCCGAGGCGCTTGCCCAAGAGCCGCTGCGCCGCGACGTGCGCGACCACTGCGTCTTTACCATCGACCCGACGGACGCGCGCGACTTTGACGACGCCGTGGGAGCGCGGAGGCTGGACGACGGCTACGAGGTCGAGGTGCACATCGCGGACGTCACCCACTTCGTGGGCTGGGACACGCCCATCGACCGCGAGGCGCGCCGCCGCACCTGCTCCGTCTACCTGGTCGACCGCGTGCTGCCCATGCTCCCGGAGCGCCTCTGCAACGACGTGTGCTCGCTCAAGCCCGGCGTCGACCGCCTGTGCATGAGCGTCTTCATGCGGCTCGATCGCCGCGGCAACGTCGTGAGCGCCGACCCCGCGCCCACGGCCATCCGCTCGGTCGCGCGTCTGGACTATGACACCGTGGACCGCCTGCTCGAGGGCACGGCGACCCCAGACGATCTGCCCTGCTGCGACGCCGCGGACCGCCCGCGCGTGGCAGAGCCCATCCGCGTGCTGGACGAGGTCGCGGCACTCAGGCGCGCCCGCCGCGAGGAGCGCGGCGCCATCGACTTCGACACCGCCGAGGCCAAGGTGACGCTGGACGAGAAGGGCGTGCCCACGGGCGTGAGGGTCCGCCGCAAGACGCGGGCCACGAGTCTGGTGGAGGAGGCCATGCTGATCGCGAACGAGAGCGTGGCGAAGTTCCTCTCGGACGCGGAGGCCCCCGCGGCGTACCGCGTGCACGAGCCGCCCGCGGCGGAGGACCTGCGTACGACGCTCCCCGTCCTGCGCGAACTCCAGCTGGTGGATGCACCCCTCGCGGCGCGCGTGGCGGAGGGCGACCCCCACGCCATCCAGGACGTGCTGCGCGCCGCCCGGGGCACCTCGGGCGAGTTCCTGGCAAACTCCGTGCTGCTGCGGGCGCAGCGCCGGGCCGTCTACCTGCCCAGGAACGAGGGCCACTACGCGCTGGGCGCGCCGGCGTACTGCCACTTCACGTCGCCCATCCGCCGCTACCCGGATGACATCGTGCACCGGTCGCTCCGGGCGCTGCTGGAGGGCCGCCGCACGAGCTGCGAGCAGATGCAGGTGCTGCACGTGCTGCCGCAGCTCTGCCGCACGTGCTCGGAGCGCGAGCGCCTGGCCGACGGCGCGGAGCGCGACACCCAGAGGGTCAAGATGGCCGAGCTCTACAAGGGGCACGTGGGCGAGTCCTTCTCGGGCATAGTCGTGGGCGTGGAGCGTTACGGGCTCTTCGTGATGCTGGACGACACCTGCGCGGAGGGCCTCGTCCCCGTGCGCGCGCTGGGGGACGAGTGGTTCGACTTCGACGAGAAGCGCATGTGCCTCACCGGCGGCGAGTCCGGGCGCACGTGGCGGCCGGGCCAGCGCGTGGCCGTGACCGTGACGGACGCCCGGCCCGAGCGCGGGCAGATCGACTTTGCGCTGGCGCGGGGGCGCGATGCATCAAAGTGACGTCCCATGGGTAGCCTAGGGACATAAGGATTGGCCGGCGGACCGGGCGCGGATGCGCGCGTGCTGCGGCCGTTGGAGGCTTGATGGACTACACGGGAATGACCGAGGGGCTGGCGCACGCCGAGTCCCTGCTGATAGAGGGCCAGAGCGAGCAGGCGCTCGCGGAGCTCAGGAGGATCGCGGAGGACGCGGAGGAGTACGTGGACCGCAACTGTCCCACGACGGACGAGGTGCAGTGGTTCAGCTTCCCCACGATGTTCGAGCGGCTGGCGTACCGCCGCGTGGAGAAGGACCCGCGCGAGCTGCGCGACGTGGGCGAGCCCATGGACCGTCTCTACAACGACCTCGCGCTCGCCGCGGTGCACGAGAACGACTACGACGTTGCGACTGCGGCGCTCAAGCAGGCCGTGCGCTGGAACCCCATGGGCTGCGAGTACCGCCTCAACCTGGCGGACCTCTTCCGCATCGCGGGCGACGTGAACGAGTACCTGGCCCTCACGTACTCCGTGTTCGAGCGCGCGAGCGACGCCCGGCACCTGGCGCGCGCGTTCTCCAACTTTGCGGAGTACTTCCTCGTGCAGGAGAAGCCCCGCACGGCCGCGGCGGCGCTGCGTGCGGCGCGCCGTCTGGACGTGCGCGACAAGGCGCTCGACCAGGCGCTGGGCGAGGCCGAGGGCACGGACCACGACCCCGACTCCGTGACGGACGAGGAGACGACGGACCTCCTGGCGCAGGAGGGCCTGCCCGACGGCGCCAACGCGGAGATCGCGATCTGCCTCCTCATGTGCGCGACGGACGCGGCGCAGGCCGGCCAGCAGGACGTGGCCACCAACCTGACCGTGCGCGCCCGCGACCTGGTGGGCGAGGACGCGTCCATGGCGCTGCTGCGCCTGATCCGCCAGAGCGACGCGGACCTCGAGCGCGAGTCCGCGGAGGGCTCCGCCCAGGGCGAGAAGGGCGATGGTGCCGATGGCGGGCGCTAAGGCCAAGGGCAAGCCCAACATCAAGGTGATATCGCGCAACCGCGTGGCGCACCACAACTACTTTATCGACGAGACGTTCGAGGCGGGCATCGAGCTCACCGGCGCCGAGGTCAAGAGCCTGCGCGACCGTGCCGCGCAGATAACCGACACCTTCGTGCTCATCCGCGGCGGCGAGGTGTGGCTCAACGGCATGCACATCCACCCGTACGTGAACGGCGGCGTGTGGAACCCCGACCCGGACCGCCGGCGCAAGCTCCTGCTGCACCGCCGCCAGATCGACTACCTGGAGCAGAAGCTCCGCACCAAGGGTGCCGCGATCGTGCCGCTGCAGATGTACTTTGACGAGCACAACCGCGTCAAGCTCACGATCGCGCTCGCCCACGGCAAGAAGCTCTACGACAAGCGCGCCGACATGGCCGCGCGCGACTCCGACCGCGAGATTCGCCGCGCGCTCAAGCAGCGCAGCCGGGTCTGAGCGGGGCACTTCTCGCCCGGAGGGGCCCGGCCGCGGTCTACAATGTGGTCGTGGGCCGGCGCGTCGGCTCGGCGTGGGGCTCGCACAGGGATCGTGCAAGGTTCGTGCAAGGAGGACGGATGGACGCAAAGGCGCTGTACAAGTTTTCCTCTGGTCTGTATGTGGTCTCGGCAACCGATGCGGACGGCTCGGCTGGCTGCGTCATCAACACGGGGCTGCAGCTCACGAGCTCGCCGCTCCAGGTCGAGGTCGTGGTCAACAAGCAGAACGCGACCGAGCGCAAGATTCTTTCCGCCGGCCACTTCGCGCTCTGCCCGCTCGACCTGACGTGCGATATGGAGTTCGTGGGCCGCTTTGGCTTCAGGTCCTCGGCGGACTTCGACAAGTTTGCCGGCATCGGCTCCGCCACGACCACGCTGGGCGACCGCTATCCCACCGATCACGTCTGCGCGATGCTCGCCTGCAGGGTGGTGTCCACGCTCGACGTGGGCACGCACATGGTCTTCGTGGGCGAGGTGCTCGACGCGAAGGTCCTGGGCGACGCCGAGCCGCTCACGTATTCGTACTATCATGCTGTGCTCAAGGGCAAGACGCCCCAGCGCGCGTCCTCGTATGTGGACGCAGGCGCGATCAAATCCGGGGACGGTTCCGCAAACGCGGACGACCACATAGAGAGAGGAAGCACCATGGCCGACGAGAAGAAGACCTACAAGTTTGTCTGCACCGTCTGCGGCTACGAGGTCGAGGTTGACACCCCCGAGCTGCCCGAGGACTTCGTGTGCCCCGTGTGCGGCGTGGGTCCCGACCAGTTCGAGCGCGTCGACGAGTAGCCTCGGCCGCCGCATCGCAAGGATGGCACGTCCGGACGGGGTCCCTGCGGGGGCTCCGTCCTTCTCGCCCAAGGGCAAAGGCGCCTGGGCGAGAAAAGCGTTGCAATCCGGCGGCGACTTTTGGGTAGACTGTTAGGGTCCAAGGCAGTATGGGACTTTGACAGATGCATGGTGGCAATCGGCCCCAGGCACGATGTGGGGGCGACTGGTTTCGACAGGGTAGTTCTGAGGTGGGCAGCAAGCCGTGGTCTCCTCGCCACGTAAAACAGGGGTACCGTCAAATTTAATTGACAACGATTCTTATCAGGGCTATGCCCTCGCTGCTTAACTTTTAACTAGCAGCCGTCAATCCCGGATATTCTCCCGCTCCGGGTGCGACGTCATTTAGGGAGATGCCTTTCGGGACGTGGCTGGTATGCCCGGAAGTAAGACCGAACCAGCTGGGGCGCTGAGCGCGTGTCGCCAGGTGCGATGCGCCCGAGACCTAACTGACGACTGAGCTTGAAGACACCTGCCAGGGGATTGCTTTGGACCGGAGTTCGATTCTCCGCGCCTCCACCATGAGTTTGCCGCGGCGTCCGTGCCCTTGCACGGGCGCCGCTTGTTTGTACGCCGCGCCGTCGCGCGCCGAGCGAAGGGGGAGACATGGCCGAAGACAACGCCAAGACAGGGGAGTCCGCCGTGCAGGCAGGCCACTCCGGCACCGCGCTCGTGCTCGAGGGCGGCGGCTTCAGGTGCATGTTCACCGCTGGCGTGCTCGACGTGCTGATGGAGCACGGCATCTACGACTTTGGCAGCGTCTGGGGCGTATCCGCCGGCAGCATGAGCGCCTCGAGCTTCAAGAGCCGCCAGATCGGCCGGACGTGCCGCATCATGCTCGCCTTCAGAGACGACCGCCGCTTCATGTCGTTCTGGTCGCTCCTCACCACGGGCAACATCGCCAACGGCGAGTTCGTGTACGACGAGGTCCAGAACGTGCTCGACCCCTGCGACGTCAGGACGTTCAACGCGAACCCCATCCGCATGTTCAGCGTGGCCTCCAACGTGATCTTTGGCACGGCGGACTACCTGGAGTGCAAGAGCTTTCCCGAGGATGTGGCCAAGGTCCAGGCGTCGGCCTCCATGCCCGGCGTCTCGCAGATGGTCGAGGTCGACGGCAACCGCTACCTCGACGGCGGCACGACGGACTCCATCCCGTTCCAGACGGCGCTGGGGCTCGAGGGTGGCCGCCAGATAGACGGCTACGTGCCAGCGCGCCGCGGCCTGGTGGTGCTCACGCGCGACCGCGACTACGTGAAGGAGCTGGGTAACGAGGGCCTGGTGCTGCGCAGCCACCGCTACGACTCCTACCCCTACTTCACGCACGCGCTCGAGACCCGCTACCTGCGCTACAACGCCCAGCGCGACCTGCTCTTCGCGATGGAGCGCGAGGAGGACCCCCGCGTGCTCGTGATCGCCCCCAAGGAGCCCGTGACCGTGGACGTGACCGGCTCGGACGGCGCGTCCCTGCTCGCGCTCTACGTGCGCGGCCGCCAGCAGGCGGAGGAGCGGCTGGACGAGATTCGCGCGTTTCTCGCCAAATCGTGATTGTTGCACGAGCAACAGACTCGCGCGGGCGCGCAACGTAACCTCACTCTTGAAACGGATGCGGCAGGGGGCCGCACAAGAAGAGGAGAGGTACCCATGGATCCCAAGATGTTCTGCTTCCAGTGCCAGGAGACCGCGGGCTGCAAGGGCTGCACCGTGCGCGGCGTCTGCGGCAAGTCGCCGGAGCTCGCGGCGCTGCAGGACCTGCTCGTGTACGTGACGCGCGGCCTGAGCGCCGTCACCACCGCGCTGCGCGCGCAGGGTGGCGAGGTCTCCCGCGAGGTCAACAACCTCGTGGCGACCAACATGTTCCGCACGATCACCAACGCCAACTTCGACGAGGCGGCCATCCGCGAGCGCATCGCCAAGACGCTCGAGGTCAAGGCGAATCTCCTGGGCGAGCTGGACAACGCCCACGACCTGCCCGCGGCCGCGCTCTGGACCGCGCCCGAGGCCGACTGGGAGGCCAAGGCGGCGACCGTCGGCGTGCTGTCCACCAAGGACGAGGACATCCGCAGCCTGCGCGAGCTCATCACCTACGGCGTGAAGGGCCTCTCCGCCTACACCGCGCACGCGAACGCGCTCCTCAAGTACGACGAGTCCGTGGACGCCTTCATGCAGGAGGCGCTCGCCAAGACGCTGGACGACAGCCTCACGGTGAACGACCTCGTGGCGCTCACGCTCGAGCTGGGCAAGCACGGCGTGGACGGCATGGCGCTGCTGGACGCCGCCAACACCGGCGCCTACGGCAACCCCGAGGTGAGCGAGGTGAGCATCGGCGTCCGCAAGAACCCGGGCATCCTCGTGTCCGGCCACGACCTGCGCGACCTCGAGATGCTGCTCGAACAGACCCAGGGCACCGGCGTCGACGTCTACACCCACTCCGAGATGCTCCCCGCCAACTACTACCCCGAGCTCAAGAAGTACCCCAACCTCGCGGGCAACTACGGCAACGCCTGGTGGAAGCAGACCAGCGAGTTCGAAAGCTTCAACGGCCCGATCCTCATGACCACCAACTGCATCGTGCCGCCCAAGGACTCCTACAAGGGCCGCATGTTCACCACCGGCCAGGCGGGCTACCCTGGCTGCGTCCACATCGAGGCGAACGAGAAGGGCGAGAAGGACTTCTCGCAGCTGATCGAGCTCGCCCGCACCTGCGAGCCCCCGACCCAGATCGAGGAGGGCACCATCGTGGGCGGCTTCGCGCACGAGCAGGTGTTCGCCCTGGCCGACCAGGTCGTGGACGCCGTCAAGACCGGCAAGATCACCAAGTTCGTGGTGATGGCCGGCTGCGACGGCCGCGCCAAGAGCCGCAGCTACTACACCGACTTCGCGAAGGCCCTGCCCAAGAGCGTCGTCATCCTCACGGCCGGCTGTGCCAAGTACAAGTACAACAAGCTCGGCCTGGGCAACGTCCCCGGCACTGGCATCCCGCGCGTGCTTGACGCCGGCCAGTGCAACGACTCCTACTCTCTCGCGCTCATCGCGCTCAAGCACAAGGAGATCTTCGGGCTCGACGACATCAACGACCTGCCCCTGGCCTTCAACATCGCGTGGTATGAGCAGAAGGCAGTCATCGTCCTTCTCGCCCTGCTCGCCCTGGGCGTCAAGAACATCCACCTTGGGCCGACGCTGCCCGCGTTCCTCTCGCCCAACGTGACGAAGGTGCTCGTGGACAACTTTGGCATCGGCGGCATCACCAACGTCGAGGACGACCTCAAGCTCCTCGTGGGCTAGGGACGGCCTGACAGAGCCGGATGCAAGCGCGGTCGCGGCGTCGCCCTCGGGTGGCGCCGCGACCTTGTGCCGCGAGGGTGGCGGGGCCCGGCCAAAGTGGTCGCTTTGTGTGGGGAAATTGAGCTTTTCTCCCCCAGGGCGTAGGTGTTGTATACTTCTAAGGCTTTTCCACTGAGCCCCGTAATCTCATAGGAAAACGCGTTTTGTTTAGTAAGCACATGGAGGAGTCAAGTGAACAAGTCGACTCATTACGCCAAGAAGGGCGAGGTCCAGCGCAACTGGGTCCTCATCGACGCCGACGGCGCCACTCTTGGCCGCCTTGCCACCAAGGCTGCCATGATTCTTCGTGGCAAGAACAAGCCCCAGTACACCCCCAACACCGACACCGGTGACTTCGTGGTCGTCATCAACGCCGATAAGGTCCAGCTTACCGGCACGAAGGCGGAGAAGAAGGAGTACTGGCGCTACACCGGTTGGCTCGGCGGCCTGAAGACCGAGTCCTTCAAGGAGGCCATGGAGAAGCACCCCGAGCGCGTGGTCGAGCACGCCATCAAGGGCATGCTCCCCAAGAGCTCCCTTGGCCGCCAGCAGGGCACGAAGCTCAAGGTCTACGCTGGCCCCGAGCATCCGCACGCCGCTCAGAACCCCGTCAAGATCGATCTGGAGGCTTAACCGATGGCTGACAACACCGCTGTTTACACCGGCACCGGCCGTCGCAAGGAGGCAACCGCTCGCGTTCGCCTCGTTCCCGGCACCGGCAAGGTTACCGTCAATGGCCGCGACGCCCTCAACTACTTTGGCCGTCAGCAGCTCGTTGACAACGCACTCGCTCCGTTCCGCGTGACGGACACCGTGAACCGCTTTGACGTCCTCGCCAACTGCGATGGCGGCGGCATCAACGGCCAGTCCGGCGCGCTGCGCCTGGGCATCGCCCGCGCCCTGCTGGACGCCGGCGAGTACCGTGCCGACCTCAAGAAGGCCGGCTTCCTCACCCGTGACTCCCGTGCCGTCGAGCGCAAGAAGTACGGCCTCAAGAAGGCCCGCAAGCGCCCGCAGTTCTCCAAGCGCTAAGGCCCACTGGCTTTACGAAGTGCTATCGGAGGGCCTGTCGACTCTGGTCGGCAGGCCCTTTTTGGTTAAGGTGTCTATAGGGAATGGATTCGCGTCGCGCCGGCGCGCGGACGCGAGCGAGGAGGGTCGAGCATGAAGTACTTTGGGACGGATGGCTTCCGCGGCGTCGCCAACGAGGGGTTGAACGTCGAGCACGCGTACAAGATCGGGCGCTTTGTGGGCTGGCACTACGGCGCGCGCGTGGGCAAGAAGGCCCGCGTCATCCTGGGCAAGGACACCAGGAGGTCGAGCTACATGTTCGAGAGCGCCCTCGTGGCGGGCCTCGTGGCATCGGGCGCGGACGCCTACATGCTCCACGTCATCCCCACGCCGGGCCTCGCGTACGAGACCGCGGACGGCGGCTTTGACTGCGGCATCATGATCACCGCATCGCACAACCCCTACACCGACAACGGCATCAAGCTCGTCAACACCGAGGGCTACAAGATGGAGGAGGACGTCCTCGAGCAGGTCGAGGACTACATCGACGGCAAGTTCGACGTGCCCCTGGCGACGGGCGACGCCATCGGCTGCACCGTGGACTACATGCAGGGCCGCAACCGCTACATCGCGCACCTGATCGCCTCGTGCGGATTCAGCATGCAGGGCGTGAAGGTGGGCCTGGACTGCGCCAACGGCGCCGCGTCCTCCGTGGCGCGCCCCGTGTTCGACGCGATGGGCGCCGAGACGCACGTGATCAACAACGCGCCGAGCGGCTTCAACATCAACGTCGACTGCGGCTCCACGCACATCGAGCGCCTGCAGGACTTTGTGGTGCAGAACGGCCTGGACGTGGGATTTGCCTACGACGGCGACGCCGACCGCTGCATCGCGGTCGACGAGCGCGGCCACGTGGTCGACGGCGACCTCATCATGTACGTGTGCGGCACCTACCTGGCCAAGCACGGTCGCCTCGCCAAGAACACCGTCGTCCCCACCGTCATGAGCAACTTCGGCTTCTTCAAGGCGCTGGACGCCGCGGGCATCGCGCACGTCTCGACCGCCGTGGGCGACAAGAACGTGTGGGCCTGCATGATGGAGCACGGCTACACGCTCGGCGGCGAGCAGTCCGGCCACATCATCTTTGGCGACCTTGAGAAGACCGGCGACGGCATCATGACGAGCCTGCGCGTGATGGAGGTCCTCGGCGCGGAGCGCGAGAAGCTCTCCGAGCTCACGAGGCCGGTCAAGCTCTACCCGCAGCTGCTCATCAACGTGCGCGTGGAGGACAAGGACGCCGTGATGGCGAGCGAGGACGTGAAGGCCGCCGTCGCGAAGGCGGAGGAGTTCCTGGAGGGCAACGGCCGCGTGCTCGTGCGCGCCTCCGGCACCGAGCCGCTGATCAGGGTGCTGGCCGAGGCGCCGACCGACGAGCTCTGCAAGAAGGCGGACGACATCGTGATCAAGGCGCTCGAGCCGTATCGCGAGAAGTAGCGACACGGGTTGCGACAACCAAGGTGTGAGGCCTGCGGGCGGGTGCCAACCGGCATCCGCCCGTTCTTCTCCCCTGTGTAACCATGTTTCCCCGTAGTGGCATGTCTTTTGTGGGAGGGCGAGAAGGGCGTGGCCTCGTGCTGGTACCATAGTCAGATGACTGTGACCGACCATGCGCGCGGGGCGCGCACCAAGGAGGCAACCACATGTGCGGCGTCGTTGGCTACACGGGCAAGGGACAGGCAATCGACTTTTTGCTGTACGGGCTCCAGACCCTGGAGTACCGCGGATATGACTCGGCTGGCGTCGCCGTGCTGTCGCCGGACAAGAGCCTGCATCTGGTGAAGGTCGCCGGGCGCGTGGCCGCGCTGAAGGAGCGCTGCGACGCGGCGAACCTCGTGGGCAACACCGGCATCGGCCACACGCGCTGGGCGACGCACGGCGCGCCGACGGACCGCAACGCCCACCCGCACACGAGCTGCGACGGCAGGATCGCCGTGGTCCACAACGGCATCATCGAGAACTACGAGACCCTGAGGCGCCAGCTCATGGCCGAGGGTCACAACTTCAAGAGCGACACGGACACCGAGGTCGTGGCGCACCTGGTGGAGGACGCCTGGAGGGGTCCGGCCAAGGGCGACCTGGCGCTGGCCGTGCGCTACGCCTGTGACAGGCTCGAGGGCTCGTGGGCGCTCGGCGTGGTGTGCGCCGACTGCCCGGGCGAGGTCGTCGTCACGAGGAAGGCGTCGCCGCTGGTGGTCGCCTCGACCAAGGACGGCGCGTACGCCGCCTCCGACGTGATGCCGCTGGCAAAGGCCACCTCGCACTGCCTGCAGCTTGACGACTACGACATCGCGACGCTGCACGAGGACGGCTCGATCGACATCGTGGACCGCGAGGGCAACCCCGTCGAGCACCCCAAGCCGCTCGACATCGACTGGGACGCCTCCGCGGCGACGCTGGGCGGATACTCCGACTTCATGGCGAAGGAGATCGCGGAGCAGCCCGCGGCGATCTCGCGCCTGCTGAAGGACCGCCTGGGCGAGCATGGCGTGGAGCTGGACGAGCTTTCCATGAGCGAGGCCGACCTCAAGGCGATCGACCGCATCTATATGGTGGCGTGCGGCACGTCCTACCACGTGAGCCTCATCGCGCGCGAGCTCGTGCAGGACTGGGCCAAGATCCCGGTGTTCTGCGAGTACGCCTCCGAGCTCAACTACAAGGAGCCGCTCGTCACGGACCACACGCTCTGCGTGATCATCACGCAGTCGGGCGAGACGGCGGACACGCTCACGGCGGCGCGCCGCATGAAGGCCATGGGCTGCAAGGTCTTTGCGATCACGAACGTGCTGGGCTCCTCCGCGGCACGCGAGTCCGACGGCACCATGTACATCCAGGCGGGCCCCGAGGTGTGCGTCGCCTCGACCAAGGCCTACACGGCCCAGATGGTGGCGTCCGCGCTTTTGGCGCTGCGCCTTGCCTACACCAACGGCAACATGGGCCTGGACGAGGTGCGCAGCCACTTTGCGAGCCTGGAGCAGGTGCCCTCGCTCATGGAGGAGGTCATCAAGCGCCGCTGGCAGGACAAGCAGGCCGCGCGCGTCTTCCGCAACGCAAAGTCTGCGCTGTTCCTGGGACGCGGCGTCAACTCCACCACGGCCTACGAGGGTGCGCTCAAGCTGAAGGAGATCAGCTACCTGCATGCCGAGGCCTACCCCGCGGGCGAGATGAAGCACGGCCCGATCGCGCTTCTGGAGCCCGGCTTCCCCGTGGTGGCCATCGTGCCCGCCGACCACGTGCACGACAAGACGGTCAGCAACATCGAGGAGTCCATCGCGCGCGGCGCGACCGTGGTGGCCGTGGCGACCGACGGCGACGAGCGCGTGGCGAAGCTCTGCGAGAACGTGCTGTGGATTCCGCCCTGCCCCGAGGAGTGGGTGGTGCCGCTGGTGGCCGTGGTGCACCTGCAGCTGCTGGCCCGCTACGTGGCCCGCGCGCGCGGCTGCGACGTGGACAAGCCCAGGAACCTGGCAAAGTCCGTCACGGTGGAGTAGGCGTGGCTCGAGTCGGCGTGGGCGTCGGCATGCTCGAGATATCGAGGGTGGCCGGCGCCTTGGAACGGATTCCCAGCTTTGGCGAGAAGGTCTTCTCCGCCGCCGAGCGCGCGTACTGCGACGCGGGCGTGCGCCCCTCCGAGCGCTACGCCCAGTGCCTGGCGGCCCACGGCGCGGTGCTCAAGTCGCTGGGCATGACGGACGCGGCCGGCGTGCGCCTGGGCGACGTGGCCGTCGAGTCCGGCGAGCGCGGGCAGCTCGTGGCGGGGCTTGCGGGCAAGGTGGCGCAGGCGGCGCGCGAGCAGGGGGTCGAGGAGGTCGTGATCTCGCTTTCCCGCACGCACGAGGTGGCCGTGGCCAACGCCGTGGCCATGACGGACGCCGCGCGCCCGCGGCCGCGGGAGGAGCACGACCCCAAGAGGGAGCTCCAGGCCTCCTTCAGGGAGGCAAAGTCGATAATCGACGAGCTCGAGCGGCTCCAGGACGGCATAATGGATACGCTTGAGGGAGAAGGGCAAGACGAGCGTCCCCGCACGGACGAGGCGCCCACGCAAGGCCCTATTGGAGAGTGAGGGGCACATGCAGCCTGTTCTAAACGTTGAGGACGTGAAGCGCGTCGAGTCTGGCCTCACGGAGGTGGGCGTCAGCATCTCCGAGCTCATGCACAGGGCGGGAAACGCCGCCGCGAGCGAGGTCGTCCGCATGGGCGACCTGGGGAGCGTCGCGGTCTTCTGCGGCCTGGGCAACAACGGCGGGGACGGCTGGGTCGCTGCCGAGGCGCTGCTGGGCAAGGGCGTGCCCGTGACCGTCGTCTCGCCCAAGGACCCGGACGCCATCGCGGGCGACCTCGCGCGCGTGGTCGCCAAGAGCGCGCAGGCGGCCGGCGTCAAGATCCTGGTGGCACCGCCGCGCGAGCAGGTGGAGGAGCTCCTCTCGTCCACCGACGTCGTGGTCGACGCCATGCTGGGCACTGGCTTCCACGGCAGCCCCCGCGCGCCCTTCGACATCTGGATCGACTGCATCAACGCGTCCGGCGCGCGCGTGCTTTCCGTCGACGTGCCGAGCGGCCTTTCCGCGCAGACGGGCCTTTCCGCCGGCGAGTGCGTGATCGCGGACACGACCGTGACCATGCTCGTGCTCAAGCCGGGCCTGCTTTCCGACAAGGGTCGCGACGCCTGCGGCGCCATCGTGGTGGCGCCCCTGGCCGAGCAGACCGAGCACCTGGCCGTCGAGGCTGACCCCGTGGCGTGGCGCGCCGACCTGGAGGACTACATCGACGTGCTCGAGCCTGCCTCGAACGCCGTCGACAAGTTCTCGCGCGGCTCCGTGCTCGTGGTGGGCGGCTCCACGCGCTTTGTGGGCGCGCCCATGATGGCGGCCATGGCGGCGGCGCGCGCCGGTGCCGGCTACGTGACGCTCGCCGTGCCCGAGCCCATCGCGCCCATCATCCAGGCGCGCATGATGGAGATCCCGGTGCTGGGCCTGCCCGCGGGCAAGGATGGCACGTTCTCGAACGAGGCGATCCAGCTCGTGGCGGAGCTGGCCGAGAAGCGCACGGCCACGCTGGTGGGGCCCGGCATGCGGGTGAGCTCGGGCACCGTGGGCGTGGTGTCGAGGCTGCTCGAGTCCAAGGTGCCGCTGGTGGTGGACGCCGACGGCCTCAACTGCATCGCGAGGCTCACGTCCAACAGGCTGGACGAGTTCCCGGAGCTGCTGCGCAGGAGCGCGCCTCTGGTGCTGACGCCGCACCGCCGCGAGCTGGGCAGGCTCGTGGGGCTGCAGGACACGCCGCCCGCGTCGCTCACCTCCGCGATGGAGGCCGCGCGCAGGATCGCCTGGGCCGACGGCGGCTCCGAGCTCACCGTCGTGGCGAAGGGCTCGGCCACGGCCTGCGTCGGCGTGGACGTGGCGATACTTCCCAAGCCGGGCCCTGCGGCCCTGGCGACGGCCGGGTCCGGGGACGTGCTCGGAGGCGTGATCGCCGCGTTTCTCGCCCGCGCCAACGTGGAGAACGAGGACATCCCCGTGCTCACGGCGCTCGCGTGCGAGGTCCACGGCTACGCGGGCTCCATCGCGGCGGAGCGCTTTGGCTCGCGCGGCGCGATGGCGCGCGACATCATCGACGCCATCGGCCTTGCCGAGGACGCCCTGGAGGAGCAGATCGCGTTTCCCGACTCTGGCAACGCGGAATAGACTGGAAGGTTGAGCAATGGCGATTGAGTATCCCAAGAACAGGTGGGCGTGGGTCGAGGTAGACCTCGACGCCATCCGCAAGAACACGCGCGCGTTCAAGGCGCTGCTCGAGCCGGGCGTCAAGATGATGTGCGCCGTGAAGGCGGACGCCTACGGCCACGGCGCCGTGGAGTGCGCCAAGACGATGGCGAAGGCCGGCGCGGACCAGTTTGCCGTGGCGACCGTGGACGAGGGCGTTGAGCTGCGCCGAGGCGGCGTGACCGAGCCCATCCTCATGCTGAACGAGTCGCCGCTCGAGAGCCTGGACACGCTGCTCGAGTACGACATCATGCCCGCGGTGTACGACTCCGAGTTTGCGCTGGCCTACGGCGAGCGCGCCGTGGCGCTGGGCAAGGTGGGCAAGTACCACCTTGCCGTGGACACGGGCATGACGAGGATCGGCGTGCTCCCGGCGGACGCCGTGGAGTTCCGCCACATGATCGACTTCCACCGCGGGCTCGAGTGCGCGGGCACGTTCACGCACTTCGCGACCGCGGACGTCATCGGCGACTGGGACTTCAAGCAGCAGGCCAGGCGCTTCATGGACACCGTGGAGGCGCTGCGCCAGGCCAACCTCGAGGTCGGGCTCGTCCATTGCGACAACACGCCGGGCACCATCCTGCACCCGGAGTTCCACAACGACATGTGCCGCGTGGGCATCGGCCTCTACGGCCTGCAGCCCGCGGAGAGCACGGCGCCGCGCATCAAGCTGACGCCCGCCATGAGCGTGCGCGCCCGCGTGCTGCGCGTGACCAACCCCGCCGTGGGCGAGGGCGTGGGCTACGGCCTCACGTACCGCGTGCCCAAGTCGAGCATCCAGATCGCGACCGTGCCCATCGGCTTCGCCGATGGGCTCGCGCGCTCGCTCTCCAACAACATGGACGTGATCGTGAACGGCACGCGCGCCCGCCAGGTGGGCCGCATCTGCATGGACCAGTTCATGTTCGCGGTGGACACGGGCGGCGCACGCGCCTACGAGCAGCCCACGAAGCCGGTGGAGAAGGGCGACGTCGTCACGCTGATAGGCCGTGACGGGGACGAGCAGATCACCGCGGACGAGATGGCCGCGCGTCGCGACACCATCAACTACGAGGTCGTCTGCAACTTCTCGGAGCGCCTCGACAGGATATTTGTCTAGGGGGCGGCCCGCATGCCCGTCATGCACATACCGGGGCACGAGCACCAGCGCCCCAGGGAGGTCTCGCTCGCCGAGATAGAGGACGTCCTGGGCAACTGCCACCGCTGCCCGCTGGGTGACACGCGCACGAACATCGTGTTTGGCGTGGGCGACCCCAACGCGCGCGTGATGTTCATAGGCGAGGGCCCCGGGCGCAACGAGGACCTGCAGGGCGAGCCCTTTGTGGGAGCGGCGGGTCACAAGCTCGACTCGCTCCTCTCCATCGCGGGGCTCACGCGGCAGCAGATCTACATCGCCAACGTGGTGAAATGCCGCCCGCCCTCCAACCGCAACCCCCAGCCGGGCGAGATCGAGGCCTGCTCGCCGTTTTTGCGCGAGCAGATCAGGAGCGTGTGGCCCGACGTGCTGGTGTGCCTGGGCAACTTTGCCACGCAGTTCGTGCTGCGCACGGACAAGGGCGTCACGCACCTGCGCGGCAGGCTCTACCAGACGGGCCACTTCGTGGTGGCGCCCACGTTCCACCCGGCGGCCTGCATCTACCACTCGGACTGGCAGCCGCTGCTCGAGCAGGACCTCGCCATGGTCGGCGCGTGGCTGCGCGAGCACCCGCGCGACGGGGCGGCGCAGCCCGGAACCACGCCCGCGGCGCCGGCGGCGCCCGAGGGTCCCAAGGAGGAGTAGCCATGGGCCAGATCGCAACAAGAAGCGCGAGGGGCGAGTTCTTCTCGACCTCGACGGAAGAGACCATCGGCCTGGGCGAGGCCCTGGGCCGCGTGCTCGGCCCGACGGACGTCCTGGTGCTCACGGGCGACCTCGGCGCGGGAAAGACGCAGCTCACCAAGGGCGTCGCACGAGGCATGGGCGTCACGGACGACGTGACGAGCCCCACGTTCACCATCGAGATGGTCTACGAGGGCTCCACGATGCCCCTCTACCACTTTGACCTGTACCGCCTGGACGACGCCGACCAGCTCGAGGACACGGGCCTGTTCGACGCGATGGGCGTCGACGGACCCTGCCTCATCGAGTGGGGCGAGCAGTTCTCGGACGAGATCGGGGACGACCGCGTGGACGTCTTCGTGTCGCGCCTGGACGACGAGGTGGCGCCCGGCGAGGAGCCGCCGCGCCGCATCAGGCTCGTCGCGCGCAACGCCAGGGGAGAAGAGCTGATCGACCGGCTCGACGCCGAGCTCGGGGCCTGATCCACAGGGCGCTCGACGCCCGGAAAAGAGACTTGCATGCTAGACCACAACCCAGACCAGTCCGGGGCGCTCACCGTCCTTGCCCTGGACACCTCCACCGACATGCTCGCGTGCGCCGTGGCGCGCGTGGACGGCCCGGCGCCCGACGCGGGCGTGACCGTGCTCGCCGCGGGTGACCACCTGTGCCGCCGCCACGCCAACGAGCAGCTCGTCAACACCGCGCTCGACTGCCTGGGCAAGGCGGGCCTCGCCATGTCCGACGTGGACGCGGTCCTCGTGGGGCGCGGCCCCGGCTCGTTCACGGGCGTGCGCATCGGCATCGCCACGGCAAAGGGCCTGGCCTGCGGCCTGCAGCGGCCGCTCTACGGCGCGTCCACGCTCGACGCGGTGGCCTGGCGCGCCTGGGTCGCCGGCACGCGCGGCCTCGTGGCCGTGGTGGACGACGCCATGCGCGGCGAGGTCTATCCCGGCGTCTACAACTTGGACGAGAAGGGCGCCCACCGCACGTTCGAGGCGGAGCGCGTCGTGAAGGCCGACGCCGCGGTGCAGGAGCTCGCGGCCCGTGCGGACGCGGCGGAGCTCACGCTTACGGGCGACGGCCTCAAGAAGTACCGCGACCGCTTCGGGGCGGCAGGCCTCACGCGCATCCTGGACGAGTCGCTCTGGCATCCCACGGCGGAGGGCCTCGCCCGCGCCTGGGCCGCGTCCAGCTCCCGCGGTGCCGGCGACCCGGCGCTCGTGCTACCCATCTACACCCGCCTTTCCGACGCGGAGGAAAACGAGCGCAAGCGCCTGGGCCTCAAGGCGCCCGCGAGCGTCGAGGTCACGGGCGTGGACGACGCCCTTGCCGACCGTCACCTGCAGCTGCGCCCCATGTCCGTCAACGACCTCGACGCCGTGAGCAAGATCGAGTCCGTCGCGTACGCCGGCGCCGCCCACACGCCCTGGACGCGCAAGCTCTTCTACGAGGAGCTCGAGCAGCCAGGCCGCAGCTGGTGGGTCGCGCACGATCTGGGCACGATCATCGGCTTCGCCGGCGGCCACATGGCCGGCGACGACTTTGAGGTGGACGACGTCGCGGTCAGCCCGGACCGCCGCCGCCAGGGCGTGGCCTCGCGCCTCGTCTCGCGCATCTGCTACGACGCGCACGTCCTCAATGCGGCCACGGCGTCGCTCGAGGTGGACGAGAAGAACGAGCCCGCGCGGGCCGCATACGCCTCCCTCGGCTTCAAGGAGGTGGGGCGCCGCCGCGCCTACTACGGCGAGGGGCACGACGCCCTCGTCATGAGGGTCGACCTCCCGCTCAAGGTCGACGCGGAGCACACGCTCGACCACGTGGAGCCGTCGGCGTCCATCAGGCCGTGGCCCATCGCCGTGGGCCCGCGTGACGCCCAGGCCCAGGAGCGTCTTGCGGCCGCGGGACCCCTGGTCCTCTCCATCGAGTCCTCCTGCGACGAGACGGCCATGGCCGTGATCGACTCCCACGGCGAGATCTGCGCCAACGTCGTCGCGACCTCCATCGACTTCCACGCGCGCTTCGGCGGCGTCGTGCCCGAGATCGCCTCGCGCAAGCACGTCGAGGCCGTCGTCGGCGTGTACGAGGAGACCATGGCGCAGGCGGGCAGGCACTTCGGCTGCGACACCCTCACGCCGGCGGACCTCTCCTGCGTGGGCGTCACGGCGGGCCCCGGCCTCGTCGGCGCGCTCGTCGTGGGCGTCGCCTTCGCCAAGGGCCTCTGCGCCGCCACGGGCCTCCCGCTCACGGCCGTCAACCACCTCGAGGGGCACCTGCTCGCGAACCTGTTCGAGACGCCGGACCTCACGCCGCCCTTCGTGGCGAGCCTCGTCTCCGGCGGCAACACCATGCTCGTCCACGTGCGCGACTGGGGCGACTACCAGATCCTCGGCGCCACGATCGACGACGCCGTGGGCGAGGCGTTCGACAAGGTCGCAAAGGCGCTCGGCCTCGGCTACCCCGGCGGCCCCGTCATCTCGCGCCTCGCGGCCAAGGGCAACAAGAAGGCCATCCACTTCCCCCGCGCCATGATGCACAGCCACGACTACCGCTTCAGCCTCTCGGGCCTCAAGACGGCCGTCATCACCTACATCGAGGGCGAGAACAAGGCCGGCCGGCCCATCAACCTGCCCGACCTCGCGGCCTCCTTCGAGGCGGCCGTGATCGACGTGCAGGTCTCCAAGGCCATGACCGCCGTGGACGAGACGGGCGTGTCCGACTTCTGCGTCGGCGGCGGCGTCGCGGCCAACCCGGAGCTCCGCGCGGAGTACCGCAAGAAGTTCGGCCGCCGCGGCGTGCGCGTCACGGTCCCGCCCATGGTCGTCTGCGGCGACAACGGCGCCATGATCGCGGTCGCCGCCCTCAGGAACTACAAGGCCGGCGTGTTCAGCGACCTCTCGCTCGACGCCAACCCCAACGCCAAGCTCGGCTGCTGGTCCGCAAAGGGCGAGAAGCCCGTGGTCAGCGGCCCGTGGCCCAAGGCCAAATAGCAACGGCAACAAACTGGTTCAAAGCATCATGAAGGACACATGCCCGCGGCGCCAAGCGGACATGTGTCCTTTTACCAACCAAAGTCGTTACGCAGTCGTTACGGCCGCTCATTTGGGTCTGCTTCAGGCCCAAATCGTTATAAGGTGTACGTGTGCGCGTAACTTTCTCGCATTAGGTTGCAAGGGGGAGGGGAATGGGTCCCCTCCGGTTGCGTCGCGCGAAAGGGGAAACCAACCGCATCACTCCACAGGGAATCGAGGAAACGATGGAGAACAGCAAGGTCAATGGACGCATTACCGGCCAGACGGGCAAGGCGGGAGGACTGGGCGAGAAGGACATGTCCCGCCGCGGCTTCCTGAAGCTCTCCGGCATCACGGCCTTCACCGCAGGTGGGCTCATGTTCCTCACGGCCTGTGGACCCGCGGCCCAGGGCACCTCGGACAGCAGCTCCTCCAGCTCGTCCAAGTCCTCCAAGAAGACCGTCCTCGGCGACGGCAAGAAGATGCGCGTCGGCATGGAGGCCGCTTACGCCCCCTACAACTGGCAGACGACCACCAAGACCGAGTACACCATCCCCATCGAGAACGTCGACGGCGCCTATGCCGACGGCTATGACGTGCAGTTCGCCAAGATCGTCGCCAAGGCGCTCGACATGGAGCCCGTCGCCGTCAAGATGAGCTTCTCCGGCCTCATCGACGCCCTCAACAACGGCCAGATCGACGTCATCATCGCCGGCATGTCCGCGACGGCCAAGCGCAAGCAGTCCGTCGACTTCTCCACCCCGTACTTCGTGGGCGGCTTCGGCCTCCTCGTCAAGAAGGGCTCCAAGTACGCCAACGCGACCTCGCTCAAGGACTTCTCGGGCGCCGCGGTCCTCGGCCAGAAGGACACGCTGCTCGACACCGTCATCGACGAGATCCCCAACGTCAACCACCTCACCCCGGTCGACTCCGTCCCCAACCAGCTCTCGCAGCTCAACCAGGGCACGTGCGACGCCATCACGTACAACACCGAGAACACCAACGGCTTCCTCAAGGCCAACCCTGACCTCGTCGCCATCCAGTTCGAGAAGGGCAAGGGCTTCAAGGAGACCGTCCCGGCCAACGTCGGCCTCAAGAAGGGCCAGAAGGCCATCCTCGCCAAGATCAACAAGGCGATCAAGGCCGTCGACCAGGACACCCGCACCAAGATGTTCGACGCCTGCGTCGAGCGCCAGCCGTCGTAGCCAGGCGTGCGTCACGCAAGATAGCTTCGTAAGGACGTGCCCCCGTGGTCGCGCAGACGACGGGGACACGCATTGCTTTTAAGGAGGTCGTGCCCATGGGCACAACTCAGGAGGCCCAGGAGCCTTCGATGGAAGAGGAGAAGGGCGGCCTCGTCCGCTTCTTCGCGAGCGACCACCGCTACGTGCTGCTCGGCACGAGCGTCGTGGCGCTCATCGGCATGTGGTTCTCCATGCAACCGCGCTCGAGCCAGAGCTTCCTCGCCAACGCCTACGCTCTCGAGGTCGTCATGTACTACGCGCTCATGGCGTGGGTCGTCGTCTCGCTGGTCGCGCTCGTGACCAAGCTCGTGCACTGGCGTGACTACCAGCAGAAGTCCCCGTTCGCAAAGCCGGCGGCCAAGCATGTGGAGCGGATCTGCTCCTACGTGGTCTGGCTCTTCTCGGCCGTGCTCTTCGTGGACCGCGCGATCATGGGCTTCGTCGCCATCGTCAAGTCCGCCGTGGGCTCCAACGCCAACCCGCAGGACTTCGTGGGCGGCATGGTGTACATGGTCTACAAGGGCCGCGGCATCTTCGCGAGGGGCATCGCCACCACGATCGAGCTCGCCGTCTTCGGCACCGTCATCGCGTTCTTCCTGGCGCTGCTCCTCGTGTTCCTGCGCCTGCAGCAGATCGACCGCCCGGACAACGACTTCGTACGCTTCCTCAAGGTCATCGGCTGCGGCTTCGCCAAGGTGTACTCCGCCGTGGTGCGCGGCACGCCGATGATGGTCCAGTCGCTCATCATCTACTTCGCGGGCTTCGCCGTGCTCTCCGGCTCTGGCATGAGCACCAACGACATCCGCGCCGTGTGGTCCACGTTCGTCGCTGGCCTCGTCACGATCTCGCTCAACTCCACCGCGTACATGATGGAGGTCCTGCGCGGCGGCATCGAGGCCGTCGACCCCGGCCAGACCGAGGCGGCGCGCTCGCTCGGCCTCTCGCAGTGGCAGGCCATGAGCAAGGTCGTCTTCCCGCAGGGCATCAAGAACTCCATCCCGGCGCTCTCCAACGAGCTCGTCATCAACATCAAGGATTCCTCGGTCCTCTCGGTCATCGGCGTGTTCGACCTCATGTTCGCCACCACGACCGTCGCCGGCATCTACTACCGCCAGCTCGAGACCTACATCGCCGCGGCCGTCTGCTACCTCATCCTCACGATGGTCGCCTCCAAGCTCCTCTCCATGCTGGCCAAGCACCTCGACGCACCCGCGATGGGTCCCGCCCTGTCCTCCTCCGAGGTCGCCGTGACCACGGGCATCGCCGGCTCCGCGGATCAGACGATCAAGGTGGACGTCGACCATACGGAAGACCGCGTCAGAAGGGGAGGCATGTAAGCCATGGCAAGCGAGAGCACCCAGGGCCGTGAGCCCGTCATCAGGATCGAGGGCCTGCGCAAGAGCTTTGGCAAGCACGTCGTCCTGCGCAACATCGACTTCGAGGTCATGCCCGGCGAGGTCGTGACCATCATCGGCGCGTCCGGCTCCGGCAAGTCGACGCTGCTGCGCTGCATCAACCTGCTCGAGACGCCCGACGCCGGCCACGTGTGGTTCCACGGCCAGGACCTCGCGGCCGAGCACGTGGACGTGAACAAGCTGCGCGAGAAGATCGGCATGGTCTTCCAGGGATTCAACCTCTTCAACAACCTCAACGTGCTCCAGAACTGCACGCTCGCGCCCGTCACGCTCAAGAAGGCGAGCAAGGCCGACGCCGAGGCCGAGGCGATGCGCCACCTGGACGAGGTGGGCCTAGCGGACTTCGCAAAGTCGCCCGTGACGTCGCTCTCCGGCGGCCAGAAGCAGCGCGTCGCCATCGCGCGCGCCCTGTGCATGAAGCCCGACCTCATGCTGTTCGACGAGCCCACGTCCGCCCTCGACCCCGAGATCGTGGGCGAGGTCCTCTCCGTCATGCGCGACCTCGCCAAGGACGGCATGACCATGGTCGTCGTCACGCACGAGATGGAGTTCGCCAAGAACGTGTCCGACAAGGTCGTCTTCATGGACCAGGGCGTCATCGCCGAGGAGGGCGACCCGCGCCAGATCTTCACCAACCCCAAGAAGCCTCGCACGCGCGAGTTCCTCTCGCGCTACCTGGAGGACAAGCCCGACCAGGTGCAGGAGGCATAGGCATGGCGGACGTGTGGCGGTTCTTCTCGCACGAGGACGACTACCCGGACCTCAACGAGGACGAGCTGTGCCAGCGGCTGGGCCACGCGCTCTCCATCCCCACGGTGGACGGCCCCACGCACGACGGCACGGACTGGGCAGCCTTCGACGAGCTCGAGGAATTCTTCCGCAGGGCCTACCCCTACGTGTTCGAGACGGCGGAGGTCGAGAAGGTCGACCATTCGCTCATGCTCACGCTCCACGGCAGCGACCAGACCCTGCGCCCGGCCATGTTCATGGGCCACATGGACGTGGTTCCCGTCGTGGCCGGCACGGAGGGCGACTGGACGCATGACCCGTTTGGCGGCTACGTCGACGGCGAGTACGTCTGGGGCCGTGGCGCGCTCGACATGACCGACCAGGTCGTGGGCGTGCTCGAGGCCGTGGAGTACGCGCTGCGCCACGGCTGGGAGTTCCGCCGCACGCTCCTGGTGTGCCTGGGCCAGGACGAGGAGACCCTCCAGTCCGGCGCCCGCGCCATGGGCCGGCTCCTGGAGCGGCGCGGCGTGCGCCTTGAGTTCTTGCTGGACGAGGGCGACTACGACGTCGTGGACGCCTCCGTCTACGGCGCGCCCGGCTGCCACTGCATGCCCGTGGGCCTGGCCGAGAAGGGCTACGCCGACGTCGTGCTGACCGTGCGGAGCGCGGGCGGGCACTCGTCGAACCCCTTTGGCGGCACGTCGCTGGCACGCCTTGCCAAGGCGATCGACCGCGTGGCCAGCGACGCCTGGCCGGTCGAGCTGATCGACGTGGACCGCACGATGCTCCAGACCCTGGCCCCCCACATCACGCAGGAGCCGCTCGCGAGCCTGACCGCAGGCGGCCGTGCCGCCATCGATGCCAACGCGGACGCCATCGCGCGCGTGTTCGCGGCGACGCCCGCGCTCTATCCGCTGGTCACCACCACCGTTGCCCCCACCATGATCGAGGGCTCGTCCCAGCAGTCCAACGTGATGCCGCAGGACATGAGCGCCACGATCAACTTCCGGATCCTGCCCGGCACGACCATGGACGATATAGAGGCCCGCGTCCACGAGCTGGTTGACGACCTTGGTGTCGAGGTCCTTCTCGACCGCTCCGTCAGCAACGGCCCCTCGCACACGTCGCGCTCGGACGGCGTGGGCTTTGCCCTGCTCGAGTCCGTGGCGTCGCGCTACTTTTGCGACCCGCAGACCGCCGAGCCGCTCCCACTCGTGCCGTCCCTGGAATCGGGCGCGACAGACGCTAGTATGTACGAGGGGGTATGCGACGCGTGCCTGCGCTTCTCGCCCTTCGTCGCGGACGCGGACGAGATCGAGCGCGGGGTGCACGGCACCAACGAGCGCATCACGCGCCGCTCCTACCTGCAGGGAATCAGGTTCCTCATCCGCCTCGTTCAGGAGGCACTACTCTAGGGAGTGTTCACCGTGGGCTCACTCAGCGCCGTCCGTTCCAACCACGTCTACCTGGACGAGGCGCATCCAGACGCGCGGTGCGCCCTCGTCATGGACGGCGACGCCATAGCGGACGTCGTGGCGCCGGAGCGCCTGGCAGACGTGCTGCCCGAGGGCGCCCCGGTGCGCGACTTTGGCGACGCCTTCGTCTGCCCCGGCTTCCACGACGCCCACCAGCACGTCTTCCACACGGCGCTCTTCAGGAGCGACCTCGCGCTCTCCTACGCGGGCACGAGCGAGAAGGACTGCGTCCGCAGGATGCAGGAGTTTGCCCAGGCGCACCCCGGCGACGGCTGGCTCTTGGGCCAGGGCTTCCGCTGGGCGCTCTGGGACCCGGCCGTGCCGCCCACCAAGGCCTCACTCGACGCGGCCTTCCCCAACCGCCCCGTCTGCATGTACGAGGGCGACCTCCACACGCTCTGGGTCAACAGCGCCGGCCTCGCCGCGCTGGGCATCACGGAGGACACGGAGCCTCCCAAGGGCGGCTTCTTCGACCGCGACGCGGACGGCCACCTCACGGGCGTCATCCACGAGGCCGCGGGCATGTACTACGTGGCCAAGGTCTTCGCGAGCCTGCCGCGCCAGAAGGTGATCGACGCCTATCGCGACTACATGCGGATGAGCCTCTCCCAGGGCATCACGAGCGTGTGCGACATGGCCCTGTGCGCCATCCCCGGCACGGACTTCGTCTACGACGACATCTACCGCGAGCTGCTTGGAGCCGGGCAGATCCCCATGCGCTTCAACCTGTACCCCCAGAACGTGGGCGAGTTCGACCGCGTGGAGCGCCTGCAGCGCGAGTTCACGGGCAGTCTCGTGCGCGTGCCCGGCACCAAGCAGTTCTTCGACGGCATATCGAGCGCGCACACGGCGTGGCTGCACGAGCCCTACGCCAACCCCTACTTCCCGGGCGACTGCGGCCGGCCCACCGTCGACCCGGAGGTCATGCGCGGCTACGTGCTCGCCGCGGCGGAGCGGGGCATCGCCACGCGCATCCACACCATCGGCGACAAGGCCATCAGCTGCGCCATCAAGATCTTTACGGAGGCGCGCGAGAAGTACGGCCGCCCTCGGCTGGGCATGAACGCCATCGAGCACATAGAGAACCTCACGCCCGAGGACGTTCGGGCCATGGCCAAGATCGACCTCGTGGCCTCCGTCCAGCCGCAGCACGTGGTGATCGACGTGACGCAGCCGGAGCGCGACCTTGGCCCCGAGCGCGCGAGCTTCATGTGGCCGTTCGCGACCTACCGCAAGGAGGGCGTCACCATGGCCTTCGGCACGGACTCGCCCTGCGTGCCCGACCGCGCGATGGAGGTCCTGAGCTGCGCCGTCACGCGCGAGGTGCCGCGGACCAACCAGCCGGCGGGCGGGTGGCTCCCCCAGGAGCGCATCCCCATGGCGCAGGCGATCGACGCCTACACGCGCGGGCCGGCGCGCCTGGTCGGCCGCGAGGCCGAGCTGGGCACGCTCGCGCCCGGCAAGCTCGCGGACTTCGTGGTGCTCGACGCCAACCTCATGCAGGCGGACCCCGAGCGCATCCAGGACGTGAAGGCCATCGCCACGTACGTGGGCGGCACCCCGGTATGGGAGGCATAGCATGCAGGACGGATTCATCAAGGTCGCGGCACGCACCCCCATGGTGCGCGTGGCCGACGTGGACGCCAACGTGGAGGGCATCGTGCGGGAGGTGAGGGAGTCCTTCTCGCTCGACGGCGCGCGCGTGATTGTGCTGCCCGAGCTCGCCGTGACGGGCTACACCTGCGAGGACCTCTTCTGGCAGGACGAGCTGCTCAATGCGGCCGAGAAGGGCGTGGCCACCATCGCGGAGGGTACGTCCAAGGTGGACGCCCTGGTGCTGGTCGGCGCCCCCGTGCGTGCGGGCGGCAAGCTCTACAACTGCGCCGTCGCGCTCTGCCACGGCAGGGTGCTGGGCATCGTGCCCAAGGCGCACATCCCCAACTACAACGAGTTCTACGAGGCGCGCCACTTCACGGCGGGCCCGGCGGACGTGACGCGCCTGGACTTTGCCGGCCAGGAGGGCGTTCCCTTTGGCACGAGGCAGCTCTTCCGCTGCGCCACGGTGCCCAACCTCGTGGTCGCGGCGGAGGTGTGCGAGGACCTCTGGGTGCCCGAGCCGCCCTCCATCGCGCACGCGCTGGCGGGCGCGACCGTGATCTGCAACCTGTCCGCCTCCAACGCGATCGTGGGCAAGGCCGCCTACCGGCGCAGCCTCGTGACGGGGCAGTCCGCGCGCCTGGTGGCGGGCTACGTGTACTGCAGCGCCGGATGGGGCGAGTCCACGCAGGACCTCGTGTTCTCCGCGCACGACATGGTGGCGGAAAACGGCTCCCTGCTCGCGGAGGGGCGCCCGTTTGGCGAGGCAAGCGCCACGAGCGAGGTCGACGTGGACATGCTCGCCGCGGAGCGCCGGCGCCTGAGCACGTTCGTGAGCGCGCCCACGGCGGAGGCCGCGGGCTACGTGGCCACGTCCTTCTCGCTCGAGGTGGAGCAGACGGAGCTCACGCGCGCGGTGGACCCGCACCCGTTTGTGCCGTCCGACCCGGCTCAGCGCAACGCCCGCTGCGAGGACGTGCTTTCCATCCAGTCGTATGGGCTCGCCAAGCGCCTGGCGCACACGCACTCGCGCTCGGCCGTCATCGGCGTCTCCGGCGGGCTGGACTCCACGCTGGCGCTCCTGGTGATCGCGCGCGCCTTCGACATCCTGGGGATGGACCACGCGGGCATCATCGCGGTCACGATGCCGGGCTTTGGCACGACGGAGCGCACGCACGGCAACTCCGAGGTGCTGGCCGATGCGCTGGGCGCCACCCTGCGCGAGGTGAGCATCACCAAGGCCGTGCGCCAGCACTTCGCGGACATAGGGCATGACGAGAAGGACCACTCCGTCAC
>QOUO01000155.1 GCA_003862195.1 Coriobacteriaceae bacterium | reverse complement strand
GCACGCACGGCAACTCCGAGGTGCTGGCCGATGCGCTGGGCGCCACCCTGCGCGAGGTGAGCATCACCAAGGCCGTGCGCCAGCACTTCGCGGACATAGGGCATGACGAGAAGGACCACTCCGTCACCTACGAGAACGCCCAGGCCCGCGAGCGCACGCAGATCCTGATGGACGTCGCCAACCAGGAGGGCGGCCTCGTGGTGGGCACGGGCGACCTGTCCGAGCTGGCGCTGGGCTGGGCCACGTACAACGCGGACCACATGAGCATGTACGGCGTGAACGCCTCCGTGCCCAAGACGCTCGTGCGGCACCTGGTGCGCTACGTGGCCGACACGACGGACTCCGACGCGCTTTCCGAGGTGCTTCTGGACGTGCTGGACACGCCCGTGTCCCCGGAGCTGCTGCCGGCGGAGGAGGACGGCACCATCGCGCAGCGCACGGAGGACCTGGTGGGCCCCTACGAGTTGCACGACTTCTTCCTGTACCAGGTGCTGCGCCGCGGCTTTGCCCCGCGCAAGGTGCTGCGGCTGGCGCGCCACGCGCTGGGCGACTCCTACGACGACGCCACGATCGTCAAGTGGCTGCGCACGTTCTACCGGCGCTTCTTCTCGCAGCAGTTCAAGCGCAGCTGCCTGCCGGACGGGCCCAAGGTGGGCTCGGCGGCCGTGTCGCCCCGCGGCGACCTGCGCATGCCCTCCGACGCCTGCTCCGCGCTCTGGCTGAGGGAGCTCGGGGGGTTGTAGGTTCCGGGGCGCCCGCGGGCACGTCTTGCCCCGTCACAACTGGCTTTGGCTGGCCTCCCCTGGTCCCGGTCTGGGGCCGGGGGAGGTTCTTCTCGCCCGCGTGGGGATGCCGGGGCGCGACTACCGGCTACCATGCGTTGACTTGTGCGAGAAAATCTAAGTGTCTGTAGGAAGATTTTTTCTCTTGTGTGGTATAAGAATTTCGTTCTGGGTAGAATTCAGAACGTTGGACAGGTGCGGGGGAGCAAGTTCCCCCTCGACCAATAGG
>QOUO01000154.1 GCA_003862195.1 Coriobacteriaceae bacterium | reverse complement strand
ACTGCGGGTCGTACCTTCTCCTCGTCGTCCTGCTCATGGTCCGAAAGCTCCCTTCGTGCCTCTCGGCACATTGTCGGGCTTTCGGTAGCTCCGGCTCAAGCGTGTCTAGGATTGGCCAGCCACATCACCACCTGCTGGCTGCTGGTTGCGGACTTTGATGACGACGGGTGGAAGGAAGCCGCCGGGGTGCATCGCGACGCGTGCCGACGACGAGAGCTCTTCTGTGCGGTGGAGAGGTCGCGTTCTGGGCACGGCGCACACGTTTGGATGTTCTTTCAGGAGGAGGTGCCTGCGGCAGAGGCACGGACGCTCGGCACGCTTCTGCTGGATGATGCGCGGAGGCACTGCTCGAAGATCGGGTTCGATTCGTACGATCGGCTGTTCCCGACGCAAGACACCATTACTTCTGATGGCCTGGGCAATCTCGTAGCTCTTCCCCTACAGGGTGCTGCGGTTCGGAAGGGCAACAGCGTCTTTGTGGATGACGACTTTGTGGCCTATGACGACCAGTGGGCGTTTCTTTCGTCCGTGGAAAAGGTTCCAGCTTCCCTGGTGCACGAGCTGGCCGAGAGCTATGTCGCCCCTGGAATGGGGAGAGGACGGTCTCGGCGGGATAGTAAAAAGAGTTTGGCCGTCCGGAGCGATATGGTGACGGCGGGCCGCATGGCGGCCCAGGATGGCGCGGTGGCCGTCGATCATGCGCCATCGCGGGTGGATGTCACTCTGGACGGCATGGTGCAGCTGAGGAAGGACCAGCTGTCGCAACCTATGGTCGCGGATTTGTCTGCCCTGGCGGCAATGGCCAACCCGGAGTTCTTCATGAAGCAGAGGATGCATCAAAGGATTTATCCCGGGACAACGCCTCGCTATCTGTGGTTTGGCGAAGAGGACGATGCCGCGCTGCGACTGCCTCGTGGGTGTCAGGGTGCCGCAATTTCCTATCTGCGCGGCTGTGCCTGCAAGGTCAATCTGCAGGACGAGCGAACTTCGGGATGCGTCATACATGCCAGCTTTGTCGG
>QOUO01000153.1 GCA_003862195.1 Coriobacteriaceae bacterium | reverse complement strand
TCCCCGTCATGGGTGGCGTCTCCCTGCTGCTGTTTGGCCTTATCGCGTCCAACGGCCTTAGGATGCTCGTTACCAACAAAGTGGACTTTGACGAGAACCGCAACCTCATGATTGCGTCCGTGGTGATCATCCTGGGAGTCGGAATGGAGACCTCTGGCATTTCGATTCCCATCGGGAACTACTCGCTTCCCGGCATGGCCACGTCTGCACTGGTAGGCATCATCATGAACCTGATTCTGCCCGTGAAGTCCGAGGAGGCGGCAGAGGAGAAGAGCGCGGACTAGCGGTCAGAGAACGGCAGCCAACATAGCATTTCGATCGGTCGTGTATATTTTATATGCGGCCGATTATATTGTGCGCGATTTAAAATCTGGGTATACTCACGTCGTACAAGGAGCGAAAAGGGAGGCAAATATGGCAGAGAGTATCAAGAAGGACCTCGTGATCATCGGCGGCGGTCCTGCTGGCCTTTCGGCGGCCATCTATGCGCAGCGTGCACTTCTCGACAATGTAGTGCTCGAGCAGGAGGCGGTAGGCGGGCAGATTATCCTTACGAGCGAGGTCGACAACTACCCAGGCGTGCCTCACACGGACGGTTTCTCGCTGGTAGACGCGATGCAAAACCAAGTTAAGGACCTTGGCGGCGACATTCGCCTCGAGTCCGTGAACGGCATCAGCAAGCGTGACGACGGCTTTGTCGTGGTAACGTCCGAGAACACGTACTTGGCAAAGACTGTCATCGTGTCCGGCGGCGCGACGCCTAGGAAGGCTGGCTTCGAGGGCGAGCAGGAGTTTGCTGGCAGGGGAGTCTCGTATTGCGCGACGTGCGACGGGATGTTCTATAGAGGCAAACAAGTGTTCGTAGTCGGGGGAGGGAACTCCGCTGCCGAAGAGGCACTGTTCCTCACCAAGTTCGCCAACAAGGTCACGATGGTCGTGCGCAAGGATCACATGCGCGCACAGGCCTCGGTACAGAGACAGGTCGAGAATAGCGAGAAGATCGACGTGATGTACAACACGTCCG
>QOUO01000152.1 GCA_003862195.1 Coriobacteriaceae bacterium | reverse complement strand
GGTCCCGGATGCTTGGTGGGCCCAGAGAGATTCGAACTCCCAACCCAGGGATTATGAGTCCCCTGCGCTAACCGTTGCGCCATGGGCCCCTAACGAGAAGGGCGGCGACCTAAGCCGCCGCCCCCTTAATTACATGGTGGAGAATAGGGGATTCGAACCCCTGACCTCATGACTGCCAGTCATGCGCTCTCCCAACTGAGCTAATTCCCCGTTCGTTGGTGCGAGGGATATATTACCAAAGTCACCATCCCGGTCAAGCGGAAATTTTGACTTCCCCGCCACCGCGCATCAGTTGTGAAATTCCTTCACAAACCGCTACACTGCTTCCTATATGGGAACCCAACAAGTGTGCACCTACCAAGTCGGGTGGTACTCCCCTGGCGCCACCACGCCGCCACACCCCAAAACCGAACGGAGAACAAAATGAACGACGCGTGCAAGAAGCTCAAGATCGTCTGCATCGTATCCCTCGTGGTGGGCCTTCTGGCCACCGTTTGCTCGATTGCGCTCATCGTGGTCAACCACATGAACCCCCGCGCCTACGTGGGCCTGCTCGACGGCGTGCTCTGCACCTACATGGGCTTCCACTGCGCGCGCCAGATCAACGTCCCCTCGAACGCGAACCACATCAAGCGGCTCAGTTCGGTCATGGTGCTCGTGATGTTCTTCTGCGCGGCGTACATCCTGGTGGCCCCGCAGAAGTCCCTGGCCGAGATCTTCGTGGGCTCCGCCTGCGTCGTCATGGCGCTTCTGGTCTTCATGCTCGCCAAGAAGGTTGAAACGATCCTCGAGGCAAAGTAGCCCTTTCGCTTACATTCGTCGGTCGAGAAGGACAGCCCCATCGCCCACACATAGTTCGCGAAAGCCAGTCGCCCCCGCGGTCACTTTGATCGCGGGGGCGAACTCTTGTGTGCAGGGTCAGTCGTAAGCGGATCGCGGTCTGCTCCCAAAGCCGGATGGCAGCCGACTGCCAAAAAAGGCCGAACGGAAACCGTCCGGCCTGCAATCTCTTATGGTGGGCGATGCTGGATTTGAACCAGCGACCCCTTCCGTGTGAAGGAAGTGCTCTACCCCTGAGCTAATCGCCCCTCAGTGCGGTAGC
>QOUO01000151.1 GCA_003862195.1 Coriobacteriaceae bacterium | reverse complement strand
CAATGATTGACCCCATCACCGTGATCAGCCCTTGCGCGATCAGTGGTTGCTTTAAAACGAAAGCAAAGACTAGCGCAATGGCACTTACAGCAAGCACCATCATTAGTTGCCAGTTCTTTTTCATCATTGCCACTCCCTTTTTCTAAGCATTCCAATTCTAATTATTACAGACGAGATTACATATTTAATGTTACCACCCTCAAGACAAAAAAGCCTGTCCTTTCTTGTTAAAAGGGTGTTTGCATAACATGACATTTAAAAAGAAGGACAAGCATCGTAACTAATATTACCTTAGTCAAGCGGCCTAAGATACAGTTGATGCATGATCAACCCTAGATTGCAATCTAGCACTTTTTCCGAAAGAGGATTAGTCGCTTAAGTAAGCAAAAACTTCCTTTCATCATAAAGATGCAGCTTTTTCTCATACACCAACGATGAGATCTATCCGACAATAATCGGAACGATGAACCACACCATTAAGACAGTCGCTGGACTCTAGCTCGCGTTAATCGAAGCTAAATACCTTACCAATCCGACTAGCCCAAAGCCGGTGGAGGCTGAAATGCCGATAACGTAGAACAAGGCGACTGGAACAGAATAAGTAATACCAGTAGTCAAAGTCAGTAGTAGAATGATTGGGTGACAGAAGGGATTAGGAATCATCAATTTCATGGAACCCAACGCCACAGCAATAGTGACACCAGATTTATCGGTTTTCAAAGAATGAATTGTCAACACAATGGTAATCACAGCCACACCTATGGCGGCAGTATCAACAAAGACACCGTTCAATTGAATTGCCATGCCGATGGCCACGGTGGAAATCGGTGTAATAATTAGCACAGCAAACATACAAGTTATTAGGATACTCATCAAGACCGGTTGTAACGTGGTGAAGAAACTGCTTAGAGTCCCTTATCCAAGTAGTAACTTTAAAATAAGAGTGCCAATCCAACCAGCGCCTGCGCCCACTATGGTAGGTGACAGGATAATTTTTACGGAAATAAATTTTATTCGGCAAATTCTATAATTAATCCGAACAGAAATTAAAAAGCCCAAAGCAATCACTTACAATGGTAGTAGCTAATTCCAACCAATATAGGGAGTGATTACTTTGGGTACATCTACTTTATCACGTTTTCA
>QOUO01000016.1 GCA_003862195.1 Coriobacteriaceae bacterium | reverse complement strand
GCCTACATGAGCTCCGTGATCTCGCGCGCGAACTTGGCCGGGTCCTCCACGGGCAGGCCCTCGACCAGGAGCGCCTGGTTGTAGAGGATGTCGCCCATGAGGGCAAGGCGCTTCTTGTCGTCCTTGGCGGCCTGGAGCTTGCCAAAGACCGGGTGCTTCGCGTTCAGCATGAGCACGCGGCTGGCCTTGGGCGCCTTGTCGGCGTCGGGCGTCTGCTGCAGGCGGCGCTCCATGTCGAGCGAGACGGGACCCTCGGCGCTTACGGTCGCGGGCGTGTCGTCGTCCAGGCTGGCAGACACCTTGACCTCGCTCACCCTGCCGTCGAGGGCGTCCTTGAGCTCGCCAAAGAGCTCCTTGTTGTCCTCCGTGGCCTTCTCGGCCGCCTTCTTCTCGTCCTCCGTGGCGAGGTCGAGCTTGGCGTCGGCCACGTTCTGCAGCTCGATGTCGCGGGCCTCGGTCCCCTTGTGCTCGGAGTCGCCGGCAACGGCGTCCACGTGGTAGCTGCGCAGGAACTGGAACATGAACTCGTCCACGTTCTCCGTGCAGAGAAGGACGTCGTAGCCGTGCTTGAGGGCGCTGCGGACCGCGGGCGTCTGCTCGAGCAGCTCGCGGGTCTCGCCGGCCGCGTAGTAGATCTTGTCCTGGCCCTCGGCCATGCCGTCGACGTACTCCTTGAGCGTGACCATCTTCTTGTCGCGCGCGGAGTAGAACAGCAGCAGGTCTGCCAGCTCGTCGGACTTGGAGCCAAAGCTGTTGTAGATGCCAAACTTCAGGCCGCGGCCAAAGTTGTTGAAGAACTTCTCGTACGACTCGCGGTCGTTGTCGCGCATGTCCTCAAGCTCGGACGTGACCTTCTTCTCGACGCGGCGGGCGATGGCGCGGAGCTGCGAGTTCTGCTGCAGCGTCTCGCGCGAGATGTTGAGCGTGACGTCCGGCGAGTCCACGATGCCGCGGACGA
Organism: Coriobacteriaceae bacterium; assembly: GCA_003862195.1. Lineage (GTDB taxonomy): Bacteria > Actinomycetota > Coriobacteriia > Coriobacteriales > Atopobiaceae > Parafannyhessea. The sequence goes on along the minus strand of QOUO01000016.1, from coordinate 37,117 downwards.
AGTTGTAGTAGTCGGGCAGCAGGTCCGCGCACTTCTCCTGGATGAGGACGCTCGAGCTGTAGAGCGCGAGGCCCTTCTGGTAGTCCTTGCTATAGAGGTCGAACGGCGCCACGCTCGGGATGAAGAGCAGCGCGTCGTAGCTGATGGCGCCCTCGGCGTGGAAGCTCACGGTGCGCAGCGGCTTCTCCCAGTCGTGGAACGTGGACTTGTAGAACTCGTCGTAGTCCTTCTGCTCCACGTCCGACTTGCGCTTCTTCCAGATCGGCGTCATGGAGTTGAGGGTCTCGAGCTCCTGGTAGTCCTCGTACTCGGGCTTGTAGTCGTCCGGCTTGGGGTCGGGCGCCGGCTTCTCGCGGCTCTTGGTGACCATCATGCGGATGGGGTAGCGCACGTAGTTGGAGTACTGGCGCACCAGGTCGCGGAGCTTCCACTCGCTCAGGAACTGGTCCGTGTCGTCCTCCTCCGTGGAGTCGCGCAGGAAGAGCGTGATCTGCGTGCCGTGCGCGTGCTCGCCGGCGAGCGCCTCGGGCAGCTGGTCCGCGGGCGTGGCCTCGATGCTGTAGCCGCTCACGCCGTCGGACTCCCAGGTGTTGGCCTGCGCCTCGCCCAGAGCGCGGCTCACCACGCGCACGCGCTTCGCGACCATGAAGCTGGAGTAGAAGCCCACGCCAAACTGGCCGATGATGTCCACGGCGTCACCCTGGGCGTCCGCGTTCTTCTCCTTGAACTGCTCTGACCCGGAGTGTGCGATTGTGCCCAGGTTCTTGTCGAGCTCGTCCTCCGTCATGCCGATGCCGTTGTCGGACACGGTGATCGTGCGGGCGTCCTTGTCGAAGGCCAGGTTGATGGCCAGCTCCTCGTCCACGCGCTTGGACTCGTCCGTGAGGCCCTCGAAGCTCAGCTTGTCCAGCGCGTCGGACGCGTTGGAGATGAGCTCCCTCAGGAAGATCTCCTTGTTGGTGTAGATCGAGTTGATCATCAGGTCCAGGAGCTTCTTGCTCTCGGTCTTGAACTGCTTCATGCCTGGCTTCCTCCCCTACCATGCGCCGCGGCGCGGCACGCCGCCCGGGCGACTCGTGTGCATACGATAGATGGATACCCCACTCTTAAAATCGTATACGTGCGAGAAGAGAAAACCTACGTGCCCCACGCTTAGGTATGGGCTAGGCGCCCGGCTGGCGGCTCGCGGCGGAGGTCCGCCGGCGCAAGCCCGATGCGCCCCAGGAACGCCTCCGCGCCCACGACGGGCACGCCCAGCTCCTCCGCGCGCATGACCTTGCCGCTGCGGCGGTCCTCCAGCGCCACGAGCATCGTGACGCGCTTGGTCACGCGCTCGCGCAGCTCCGCGCCGTGCTCGAGCGCGAGGACCTCCATGTCGCGCTTGGGAAAGTCGTAGCTGTTGCCCGTAAAGCAGACGCGCTCGCCCGCAAGCTCGTCCGAGGCCGGCCGCTCCGCAAGGTCGCGCACGTGCACGGCGCGCGAGGCGGCGTCGCGCAGTATGGCCAGGTAGCAGTCGCTCGTGGCGACGGCGTCCGCCCAGGCGCGGTGCGCCTGCGGGTTCTGCACGCCGTAGTGCGCGCAGATCGCCGCAAGGCTCGCGGGCATGCCCACGAGCGCGCGGTACAGGAGCATGGTGTCGTGGCAGCCGTTTGCCGTGAGGGGCCGCTCCCCCGCACGGGCGGCCGCGGCGTCGAGCAGCGGGTTGTCGAACGCGACGATGTTCTGCCCCACGAGCGGCAGGTCCTCCGCAAACGCGGCGAAGTCGCGGTAGGCGCTCGCCTCCGCCGGCGCGCCAGCGAGCATCGCGTCAGATATGTGGTTGACGGCGCGGGCGCCCGGCTCGAAGCGCACCCCCGCGGGAGGCGCGACAAAGGTGTCGAACTTCTCGTCCTCATAGCCGTCGATCACGCGGACGGCACCGATCTCCACGATGCGCGCGTCCGCCCCGAGGCCCGTGGTCTCGAGGTCGTAGCTCACGTAGCTGCGCGGGAGCGAGCCCACGTCTATGTCCCGGTAGCGATTCCTGCGCGACATGCCTCCCCCTTACGCCGAAAGCGCGACCATGGCCGTGATGATCGCGAAGCCGGCAAGCTCCGCGGGCGAGAAGGTCGTGCCGACCAGGGCCCAGGCGCTCACCGCGGAAGACAGCTGCTCCGTGGTGGAAAGGAGCGTGGTGCGGACCGGCCCCACGCGCACGAGGCCCGCCATGTAGAGCGCGCCCGCGCCGAACGTGCCCACCAGCACGGAGAACGCGAGCAGGAACCAGTCGAGCGGGGCGAAGGCCGCGGCCGCGTCGTACGCCCACGGGCGCACCGCCGGCAGGAGCAGCAGGCCCGCGACCAGAAAGCCGATCGCGTTGGTGACGAGGCTCCCCCAACGCCGCACGTAGCCCACCGTGAGCAGCGACTCCGACGCCTGGCCCGCAGCCGTGAGCAGCCCCAGCGCGAGGCCGAGCGCCGGCATGGCGAGGGTGGTGGGGTCCCCGCCCGTGGCGAGCAGGAACGTGCCGAGGACCGCCATCGCGAAGCAGAGGACCTCGCGCCCGTACGGCACGCGGCGCTTGCGCAGGCACACGGCCGCGAGCGTCATGGGCACGCCCAGGCTCTGGAGCACCGTGGCGGTGGCGGGGTTGGTCACGTCCACGTTTGCGAAGTAGCTGGCGTTGAGCACCAGGTAGGCCATCACGCTCATGCCGACGACGCCCAGGAGCTCGCGCGGGTGGCGAAGCGAGCGGCCGGCATCGCGCAGGAGATCCGGCGTGCGCGCGGCGGCAAAGGAGAAGAACACGGCCGAACCCGCGAGCATCTTGACGTTGGTCATCCAGAGCGGGCTCACGCCCGTACGGTCCATCAGGAGCTTGGACACCGTGCCCGAGATGCCCCACAGGCACGCGCCGGCGATGACCATGAGCGTGCCCGCGACCACGCGACGGCGGTGGTCCGGACGGGACTCGTGGGGCTGGGCCGCGGAATCGGGCGACCCGCTCGCGGGTACCGACGCGCCGTCGCGCACAGCCTTGGACGCCTCTGCCATGGCCCTCCCATCCTGCGGTTTCCTGCGGATTGCCGTACCAGCGCGCACGTTGTGCGCCAAGGTAGACCTTGCCACAACGCGCGGGGTGTGGCAAGACGCGCGGCCCCCGCTCCCCTACGTGCGCACGAAGCGGAGCGTGCGCTCGTCCGAGGCCGCGGCGTCGAGCGCGTAGCCGCGCTCCGCGTACGTGCGGAGCTGGGCGACGCTGTCCACGTCCTTCTCCGCGCACCACCTGACGAAGCTGCCGCGCGCTGCCTTGGCCTCCGTGGCGCGCTGCACAAAGCGCCCGTCCGTCGCGCGGCGCGTGCCAAACAGGCAGGTGACGACGGGAACCTGCCCCATGTGCGGCACGACGGCGCGCGCGTACTCCACGGAGGCGACGTTGACGAGGGCGGTGGGCGCGCCGCGCAGGACCTCGCGCGCGATGGAGTCGCCCCACCAGGCGTAGAGGTCGTCCGTCGCGGGCAGGCCGAGCGCGGGCGCCGCGGGCACGTCGAGGCGCTGCGCCATCTCGAGCCGGTAGGGCAGGATGGCGTCGAGCGGGCGCAGGCAGCCGTAGAACGCCGATACGATCCTGAGGCGCCGCTGCAGGTAGTCGAACTGGGACGCGGTCATGACCCCCGCCGCGAGGTGCGTAAACGCGATGCCGCTGAAGCTCGCGCACGCGGCGCTGCCCGCGGTGGCGATCGCGTCCAGGTCCATGCGTTGGTGCAGCTCGTAGCTCTGCCGCGCGAGGGCGTCGCTGCAGCGCCAGAGCTGCTGGCACTCCCCGAGCGAGAGGCCGCGCAGCGCGCCCTGCAGCACGCGCGTGCGGGCGAGAAGGGCGGGGGCGGCCCGGGGGCGGGGCTCGCCCTCCACCGCGACCATGCGCTTTGCTGGCGAGAGTATGAACATGAGCGGCACGGCGGCGCCCTCCAGTATCATTCTTGGCACGAGGACGCGACCGACCGGGAGGCTGCCTTGAGCCGCTTTGGACTGAACGACAGCAAGTACTCTACCATCAGCCGCTACGTGATCGCGACGGGCATCGCGCTGGCGCTCGTCTCCTACGTGGGCGTGCACCTTGCGGAGATCGCCCGGGGCATCGGCGCGGGCTGCGCGTGGGTGCTCGCGATCCTGAACCCGCTCATAGCGGGCGGGCTGGTGGCATGCCTGCTGTGGCCGCTGGTCACCAGGTTCGACCGGCTGTTTGCGAAGGTACGGCCGCTTTCCGGCGCTGACCGGGCGCGACACGCGCTCGCGGTCGTGGCCGTGGTGCTGCTGACGGCCGGGATCGTGGCCGCGGTCGTCTCTGTTCTTCTCGCCTTTGTGACGGACAGCATCCGCGCGGTGTCGCCGGGGAACCTCTCCGAGCTGGTGGACTACGTGGGCGACAGCATGTCCGCCGCGTACGACGGGGTCGTGCGGCTGGCCACGTCGCTGGGTGGCTCGCGGGCCGACGTGGACGAGGTCGTGGGCTCCGTCGTGGGGGTCTTCACGTCCGGCGGCGGGAGCATCGGCAAGACCGTAAGCTCGGGCGTGGACGCCGTGAGGACGTTTGCCTCGGACACGGTGTTCGCCACGATCTTTTGCGTCTACTTTTTGATTGACGGCAGCAACCTGGCCGCCTACTGGGACCGCACGCTGCGGGCGCTCATGGGTGGGAAGGCGTACGGTCACCTGCACACGTTTGCGATGGACGCGCGGCGCGCGTTTGCTGGCTACATGCGCGGCCAGGTGATCGACGCGCTGCTGATGGGGGTCGCCGTCTCGATTGCGCTCGAGGTGCTGGGCGTGCCGTATGCGCTCCTGATCGGCATCGCCACGGGGCTGGGGAACCTCATCCCCTACGTGGGGCCGATCGTGGCGTACGCGGCGACCGCGCTTTCCTGCCTTGTGGCGGGCGACCTGGGAAGGCTCGTGGTGGCCGCCATCGTGCTCGCCGTGATCCAGTTTGTGGACGGGCAGATCGTGAACCCCAAGATCCTCGCGGACTCGGTGGAGGTGCACCCCATCGCCGTGATCGTGGCGCTCATCGTGGGCGGCAAGATCGGCGGGCTCGTGGGCATGTTCGTGGCGGTGCCGTGCGCGGCGATGGTGAAGATCTACTTCGAGCGCTACGTGGCCTGGCGGGCGGCGCGGCGCGCGGGCGATGGCACGGCCGCTGCGACGGAGGAGCCGGCAGCGGAGGAGTGAACCGGGGCAGAGCGCTTCTTTGGGATGGGGCCGCGGCGATTGGGAGCCGCACTTCTCCCCTGGGCATGACTGCGGCCGGGAGGCGTGTGCCACCCGGCCGCTGTTGTTTGACGATTGATGCGGGAGCCCGCGCCTAGGCGCTCAGCAGCTCGAGCATGCGGAGGTACTCGACGTTGTCGGACGTGAAGGTGCCCGTGCCGGGCGTGCCCTCGTAGTCCATCTCGCCGTCGCTCACGGCCTGCAGCTGGCAGAGCTGCATGGGCTCCCAGGCGCGGCCGTCGAGCGGCGCCGTTGCGAACGCCCAGCCGTCATCGAGCCTGAGGCGCCAGAGGGTCTTGTTGACGTCGTTGGTGTACGCGTAGGTGTGCGTCCCGTCGCCAAAGGCGAGGTTGAGCTTGTTGCCGGGCGCGATGGCCTGGATGGCGCGGTCGATGGCCTCGATGCGGCCGGCCTCGTCCGCGCCCTGCGCGACGGCCATGTCGGATGCCTCGACCAGGTACGGCAGGATCGCCTCGCTGTCCGTGGTGCCCTTGCGCTGGGCGTAGTAGGGCTGGGTGGCGCCGGGCTCGAACATCGTGCCGTTGTGGGCCAGCACCCACGTCCTGCCCTCGTGGTCGTCCTTCTCGAACGGATGGCAGTTCTCGAGCTTCGCGGAGCCGACGGACGCCTTGCGGATGTGCGCGATCAGGTGCGCTGTCTCGACGGGCTCGCGCAGGATTGCCTGGACGCGCTCGCTGACGGCGGCGTTCTTGGCCTCGCGGACGGTCGCGGGTCTCGTTTCGTCTCCGGCGGGCAGATATGAGAGGCCCCAGCCCTCGGGATGGTCGTTGCCGTGAGAGAACAGGGAGCCAAGCAGGTCGTTAGCAACAATGGGCTTGCTGGTATCGATGGCAAGCATCATGCACATAGTCGTTCCTTCCTATTGACGACTTGGAGAAGATACCCTAAAGGAAATACGACTATGTAAGTTACACATGCGCTTCACGCTGCGCACACCGCCCGCACACGCTACCATCACACTTGAATCTGGTACGAATGACCTATTTTATGGTATGAATGACTGCTAAGCGTGTATGTCTTTTAATCAAATAGTCCCAGTACAAAGCAGCAAGCCGAATTGGGAGTTGCGAGGACGGACGTTGAAAGAATCCCTCGTTCTGGGTGCTTTGGATGACCATGCATGGCGCCAACGGCCAAGGTCTGGCTCCGCGCCATCTGGGGAAGCGCCTGCGAGATAGCCTGCAGCCCTTCGAAGAGCGGACTTGGTGCCTCCGGAGCCTTGATTGGGATGCGACGCCAAGCATTCTCGAGTCCAGAGGCGCCCAGATGCCGCACATTTCTAAGCAGCACTCCACCCAAGAGGAGGGCGCGCAATTTCTGATGCAATAATATGGATGCATGGTGTCATCTATGCATCTAATTCACACTGTCTCGACTGATCATCAGCCTCACACGACCTTGATGGTGCCTAGCGACCAAGTTCTCGGCGCCATATTGCACTTCAAGGGGGTTTGTGTGCCTTGCCACCTCGACCGGAGCCGGCAATCACACACAAACCCCCTCCAGTTACACAAGGGCAGAAAATTCTTGCCGACGCTGGGCTTCCTAGGCCTCGGCCGCAGTCCCGCCCAGCGAGTACGCCGTGGCGTCCAGTCGCTCGGCGTCGCCAGCCTCGTGCGAGGCGACTATCAGCGTGCGTCCCCCAAGGTGGCCCGTCACAAACCGCGCGGCCACCTCGTGCGATGCGGCGTCCAGCGACGCGAACGGCTCGTCCAGCAGCACCACGTCGCCCGGCGCGGCGATGGCCCGGGCAAGCTCGACCCTGCGGCGCTGCCCGCCAGAAAGCTGGTCCACGGGAACGTTCAGCGTCTCCGCAGGCAGAAGCTCCGCCAGGAGCTCCCGCGCGCGATCCCGCGCCCCGTCGTCACGGCTCGAACCAATCACAAGCAGCAGGTTCTGCACCGCAGACATGCCGCCAATCAGCCGCACGTCCTGGAAGGCCATCGTCACGGCTCCGCCAACGGCGCAAGTGCCGGCAAGCGCCGGCTGGAGTCCCGCCACGGTCCGCAGCAGCGTCGTCTTGCCCGCGCCGGACGCGTCCGAGCAGATCACGCGCTCACCAGGCGTCACGTCCATGCGGACGCCCCTCGCCACCACGCGTCCGGGGTAGCCGATCGTGACGCCATCCAGCACGACCTCACCGCGGCGCACCCCGTCAGTGCGCGCGCCACACTCCCCTACGCCAACCGTACGCCTCGGTCGCCCGACGCGCAGGCTCGCCCGCAGTGCCCACGATCCCGTGCGCGCAAGCACCGCCACAAAGGCGCGCTCGCACAGCCACGACATCACCACGATCACGATGGTCCACGCAAACAGGTCCGCAGTCTCAAGCAGGAGCTTCGACTGGTAGATGCGCTCGCCGATCGACCCCATCGGGCTCCCGATGAGCTCCGCCGCGACGCCCGCCTTCCACGCCATGCCGCACACGTTCCGGCTCGTGCCCACCAGGTACGGCAGCACCTCGGGCCAGACGTGCGCGAGCAGCCGCCGCACGCGCGGCACGCCAAAGACCTCGAGCATCTCGCCCGTCTTTGCGTCCACGTTGTCAAGCGCCTCGGAGCAGCTAAAGAACACCGCCGGGAACACGGCCAAGAACACCGCCACGGCGGACACGCTGCCAGCGCCAACCCACATGAGCAGCAGCACGATCACGCAGACGATGGGCACGCTCTTGAGCACGCTCAACGCGGGCGAGAAGATCGTGCGCACCACGCCCCAACGCGCCCCGGCAAACGCGAGCGCCACCGCGCCCGCAAACCCCAGCGCAAAGCCGACGACGATCCGCACGAGCGAGAACCCCACCGTCGAAAGGAAGCTGGCATCGCCCAGGAGCGACGCCAGCCTCACAACCGTGTCCACGGGACCGGCCAGCAGGATGCCGCTCCCCACGACAAGGCTCGCGACCTGCCACACGCACACCCACAGCGCGACAGGCGCGAGCCTCCTCACTATGTCAGCAAGCCTTCCCCGCACGACTCGTATTCAGGCAGCTACTCGCCCAGGTAGTAGAAGTCGTCCGCGGGCAGGGCACCGCCGACGGACGTCTTGTCCGCCTTGTACAGCACCTTGAGGTAGCCCTCCAGGCCCTTCTTCATCTTCTTGCCGGTGATGCAGACCACGTTGCACTCGGGGATGGCCTTCTTCGCGATGGCCTCCTTCGCTACGATGCCCGCCTTCACGACCAGCGACGCGGTGCCGGAGGGGTCCGCCTTGACCGTCTTGACCGACTTCGCGTGGCGCTCGAGGAAGTCCTGCACGGCGCCCGGGTACTCATCCGCAAACTTGCTGCGCACGATGGTCGTACCCATCACGAACTGGCTGCCGTCCTTCGCGTACTTCTTCCACACGTCCGTCAGGTCGATGGGCGCCTTCAGCGCAGGCACCTGCACCAGCGTCGCCGTCGTGAACGGCTGCGGCAGCACGCCCACCGCATTGGTGTCCTTGGCCAGCACGGCCGCGACCTCGGTGTGCTCGCTCTTCCACTCGAGGGTCACCTGGTCCTTGATGCCCGCCTTGTCAAGCAGGTAGTTGAGGACGTACTCGGGGCTCGAGCCCTTGCCGGAGATGTAGACCGTCTTGCCGGCCAGGTCCTTGAACTTCTTCACGCTCGAGTCACCCGTGACCACGCTCAGCACGCCCAGCGTGTTGAGGTCGATCACCTTGATCTTGCCGTTCGTCTTGTTGTACAGGACGGAGCCCACGTTGGACGGCACGCACGCGATGTCCACCTTGCCCTGGATCACGAGGGGAAGGATCTCGTCCGGCGCCGCGCTGACGGAGTACGCGTACGTCACGCCGGAGCCCGCCTTGGCCTTGTTGCTCGCCGGAAGCGACGCGCCGGACTCGGGGATGCCCGTGGTCGAGTTCATCATCTGCACGAGGCCGATGGTCGTCGGCCCCTTGAGCGAGGCGACGCGGACGACGACGTCCTCGGACTTCTTCTTGGAGCTCGCCTTCTTGGCGGAGGAGGAGCTGTCGCTCCCGTCGGAACCGGAATTCCCGCACGCGGAAAGCACCCCGGCAAAACCCAGTCCCGCGAAGGTCGCAAGCGCCTCGCGACGCGTCATGTTCCTGCTCATGCACTTCTCCCCTCAAGTCACGCCGCACGCCGCCGGACCACCCGGCGCGCACGGCGCTACGCAAACATAAGAACGCCTTCAGTCTATCCCTTGCGGTGGCACTGGCACCCGGGAAGGTTGCCCTCGCGCTGGGCACGGCGGACGGCCGCCTCCATGTGCGCGAGCATCGGCGCGTCGGAGCCGGACGCGTCGGGCATCAGGTCGCTCGTGGGATCGAAGAGCGCGGTCAGCACGGTGTCGAACGCCCTTGCGGCGACGCCGCCGTCCTCGCTCTCGTAGCCTTCCACGTCATAGCCCTCGGCGAGAAGGGCAAGCGCCACGATCGACGCGTCCACGCCGGCGTCCTCGCATGCCTCGAGCACGGTCTTCGCGGGGTCGGGCTGCTCGAAGCCAAGCTCCTCCAGGACCCCCGGCACCTCGGGCGCCTCAGCCGCGATCTTTCCCAGCTCCTGTGTGAGGTCGATCGTGCCCTTACCCTCGGTCTTCTCTTCCGCCATGTGCCTCTCCCATCAGACAGGTGTCATATACGTAAGTGCGCCGTCTGGCGCTCCGGTCGCTCTGCGCGCGCCGGTCCGCCCATTATATGACAGAAATCACGTAACAATAGCGGGACCCTGGGAACCGCGTCGGGTCCCGAGGCGCTACGCCACGAGCCACGTGTACTTCTCTACGCTGTACAGCGGCACAAAGGGGATGAGGATCGGCGTGCTGCGCACGTACGCCTGATACGCCGGGTCCTTGCCGTAGCTGCGGTTCTGCCGCATCTCCAGACGCCTGGCGCCGCCGAACATCACGTACACGATCCCCAGGTAGCCGGCAAGCGCCGCCACCCACTGCGCCGCGCCCTCGTACACGCCCAGACCGGACACGAAGACACCTGTCCAGATGAGGAGCTCGCCCAGGTAGTTGGGGCAGCGCACGATGCGGTACAGACCGCTGTCCACAAACCGGCGCGGGTTGCGGCGCTTTGCGGCGCTCTTCTGCAGGTCGGCCGCGGTCTCGAAGGCGAGGCCAAAGACGGATATGACGAGCCCCAGGACGAGAAGGACGTCCGTGGACGCCCCGGAGCCCATACGGAAGAGCACGGGGGACGTCTCGCACGCGTAGAGCAGCGCGGCGGAGACCCAGATTCCCACACGGGCGCCCATGCCCACGCCGTCGTTCGACTTGATCTCGCCACGCATCTTCTGGTTGTACGTGCGGCTCTTGACCTCGCGGTACGCAAGGTAGCCCGCAAGGCGCACGCCGTACGCCACGAGGAGCGCCGCCTGCAGGCAGGCCGCCAGGGGCGCCTGCGCGCCAAAGGCCAGCAGGAGCACGACGCCGATGGCGGCCACGGCCGCGCCGTAGCCGATGGAGATGAACCAGACGTACTTCTTGAAGCCGCAGGCGCTTGCCGCCAGCGCGACCGCGAACACGATGAGGAACCAGGTCATATGCACTCCATACCATAAGGTTGGAAACTTTCGGAACGTTGCCCATGGACCTTTGGGCAAGTTTTCCTAGCATATGGCACCCGGCGCCGCGCACGCACGTGAATGCGGCGAGCGTGTTGCCGCGGCGACACCGGCGGCACGTCCTTCTCGTCCGGAGCGAAACGGTTGGGAAACGGTTTCGTATTCGTAACCGTCACATTGACGAAATTTGGGGGCAACGGGCAATCGCTATGATTCATTATGTACGAGGGGCCGCCATTCGGCCTACGGTCAAATTCCGTCAGAGGAGGACTGATGTCCAAGGACAAGGTCACCGAGGAGTACGGCAGCCTGGTCTTTACCGACCAGGACATGCAGGAGCGACTGCCCAAGCCGACCTACAAGGAGCTGCGTCGCGTCATCGACGAGGGCAAGGAGCTCAACCTCGACATCGCTAATGAGGTCGCGCACGCGATGAAGGACTGGGCGCTCGAGCACGGCGCCACGCACTTCACGCACTGGTTCCAGCCGCTCACCGGCATCACGAGCGAGAAGCACGACAGCTTCATCAACCCCAACGGGGACGGCACCGTTCTGATGGCGTTCTCCGGCAAGGAGCTCGTCCAGGGCGAGCCCGACGCATCAAGCTTCCCCTCCGGCGGCCTTCGCGCCACCTTCGAGGCCCGCGGCTACACCGTGTGGGACCCCATGAGCCCCGCCTTCATCAAGGACGAGGTCCTCTGCATCCCGACGGCGTTCATCAGCTACACCGGCGAGGCGCTTGACAAGAAGACGCCGCTGCTCCGTTCCGAGGTCGCCCTCGAGACGCAGGCCAAGCGCGTGCTCGAGCTCTTTGGCAAGAAGCCGAAGCGCGTCTACACCACGATCGGCCCGGAGCAGGAGTACTTCATCATCACCGAGGACGACTACAAGGCCCGCCCGGACCTGGTCCTCACCGGCCGCACGCTGTTTGGCGCCGAGCCCGCCAAGGGCCAGGAGCTCGAGGAGCACTACTTCGGCACGATCCGCCCCTCCGTCAACGCGTTCATGAAGGAGGTCGACGACGAGCTCTGGAAGCTCGGCGTGCCCCTGAAGACCAAGCACAACGAGGTCGCCCCCTGTCAGCACGAGTTCGCCCCCATCTACGAGAAGGGCTCGCTCGCCATTGACGACAACCTCCTCACCATGGAGAAGCTCAAGCTCCTCGCGACCCACCACGGCTTTGCCTGCCTCGAGCACGAGAAGCCCTTCGAGTACGTCAACGGCTCCGGCAAGCACAACAACTGGTCCGTCTCCGCTGACGACGAGAACCTCCTCGAGCCTGGCGACGACCCGCAGGACAACCTGCAGTTCCTGGTGTTCCTCGCCTGCCTCGTCGCGGCCGTCGACGACCACGCCGACCTGCTGAGGGCATCCGTCGCCTCCGCCGGTAACGACCACCGCCTCGGCGCCAACGAGGCGCCTCCCGCGATCATCTCCGTCTTCCTGGGCGACGCCCTCACCCCGATCGTGGACGCGCTCATCAAGAAGGAGCAGCCCGAGGCCCACGACCGTGCCCGCATGGACCTGGGCGTCCCCGCGCTGCCCAACGTCCTGCGCGACAACACGGACCGCAACCGCACCTCCCCGTTCGCCTTCACCGGCAACAAGTTCGAGTTCCGCATGTGCGGCAGCCAGCAGAACCTCTCCGACCCCAACGTCGTCCTCAACACGGCCGTCGCGGAGCAGTGCGAGCGCTTCGTGGACTACATCGCCAAGCACTCCGACGATGACTTCACCACGGCAGCCATGCGCTTCGTCCGTCACACCTTCCGCGACCACGAGCGCATCCTGTTCGACGGCAACGGCTACTCCGAGGAGTGGGAGAAGGAGGCGGAGCGCCGCGGCCTGCCCAACCTCAAGAGCACGCCTGACGCCATCCCCAGCATCGTCAAGCCCGAGAACATCAAGTTCTTCGAGAAGTACGGCGTCCTCACCGAGGCGGAGACCCGCGCCCGCTACGTCGCCAAGGCCGAGCAGTACGCCAAGCTCCTCAACATCGAGGCCAACACCATGGTCAACATGGCCCGCACCATGTACCTGCCCGCCATCAGCGCCTACGCCGGCGACCTCGCCACGAGCGTCGCGACGCGCCAGGAGATCGGCGTCGAGGCGACTGCCGACAAGGCCACGGTCAAGACCCTGAGCGAGGGCGCGGCGGCGATCAAGTCCGCCGCCGACAAGCTCGAGGCAGCCAACGTCAAGGCCCGCGGCCTCGACGACGTCGCCGAGGAGGACAACGCCTACCGCGACATCGTCCTGCCGCTCATGGACGAGCTGCGCGCCGCGGTCGACAAGATGGAGACCGTCACCAGCAAGGAGTACTGGCCCGTCCCGAGCTACAACGACATGCTCTTCTACGTGTAGGAAAGCGTAGTTCGCAACCTGACACCAGTTGCAACGAAGCCCCGTCTCGCACCAAGCGAGGCGGGGCTTCTTTTATGCCGGGGTGTCGGTTGGAACGGGCGTACTTCTCCCCCCACTTGCGAGCGCGATCGCCTGTTGGCCTTGCGGCTCCCTTGCTTATCGCGAGGGAGCCGTCTGGGATATGGCCACGCGTCAGCCCGCACTCGCCAGTCCCAACACGAAGCGACCCCGAACATGACGTCATGTCCGGGGTCGCAGGCAACTTGCAACCTATGTGTCGCGCGCGGAGCCGCTACGCCGCTATCCCAGCAGGTCGGACGCGACCTCGGCGGCGCAGGCGAGGCCGTCGGAGATGGCGTTCACCACGATGGTCGAGCCGTTCCTGGTGTCGCCGGCGCAGTAGACGCGGCCGTCCTTGGCGCCCGCGAGCACGTGGCGCTTGCCGACGGTGACGGGCAGCGGCCTCCCCTGCTGCGCGACCTCGCCACCGAAGGCCTCCACGAGGCCCGTGTCGGGGCCGAGGAAGCCCATGGCCAGCACGACGAGCTGCGCGGGCAGCGTGCGCTCGGTCTCCTCCTTGCGGACGGGCTTGCCGGACGTCCAGTCGAGCGAGACGATCTTGAGCCCCTCGACCGAGGCATCGCCCAGGACCTCGAGCGTGTCCGTGGCCCACAGACGCCTGTCCTCGCCAAACGTCGCGATGGCCTCCTGCTGGCCGTAGTCGGTCTTCTTGACCACCGGCCACTCGGGCCAGGCGTTGCCGGGAGCCGGCTGCTCGGGCGGCTCAGGTAGGAACTCGAGCTGCATGATGGACTTGGCGCCCTGGCGCAGCGCCGTCGCGACGCAGTCGGTGCCGGTGTCGCCGCCGCCGATCACGACGACGTCCTTGCCCTCAGCGGAAATGGGGCTCTTGGTGCCGTCGAGAAGTGCCTTCGTCTGGGCCGTGAGGTACTCCACGGCCAGGTGCACACCGTCCTTGTCGGCGCCAGGCACCCTGAGTGTGCGGGCGCGGCCGGTGCCCGCGGCGAGCACGACGGCGTCGCTCGTCTTGGCGAGCTTCGCCGCGACCTTGGGGTCGGATGCGTCCACGCCGCACTCGATCTGGATGCCGCTCCTGCGCATGAGGTCGGCCCTGCGCTCCACCACGTCCTTGGGGAGCTTCATGTTGGGGATGCCGTACATGAGCAGGCCGCCCGGACGGTCGCTCTTCTCGACCATGTGCACGCGCAGGCCGCGGCGGGCGAGCTCCCACGCGCAGGCCAGGCCGGACGGGCCGGTGCCCACCACGGTCACGAGCGGCGCGCCCTTGGGCGCGGGCTCCAGCGGCTTGGGACCGCCGTGCTCCCACTGCCAGTCGCTTATGGCGCGCTCGTCGTCGCGGATGGTCGTGGGATCGTCGTGCAGGCCCAGGTTGCAGGCCGCCTCGCAGAGCGCGGGGCACACGCGGCCCGTGAACTCGGGCAGCGGGTTGGTGAGCGCGAGGCGCTCGGCCGCGTCGTCCCAGAGGCCGCGCCAGATGAGGTCGTTCCACTCGGGAATCAGGTTGTGCAGCGGGCAGCCGCTCGTGCGCGCCTTGCCAAAGTTGACGCCGGTCTGGCAGAACGCGACGCCGCAGTACATGCAGCGGCCTGCCTGGGCGCGAAGCTGATCCTCGGGAAGCGTGACGGAGAGGTCGTCGTAGTCGTGCACGCGCTCCTCGATCGGACGCATGCCGTGCTCGTGGCGGCCCTGCTCCAGGAATCCTCCTACCTTGCCCATTGGCTACATCCCCTTCCTCATGACCTGGAAGGCACGCTCCTCGGCGGCCTCGTCGTCAAGGCCGTCGGCCTTGGCCTCGGCCGTGAGCTCGAGGACGCGCTTGTACTCGCGCGGGATGACCTTCACGAAGTCGTCTTTGATGTCGTCGAACCTGTAGAGCATCTTGATGCCGCGCGGGCTGTTGGTGCGCTCCGCGTGCTCCTGCACCAGGGAGTGGATGAGCTCCAGCTCGTCGGCCGTGGGCTTCTCCATGAGGACCATGTCGTGGTTGACCCTGGAGTCGAGCACGTGGCGCTCGTCGTAGACGTACGCGACGCCGCCGCTCATGCCAGCGGCGAAGTTGACGCCCACCTGGCCCAGGATCAGCGCGACGCCGCCCGTCATGTACTCGCAGCCGTGGTTGCCCACGCCCTCGCACACGATGGTCGCGCCGGAGTTGCGCACGCCAAAGCGCTGGCCCGCCAGGCCGTTGATGAAGCCCTTGCCGGCCGTCGCGCCGTAGAACGCGACGTTGCCCACGGCCACGTTCTCGTCGAACTTGTACGTGGCGCTGTCGGCGGGGGCGACGGTCAGGATGCCGCCGGAGAGGCCCTTGCCAAAGTAGTCGTTCGCGTCGCCGTGGACGTTCATCGTGACGCCCGCGGGCATGAACGCGCCAAAGCTCTGGCCGGCGGAGCCCACGCACTCGATCTCGATCGAGCCGTCGGGTAGGCCGTTGGGGTGCTCCTTGGTGATGACGGAGCCCAGCATGGTGCCGGTGCAGCGGTTGACGTTTGCGATGTCGACCGAGAAGTGCATGCGGCCCATGGACTCGCGGCACTCCTTGGTGTACGGGATGAGCAGGGTCGCGTCGAGCGTCTGGTCGAGGCCCACGTCCGGGCCCATGCTCTCGACGAAGTGCGGCACCTCCGCGCCCGGGAAGGACTTGCCGAGGTCGTTGCCGACCTTCTTCAGCATGTCGGAGAGGTCGATCTTCTCGGCCTTCCAGTTGTCCTCCACGCCGGTCTGGCGCAGGCACTCCACGTGGCCGACCATGTCCTCGACGGTGCGGAAGCCGAGCTTGGCCATTTCCTCGCGCAGCTCCTCCGCCACGTACCTCATGAAGTTGATCACGTACTCCGGCTTGCCGTCGAAGCGCTTCCTCAGGCAGGCGTTCTGCGTGCAGATGCCCACGGGGCAGGTGTCCTGCTGGCAGTCGCGCTGCATGAGGCAGCCGAGCGACAGCAGCACCGGCGTGCCGAAGCCAAACTCCTCGGCGCCGAGCAGGCACGCGATGGCGACGTCGCGGCCGTCCATGAGCTTGGAGTCAGCCTCGAGCACCACGCGCGAGCGCAGGCCGTTCAGGAGCAGCGTCTGCTGGGTCTCGGCCAGGCCGAGCTCGAGCGGCAGGCCCGCGTGATAGATGGAGTCGCGCGGTGCGGAGCCCGTGCCGCCGTTGGCGCCCGAGATCAGGATCTTGTCGGCACCGCCCTTGGCGACGCCGGTCGCGATGGTGCCCACGCCGGCCTCGCTCACGAGCTTGACGGAGACGATCGCGTCGGGGTTGGCGTTCTTGAGGTCGAAGATGAGCTCCGCCAGGTCCTCGATCGAGTAGATGTCGTGGTGGGGCGGGGGCGAGATCAGGCCGACGCCGGGCGTGGAGTTCCTGACCTCCGCGACCCACGGCCAGACCTTCTTGCCGGGCAGGTTGCCGCCCTCGCCGGGCTTGGCGCCCTGGGCCATCTTGATCTGGATCTCCTTGGCGCTGCGCAGGTAGCGGCTCGTCACGCCAAAGCGCGCGGAGGCCACCTGCTTGATGGCGGAGTTCCTGGAGTCGCCGTTGGGGAGCGTCGTCTCGCGGACGGGGTTCTCGCCGCCCTCGCCGGTGTTCGACTTGGCGCCCAGGCGGTTCATCGCGATGGCGATCGTCTCGTGCGCCTCCTCGCTGATGGCGCCGTAGCTCATGGCCGCCGCCTCGAAGCGCTTGACGATGCTGTCGACGGACTCGACCTCGTCCAGGGGCACGGGGCCCGTCGGCAGGGGCACGAAGGAGAGAAGGTCGGACAGAACGATGGAGCGGCCGGGCCTGTGCAGCGCGGCGCTGTAGCGCTTGAACGTGTCGTAGCTGCCCTCGCGCACGGCGCGCTGCAGCAGGTAGATGACCTCGGGGGTCAGCATGTGCTGCTCGCCGCCGAGCGGGCGCCACTTCGTGATGCCGGAGCTCGCCAGCTGGTCGGGAGCCGGGCTCCTGCGCTGGGCCTCGCCCTCGTCGTAGCGGCCCTCGCACTCGCGCTGGACGTCGTCCATGTCGAGGCCTGCGACGGGGCTGGGCGTGCCGGTGAAGCAGCGGTCCACGACGTCCTTGGCAAGGCCCACGACCTCGAAGATCTGCGCGGAGTGATAGCCCTGCATCGTCGAGATGCCCATCTTCGACATGATGGAGACGATGCCCGCCGTGAGGGCCTTGTTGTAGTTAGCCACGCCCTTCTCGCCGTCCACCTTGATGTGGCCGTCGTCCGCGAGCTGGCGGATGAGCTGGTGCGCGAGGTAGGGATAGATGGCCGAGGCGCCGTAGCCCACCAGGCACGCGTAGTCGTGCGGGGTCATGGCGTCGCCGGTCTCGACCACGATGTCGGCCCTCATGCGAAGGCCGCACTCGATGAGGTGGTGGGACACGGAGCCGAGCGAGAGGAGCGACGGCACGGGCACCTGGCCCTCGCCCACGCGGTCGGACAGCACGATGATGTTCACGCCCTCGCGGACGGCCTTCTCGACCTCGGCGTTGAGGCTGTCGAGCGCCTTGGACAGGGCGTGCGGGCCGGCGTTGCGGCCGAAGCTCGCCGTGAAGCGGCGGGTGGAGAAGCCCACCATGTCCACGTGCAGGATGCGGTCGAAGTCCTCGCGCGTGAGGATCGGGGTCTCGAGCCTGATGAGGCGGCAGCTGCTGCGCTGGTCCTCCAGCAGGTTGCCGTGGTTGCCCAGGTACAGGATCGAGGACGTCACGAAGTCCTCGCGCAGCGCGTCGATGGGCGGGTTGGTTACCTGCGCGAAGAGCTCGTTGAAGTAGTCGAAGAACGAGCGGGAGCGCCTGGAGAGCACCGCGAGCGGCATGTCCGCGCCCATGGAGGCGCCGGGCTTCTTGCCCGTGGTGGCCATCGGGGTGATGGCCTCCTCGACGTCGTCGAAGTGGTAGCCGTGGCGTGCGAGCCTGAGCGACAGCGGGGCCTCCGCGTCGGCGGCCTCGCCCTCGGCGTCGCCCTCGGTCGCGGGCGCGAGGTCGCTCACGCCCAGCGTCTCCTGCGCGACCCAGTCGCGATAGGGCTTCTCGCGCGCGAGCTTGTCCTTGAGCTCGTCGTCCCAGATGACGCGGCCCTTGTCGGGGTCGACGAGGAGCATCTGGCCGGGGCCGAGCGAGCCGCTCTGGACGATGTCCTCGGGCTCGACGTTGCAGGCGCCCGCCTCGGACGAGAGGATCAGGCGGTCGTCTCGGGTGACGTAGTAGCGGGCCGGGCGCAGGCCGTTGCGGTCGAGCGCGGCGCCCATATAGTGGCCGTCCGTGTACGCGATGGCCGCGGGGCCGTCCCAGGCCTCGGACAGCATGGACTGGTAGGCGCCGAACGCGCGGCGCTCCTCGGAGAGCTGGGGGTTCTTGTCCCACGGCTCGGGCAGGAGCAGCGACACGGCGCGCGGGAGCGACCTGCCGTTCATGACGAGGAACTCGAGCACGTTGTCGAGGACGGCCGAGTCGGAGCCGGCGCTCCTGATGACGGGCATGACCTTCTTGAGCTCGGCGCCCATGACCGGGGAGTAGAGCTCCGGCTCGCGCGCGCGGACGCCGATGACGTTGCCGCGCAGCGTATTGATCTCGCCGTTGTGGATGATGTAGCGGTTGGGGTGCGCGCGCTCCCAGCTCGGCGTGGTGTTGGTGGAGTAGCGCGAGTGCACCAGGGCGATCGCGGTCTCGGCGTAGGCGTCGCCGAGGTCGCGGTAGAACGAGCGCAGCTGCGTCGCGACGAGCATGCCCTTGTAGACGATGGTGCGGGCGCTCATGGAGCACACGTAGAACGTCTTGCCGGAGAGCGCCGGCTCGTGCTCCGCGAGCTTCTCGATCACGCGGCGCGTCACGTACAGGCGACGCTCGAACTCCTCGCCGGCGGGCGTGGACTCGGGCCTGCCCAGGAAGGCCTGCACGATGTGCGGGCGGCAGCGGTTGGCCGTGTCGCCCAGGTCATGCGGGTCGACGGGCACCTCGCGCCAGAACAGCAGGGGCACGCCCTCCTGGGCGCAGCCGTCCTCGAAGACGCGACGGGCGTCGCGGTAGCCCTCGGGGTCCTGCGGGAAGAAGAGCATGGCGACGCCGTACTCCCCCTCCTCGGGAAGGATGTGGCCCTCGCGCTGCGCCTCGCGGCGGAACAGGCGGTGCGGAACCTGCAGCAGCACGCCGGCGCCGTCGCCCGTGTTCTTCTCGAGGCCCTTGCCTCCGCGGTGCTCGAGGTTCATCAGAACCGCAAGCGCATCGTCCAGCATCGCGTGCGAGCGCTCGCCGCGAAGGCTCGCCAGCGCGCCGATGCCGCATGCGTCGTGCTCGTACTCGGGGCTGTACAGCCCCTGCGGGGCATGCCCCTCTCCGTTGAAGCGCCGCTCTCGCGCCGCCTGGAACTCCCTCAGGGAATCCTGACCTGCCATCGGGTCTCCTCTCGCTTTTGCCTCAGGTGGCAACATACCAAACGGATTTTATGTCCGAAACGCGCCCGCGCGGCCCGCGTGCGCAAATCCTCATCGGCTGGATACCGTTGGGTTTCCCAGACG
Organism: Coriobacteriaceae bacterium; assembly: GCA_003862195.1. Taxonomy (GTDB): domain Bacteria; phylum Actinomycetota; class Coriobacteriia; order Coriobacteriales; family Atopobiaceae; genus Parafannyhessea. Next base: position 17,403 of record QOUO01000016.1, on the reverse strand, counting down.
TAGCGAAATCGAAACAACCGCAGGTAGAATGGCTATGTGATTTGTCACGATGTTACGGGCGAGAAGAACGCGCGCCCTCGGGCCGCAGCGTGCGGGCATTCGGAGCCGTCCGCAGGCAGCGCAGCCGCGGTTCCCATGCGCCACGCGAGGAAACCGTCGGCCCAAACGCATGGGAAACGGAATCCTTGCATCGCAAAAAGACGGTTCCCACGCATCACGCATGGGAACCGTCTCATCCAGGAGCGCAATCTCCCGTTCTCGCCTTGCAATCCAGACTCCCCGCGCATCACCGCGCGGCAGCGTGGCCGCCTAGTCCGCGGGCGCGTCGAGCTCCATGTTGGCGATGGCGTCCTTCTCGCCCGGACGGGAGCCGTCGTCGTAGGGGAACTCCGGGGTGAAGCCGTCCAGGAACTTGCCCGCGGAGAAGCGCTCGGGGATCGTGACGGGGTAGCGGCCCGTGTAGCAGGCGTCGCAGTAGCCGCACTCCGGCACGCAGCGGCGCAGCCCCTCGAGCGAGAGGAAGGCCAGGCTGTCCGCGCCGATGTACTCGCAGACCTCCTCGGCGGACTTGTTGGCGCTGATGAGCTGCTTCTGCACGTCGGTGTCGATGCCATAGAAGCACGGCCACCTGACCTCGGGGCAGTTGATGCGCACGTGGACCTCGGTGGCGCCGGCCTCCTTGAGCATGCGCACGATCTGCTTGGACGTGGTGCCGCGCACGATGGAGTCGTCCACCATCACGATGCGGCGGCCGGCCACGTTGTCGGAAAGCGCGTTGAGCTTCATGCGGACGCCCATCTCGCGCATCTCCTGCGTGGGCTGGATGAACGTGCGCGCGACGTAACGGTTCTTGATGAGGCCCTCGCCAAACGGGATGCCGGTCTGCGCGGCGTAGCCCTCCGCGGGCGGCATGCCGGAGTCGGGCACGCCGATCACGAGGTCCGCGTCGACCGGTGCCTCGCGCGCGAGCTGGCGGCCCATCTCGTAGCGCATGGAGTAGATGGAGCGCCCGCGGATCACGGTGTCTGGGCGCGAGAAGTACACGTCCTCGAAGATGCACTGGGCCTCGGGCTGCGGCGCGATGCCCTGCTCGGAGAGGATGCCGCCGTCGGAGATGCGCACGATCTCGCCGGGGCGGACGTCGCGCACGTACGTGGCGCCCACGATGTCCAGGGCGCAGGTCTCGCTCGCGACGACCCAGCCCTCCGTGCCCAGCGCACCGATCACGAGCGGGCGGATGCCGTTGGGGTCGCGGAACGCGTACAGGGCGTTCTCGCGCAGGAGCACCATGGCGTAGCCGCCCTCGACCATCTGCATGGCGTGACGGATGCCCACGCGCAGGTGGCCGGACTTCTTGGTGAAGTAGCCGATGAGCTCGCACGCGACCTCGGAGTCCGTGTTGGAGCGGAAGGGCACGCCCAGCTCCTCGAGCTCGCTGCGGACGCCGTCCGTGTTGACGAGCGTGCCGTTGTGCGCAAGGGCGATCGTGACGTCGTCGATGAGCGAGAAGTGCGGCTGCGCGGCATCGAACCCGCGTCCCCCCGCCGTGCCGTAGCGCACGTGGCCGATGGCGCACTTGCCTGCCATGGCCGTGAGGTCGGCGTCCGTGAAGACCTGGCTCACGAGGCCGCGGTCCTTGCGCACGCGCACCGTCTCGCCGTTGCCGACGGCGATGCCCGCGGACTCCTGCCCGCGGTGCTGTAGCGCATGCAGGCCAAAGTACGTGATCCTCGCCACGTCCCTGTTGGGGGCCCACACGCCAAACACGCCGCACTCGTCGTGGAGCGAGTCATCCTCCCCCACACGCGGCTGCTGGCCAAAGCGCTCGTCGTAACCCATGTGAAAGCTCCCCTTCTGCCGGCGCCCAGCGGCGCCCACGAGCCAACGTCACAAACCAACAGACAGCTTAACGTATGTGCGGCGCGCCCAGCATATGCGAACGCGCAGGTAACAAAAAAAGTCGCATACGTTGCACGCGGGCGAGAAGAACGCAGCGCCTTGGCAGCAACGCCGCCGCTAGCGGAGGTCGTCCAGGAGCGGTCCGCCGTCGCCCAGGCGCCAGTGCGTCCAGCCGTTGAGGCCGGTGGGGTTCGCGCCGATGGTGCCGAGGAAGCGCTCGTAGGCGTCCGTGGGGTCCGTGAACATCTGGCCGTTGGCGAGCATGATCTTGCCCGTGGACGTGACGGTGGCGCGGCCCGGGTACATGGGGCTCGCGCTCACGAGCGTGTCGTCCATCTGGACCACGCCGGAGTCGAAGAGGTCCTGCCAGGTGGTCTGCCTGAGGCTCGCCGCGCGGGCCGTGGGGCGGTAGGACTCGAGCGTGGCCGCGTCCACCGTGGGCATGGGCCAGATGGCGAGGGCCTCTCGCGCGAGGCGGGCGCCGCGGGCCTCGATCTGCTCCGGGCCCCAGGCTTGCTGGTCGAGCACGTCCGAGGAGAGCGCGATGCGCTCCGGCACGCCGTCCGCGTCCTGGCGCAGGCGCTCGAGCTTCTGGTCAAAGCCGCAGTCCTGCAGGTCGTAGGCGTAGGGCGTAAGCACCAGGTTGCCGAGCGTGTTCTCGAGCCGCTCGTAGGCGAGCTCCGGGTTGGGGCCGAGCGCCGCGCGCCAAGCGTCGTCGGCGAGCGCGCCCACGGGCATGACGTGCTCGACCGACCAGCCCTCGCGGGTGGGGACGTCACCCGTGGGAACGGCGTCCTTCTCCCCCGCCTGTGCGGACGCGGCGGCGCGGTGGCCGTTCAGGCGCGTGAGCAGGTAGAACGAGCGCGAGAAGCCAAAGCAGTCGCGGCTTTGGAGTGCGCGCGAGAACTCGTCGTCCGTGGGCAGGCGGCGCGGCGTGCCCTCCTCCACGAGGAAGAGCGCGAGGTAGGCGTCGTAGTACTTCTCGCCCGCGTTGCGAACGGCCTGGAGCTTGGCCACGAGCCGCAGCAGGAACTGCGTCTGGGCGCTGCCCTCGCAGTCGCACACGGCGCGGCGCAGCAGGTAGGACTCGAGCGTGCCGAGCATCGTCGCGAGCTGCGTGAGCGTGCACTCGCGGCGGTGGCAGCTGCGCAGGAGCTCGAGCTCGAGCGGGCGCGCCTGCGGGACGCCGAGCTCCGCGATGCCGGCGAGGCGCGCCGTGACCTCGCGAAACGCCGGGGCGTCTGCGGCGGAGGCCTCCACGAGCGGCTGCGCGAGCTCGCCCGTGACCGTCGCGACGTAGTACTGCGCAAAGTCCTTGAGCCGCAGGCAAAGGAAGCCCATGCGGTCGTTGCGGTCGAAGCCGCCCTCCGCGACGTAGCGCTTGAACGTCTGGTACAGGTCCGCCTGGCCGAGGGGCTCCGGCGCGTAGGCCATCTGCATGAAGCAGCGCACGAAGTCGTCGAGAGCGTCGTCCTCGCCCAGGGGGAGAAGGGCGTCCTCAAGCGGCTTCCAGTAGGTGCGGTACGCCTCCGCCTGGCGGTCGAGGGGGTACTTCATGAGGACGAAGTTCCTGATGAGGTCCGCGGCGCCCAGGTCCTTGCCGGTGGAGTTCATGGACTCGAAGATGAGCTGCGCGCGGTCGCGCCCCTGCGTGAGCGACACCGCGACGACCTCGAGGCGGCGCAGGCCCACCCACACGCTCGCGACGTTGGACAGGGCGTCGAGGCGCTGCTCGAAGAGCGAGAGGTTCTGCAGGATGCGCTTGGACGTGGGGTCGACGGGACGCGACGGGTCCTCCAGGTTGTCCACGATCGAGCGGAACGTGGCGCGGTCGCCCTTGGAGAGCGTGAGCTTGTAGTGGTCCTCCCCCGAGCGGAACGGGTTCGTGAGGTAGCCGCCGAGCATGACCTCGTCGCGCGAGTACGGGAGTTGCTCGTCCGGGTGCGCGGACGCGTAGCGCGCAAGCGCCACGAGCAGCAGCGCGATGGTGGTGATGCGCTGCTGGCCGTCGATCAGCGCGAGCGCGGCGACGCCAGCCGGCGAGGCGGAGCCGTCCTGCATGGTGACGATGGAGCCCGTGAAGTGCGTCTCCTCCCGGGATCGGCCGCAGTGGAGGATGTCGTCCCACAGCTGGAGGCACTGCTCTTCTCCCCAGGAGTAGGGCCGCTGGTAGACCGGCACCACAAAGCGAACGTTGATCTCGCTTATGAGGCCCATTACCCTGCGAACGCCTGCATCCATGCCATGCTCCCATCACGCGTGCCCGCCAGTCTGCCGCGCCGCTGACCGTCGCGGCGCCCACGCGAATTATAGGCGCACGGGAAGCCTAGTCGAGCATCCGCTTGGCCCTGGCGCGCGTGGCCGAAAGCCCACGTCCGAGTCCCGCGTGGCTGGCGGCGGAGTACGCCGCGACGCCCTTGGGCTGCTCGGCGGCCTCCTCGGGCTTGCCGTCCGCCAGCGACGCCAGCAGCACGGACGCCAGGATCAGCAGGCAGCCCAGGTAGCACTGCGGCGCCATGACCTCGCCCAGGAACACGAAGGAGAGCACCGCGGACGAAACGCTCTCGAGCGAGAAGAGCAGGCTCGCGTGCGTGGCGGTCGTGCGGCTCTGCGCCACGGGCTGCATCGCAAAGCCAAAGGCGCTGCACACGAGGGCGAGCCCCAGGACGGCGCCCCACTCCGCCGGGGACTGCGGCAGCGCCGGCCCCTCGAAGGCAAGGTTGAACGCGGCGCCAAAGACCGCCGCAAAGCCAAGCTGGCAGATGCCCAAAAGCAGCGCATCCTCACGGCGCGAGAACGCGTCCGTCATCACGATCTGCAGCGCGTACACGGCCGAGCCCGCCAGGCAGAGCGCGGCGCCCGCGCCCATCGACATGGGCCCGTTCAGGGTGAGAAGAGCGAGCCCCACGGTGCAGACCACGATTCCCAAAAGCGTGGCGCGGCTGGGCGCGCGGCGCGTCCACACGGACACGATCACGGGCACGATCACGACCTTTGCGCTGGTCAGGAAGCCGGCGGTTGAGGCGGGCGTCGTCTTGAGGCCGTACATCAGCAGCCCGAAGAACACGCACAGCAAAAAGCCGAGCACGGCGCCGCGCCAGACGATGTCCCTGGTGAGGTCGCGCAGCCTCTTGCGGAAGATGAGCGCCACTGCCACGAACGCGATGCCAAAGCGCAGCGCGACCATGCCAAACGGCGGGATGGACGAGAGCCCCACCTGCATCATCAGGTACGAGCTGCCCCATGCGATCGCGATGAGCGCGATCATGAGGTCCGCCTGCCGCTGCGACCAGCCCACCTTGCCTGCCTCTACCTGCGTGCCCTGCATTAGCGCCCCCGATTGATGCCACCGCGTTAACTTTTCCTCCACTGTTGTACCGAGCCGCGAGGCATTTGTTAACTTCATCTTTATACTCATATCAAGTACGTTTTGTACTGTCAGACACGCACGCAAATAGGGAGGCCGCCATGGCCGCAGGCATGGACCGCTACGAGATATTCCTCAAGGTCGCGGAGCTCGGCAACATCACCCGGGCCGCGGAGGAGCTCAGCTACACGCAGTCCGGCGTCAGCCACGCGGTCCGCTCGCTCGAGCAGGAGTGCGGCACGCCTCTGCTCTCTCGCGGCAAGACGGGCGTCTCCCTCACGCAGAACGGCCAGCTGCTGCTGCCGCGCATCCAGGCCCTCGTCAACCAGAAGCGCGCGCTCGAGCAGGCCATCCAGCAGGTCAACCACGTCGTCGCGGGAACGCTGCGCGTCGGCACGTTCACCTCGGTCTCCACGCAGTGGCTCCCCAGCATGATCTCGCGCTTCCAGAAGCTCTACCCGCAGGTCACGTTCCAGATCTTCGCCGGCGGCTATGGCGAGATCGCCCAGCGCATCGCGCGTGGCCAGGTGGACTGCGGCTTCCTCCCCTCGATCGCGTGCGACGACAGCCTCACGTTCAGCCCGCTCAAGCGCGACCAGATGATGGTCGTGCTCCCCAAGGGCCATCCGCTGGCGGAGAAGGACGAGGTCACGGTGCAGGAGGTCGCCCGGGAGGACCTCGTCATGCCGCTGCGCGGCTCGGAGCAGGACATCCGCGCCGCGCTCGCGGACGCGCACGGCCAGCTCAAGGTGCGCTACGCACTCAACGACGACTTCTCGGCCATGGCCATGGTGGAGCACGGCTTTGGCGTATCGGTCATGCCGCGGCTCATTCTCAGTAACTCGGCCTTCGACGTCGAGGTCAGGCCCCTCTCGCCCGCGAGCTACCGCACCATCGGCATCGCGACGCTCGAGCCCGAGGGCCTCACCGCCGTGGCCGCCACGTTCGTGGGCTTCCTCAAGGACCGCAACAACGCGGACCTGCTTCGCTAGCGGCAGCAGCCGCGCTCGCCCCGCGCCGCCACCGCTGGCGCCGCGCTCACGACGCCGTCACAAAGCGCACGTCGTCAAGCCCCTTCACGTGCACGGCTATCAGCGCGCGCACGCTCGAGCGCTGGTCCTTCGTGAGCGGTCGGCGCGTCCTGACCGTGGCCACCACGCGCGTGGACGTGCCGTCGCCCGCGGAGGTCCCCACGTACTCCGTGCCCACGCGGTACTCCTCGAAGCCTGGGCACACGGCCTCGAGCTCGCGGGTCGTGAGCGACACCTCGTAGCGGTCCGCGGCGGCGCTCGTGCCGGAGCCGGACGCGCTCGCGCGCACCATGCCCGCCGTCGCAATCACGCACGGGATCATGAAGATGACGGTCGCCACGGCGATGAAGCGCTTCATGTTGCGCGAGAGGCGCTTCTCGGCCGCCTCCTCCTCGAGGGTCACCACGCCGTCCGGGCCCACCTCGCGGTGCAGCGGCACGCGCAGGATCAGCAGCACGATCTCGGCCGCAAGCGCGATGAACACGACGTTGAGCCAGAACTCGTAGAACGCGCTCGCAAAGCGCGCCGGGTCGCGCGTGGCGATGCCGCAGCCCGCAGCGCACAGCGGCGGCATGAGCGCCGTCGCCACGGCCACGCCCGCGATGAGGGTCGACGGCTCCTGCCGGCGCGAGTTGCCCAGCCCGCCCGCAAAGCCGCCGGCCGCGGCCACCAGGATGTCCCACACCGTGGGCGTGGAGTTGCTGACGAGCTCGCTCGTCTCCGTGGAGATGGGCGACAGCACAAAGTAGAGCGTGGACGTGGCCAGGCAGATGGCGATCTGGACGAGAAGACCGACCACGGCGTCGCGAAGGAGCCTGAGGTCCGCCGTGGCCACGGAGTAGGAAATCGCGAGCACGGAGCCCATGAGCGGGCAGATGAGCATGGCGCCCACCACGCACTCCGTCGAGTTGGTGTTGAGGCCGATGGACGCGATGAGCATCGCCACGATCAGGATGCAGAGGTGCGTCCCGTTGAGCTTGGAGCCGCCCACAAAGCGCCGGCGGATCTCCGCGTAGCTCGCGCGCCCCGAGCGCACGTTGAACACGCTCGAGAGCGCCCGCGACACGGGGTTGCCCCCGCGCCCGCTGGCCTTTCGCTTTCCCTCCGTCGTACCCGTGCCTGCCATGCCGCTTCCCTCCACGCAACGGGCGCCGAAGCGCGGGCGCCCACGTCACAGGGGATTCTATCCAGATGCCGCGCCCCCATACATGGTGCGCGCGTGCGAGGGGGCCGCGTTCGCTAACTTGCGCACTTCTCGGCAGGCGTAAAATGTTGCGATGGCAACGCACCACCGGCCGCGGGAGGTCTAGAGTCCAGGGTGGCGTGGACCCCCGCGTGCGGGAGAGGGCGGCGCGAGCCGCGACCGCGAAAGGGACCGGGGGCCGCGCCGCAGTTTGCTGGGAGGCAGGCATGGGCATGGACTTTGACCAGATCTTCGAGGCGATCAGGGCGGACGAGCAGAACGCGTCCTACACGGCGGCGGGGATCGACCCGCTCTACACCGCGGCGGCGGGCGCGCGCATCGTGATCATCGGGCAGGCGCCCGGGCAGGTGGCGCAGGACACGCGCATCCCCTGGAACGACAAGAGCGGCGACCGCCTGCGCGAGTGGCTCGGCATGGACCGCGACACGTTCTACAACCCGGACCTCGTCTCCATCATGCCCATGGACTTCTACTTCCCCGGCCACGGCAAGGGCGGCGACCTGCCCCCGCGCAAGGGCTTCGCGCAGAAGTGGCACCCGCAGCTGCTGGCGCTCATGCCCAACGTGCGCTTCACCGTGCTGATCGGGTCGTACGCCACCAGGCGCTACCTGGGACTCAAGAGCAAGGACAAGCTCACGGACGTCGTCCGCAACTACCAGAGCTACCTGCCGGAGTACTTCCCGCTGGTACACCCCTCGCCCAGGAACCAGATCTGGATGAAGAAGAACCCGTGGTTCGAGAAGGACGTCATCCCCGACCTGCAGCGCCACGTGAGCGAGGCACTATCCTAGCCGCAGCCCCACGGGCCGTCATGGCCAGCGAGCGTCAGTCCTCCTGCCCCAGAAGCCGCGCCATGAGCGATGCGAGCTGCTCGTCCGTGTGGACGGTCCAGTCCGCCCGCGGGCTGTTCGTGCCCTTGGGCATGCCGTTGCGTCGGCGGTCGAGCCATGCCACGCGCATGCCAGCCGCGTGCGCGCCCACCACGTCTATCTGGTACGCGTCCCCCACAAAGAGCGACGCGTCCGCGCTTGCGCCCATGGCGCGCAGCGCGTGCAGGAAGATGGCAGGGTCTGGCTTTGCCGTGCCCAGCTCGTCTGAAACAAAGACCCGCTCCCGCGGAATCCAGCGGGAAAGCCCAAGCTCGCGCCACTTGTCCATCTGACGGTCGAGCGTGCCGTTGGTCACGATGCCAAGGCCACGGCGCGCGTGGGCACGGCACAGGTCGAGCGTGCGGACCATCGCGGGACTGAGCCGCATGGCCTCGGGATTGCGTGCGGTGTAGGCGCGCTGAAGCCTAAGGGCCACGTCGTCAGATACCTTTACGCCAAAGTCCGCCATGGTCTGGCGCATGCGGCGCACGTAGATGGCGTCCGTGGGGCGACCGCCCGCGGCGTACGCGGCAAACACCTCGCCGGAGTGGCGGCGGCTCGCCTTGTAGAGCGCGTCCGCGGTGACGCCGGGCAGCTCCCCCACCACCTTGCGCACCGCGCACGCGAGCGGCTGGGCCTGGTCGTACAGCGTGTCATCCATGTCAAAAAGTATCGCGTCCATGCACCTACCTTAGCGCGAACGGGCGTCCGCAACCGCCAGACGCCCAGACGACCACACTGCCCGCAACGACCCGCGAACGCCCGCCCGCAAAGTTACAATGGATGGGCATGCAAAAGGCATGCCTGCCGCACGTTCGCAGCTGCGGCGGGCCGTTTGGTGAACGTCGAGGAGAGTGCACATGGCCACCAGAAAAAGGACCAGCTCAAGAGCAAAGTCAACCTCAAAGCCGGCGGCCAGGAAGCGGACCACGGCAAAGCCCGCCACCAAGTCCGCGGCGTCGACCGCCAAGGCCACGGTAGCAAAGCCGACAGCAGCCAAGCCAACCGCAAGCAAGCCGGAGCCCAAGGCGGCCACTCCCGTGACGAGCAAGCCGGTAGCAGCGTCCGAGCCCAAGCCCGCAGCCACGCCGAAGGCCGAGCCCAAGGCCGCAGCCGTACCCAAGGCTGAGCCCAAGACCGCAACTGCGCCGAAGGCAGAGCCGGCACCCGCAAAGGCCGCCCCGGCTCCCAAGGCTGCAGCGAAGCCGCAGGTAAAGGCAGACGAGAAGAGCGCACCCGCCAAGCCAGAGGCCAAGCCTTCGGCCCCAGCGGAGAAGCCCGCCGCGAAGGCAGCCCCCGCCCCCAAGGCGGAGCCCGCGGCAAAGCCGGCAGCAGCGCCCAAGCCCGAGCCCAAGGCCGCACCCAAGCCTGCCGCCAAGGCCGAGCCGAAGCCCGAGGCCAAGCCCGCGGCAAAGCCTGAGCCCAAGCCCGAGCCGAAGCCTGCGACCGCGACCAAGCCTGCCGCCAAACCGGAGCCCAAGCCCGCCGCAAAGCCGGCGGCCAAGGCAGCCCCCGCGCCCAAGGCGGAGCCCGCGGCAAAGCCGGAGCCCAAGGCTGCAGCCAAGGCAAAGCCGGAGCCCAAGGCGGAGCCCGCACCCAAGGCGGAGCCCGCTCCTCTCCCCCAGCCGCGCCGCAGCATCTGCTTCATCGGGTCCGAGTGCTACCCCTTTGTCAAGACCGGCGGCCTGGGCGACGTCATGTACGCACTGCCCAAGGCGCTCGTCGCGCAGAACTGCGACGTCAAGGTGATCCTGCCGCGCTACGCCTGCATCAAGGAGCAGTGGCAGGAGAAGATGGTCTACCGCGGATCGTTTGACATGGACCTGTGCGCGGACGGCCGCAGCTTCTACGTGGGCATCATGGAGTACGTGGCGGATTCCGGCGTCGTGTACGACTTCATCGACAACCAGGACTTCTTCAGCTACGGCAACCCCTACACCAACCTGGTGGACGACATCCCGCGCTACTGCTACTTCAGCAAGGCGGCGCTCGCGGCGCTCAACTACCTTGACTGGACGCCCGACGTGATCCACTGCCACGACTGGCAGGCGGGCCTGGTGCCGCTGTTCCTCAAGACTATGTTCCAGAACACGCCGCTCGGCCGCTCCAAGGTCGTGCTCACGATCCACAACCTGCGCTTCCAGGGCAAGTACAACATCCCCACCATCAAGTACTGGACCAACCTGCCCGACTACGTCTTCAACGAGGGCGCGCTCCAGCAGGACTGGACCGAGGCCAACATCCTCAAGGGCGGCCTCGCCTACGCGGACATGATCACCACCGTGAGCGGCACCTATGCGCAGGAGATCCAGAGCCCGGAGTACGGCGAGGGGCTCGACGCGCACCTGCGCTACCACTCCTGGAAGCTGCGCGGCATCGTCAACGGCATCGACGTGGACATCTGGGACCCCGCGCGGGACACGTTCATCCAGAAGCCGTACGACGCCAAGAACGTGATCGACAACAAGAAGGAGGACAAGCGCGCCCTGCAGGAGGAGCTTGGCCTCGAGGTGGACGACGCCAAGATGGTGATCGGCCTCATATCGCGCCTGACGGACCAGAAGGGCCTCGACCTCGTGAACGCCGTCATCCCCGGCATGGTGGATGGCAACACCCAGGTCGTGCTCCTGGGCACGGGCGATGCTCAGTACGAGGACTCGTTCCGCTACTATGAGAACACGTACAAGGGCACGGTCTGCTCCAACATCATGTACGACGAGGCGCGCTCGCACCAGATCTACGCCGGCGCGGACGCACTCATGGTGCCCTCGCGCTTCGAGCCGTGCGGCCTGACGCAGCTCATCGCGATGCGCTACGGCACTATCCCCATCGTGCGCGAGACCGGCGGCCTCAAGGACACGGTCGAGCCCTACAACAAGTACAGCAACGAGGGCAACGGCTTCACCTTTGACCGCTACGACGCCGGCCTGCTGTACGACGCCATCAACCGCGCCAAGACGCTGTACTTCACCAACCGCTGGTGCTGGGACGAGATGGTCAAGCGCGACATGAACAAGGACGTGAGCTGGGAGAAGTCCGCAAAGCAGTACCGCGACCTCTACCTCGAGCTGACGCAGTAGCAACGCGGCGCGCGGCCCCGCACAGCCTTAGGGCGGCGGGGCCGCGCCCTTTTCGATCGATTTGCAAGAACAAGACGGAGGAGAAGGACATGGCCCTGGGCCCCAAGGACGCTGCGATGGACACGGCGACGCTCTGCATCGCGCTGTTCGTCCTTCTCATCCTGCTGATCATCGGCTTCATCATCCACGTGGCGCGCGTCTCCAAGCAGGAGCGCAGGCGCGGCCAGACGGGAGCGCCGCGCCGCACCGCAGACGGCCGCAGCCGCGAGCTGGAGGACCAGCCCTGGTACCAGGAGGAAAGGAACCGCCAGTCCGAGCGCGAGTGGAAGAACGCGTTCGACACTGTCAGCCAGGACAATCAGGACCACGGGCGCCGGCACTAGGCCGAGGGCTCGTCCTTCTCCACGATGGCACCCGTGCCCTCCAGGAGCGCGAGACAATCCGGGTAGGTGAAGCGTGCGCCCTGCACGCGGTTGCGCAGCAGGCTCAGGCGGTAGCCGGTGGCACCCGTGAGGTTGGCGCGCTGCATGCGGCAGTCCTCAAAGCGCGTGCCGGCCAGGTTGCAGCCGTGGAGGTCGCAGTCGCGCAGGTCGCACGCCGCAAAGGCGCAGTCTTGCGCGGAGCTGCCGCCAAACCCGAGCCCGCGCATGCCCAGGCCGTCAAAGCGACACTCGCGCAGGCGGCAGGATTCAAGCCGGCCGATGGCGGAGCCGTTGCGGTCGTCCGGCCACAGGAGCGACCAGTCCACGCCCACGAGCTCGCAGTCCACAAAGTCGCAGTCTCGCAGGTAGCTATTCTGCGAGCGCGGGCTCGCGATGCGGCAGCCCCTGAAGGTGCACCCCTCTATGGTGCAGCCGCCAAGCGAGCAGCCGTCCAGCACGCAATCCACAAACTCGCAGCCGGACATGCGCACGTGCGCCACGATCTGCCCGTCAAGCTCCACGCCCTCGTAGCGCCTGCCGCTCACGACCTTTTCCTTCATCAAAGCTCCCGCTTGCCGCCTGCCATGCACCTCTACCAGCGCAGAAACTATAGCCCAACGCCGCCCCGCGCGCCATGTTGGGCAACGTTCGCGCGCCATGGCGCGGTTGCGCCACAATGTTGGCGAAGCGCTGTCAGCTTTCCTCCAGCCAAACGTGTTGTGTGTGAGCGCTCAGGAAATCGAGGAGGTTTTTCACTTGGATCGAACGACACGCACCAAGGAGGTGGAGCGGGAGGCCCGCAGGCTCGTGGAATCGTACGGCGACCTGTCCCTGCGGCTTGCCTACACGTACCTAGGCTCCCGGCAGGACGCCGAGGACGTGAGCCAGGACGTGCTGTGCAAGATGATCTGCAGACCGGGGGCGTTCAACGGCCCGGAGCACGAGAGGGCCTGGGTCATACGCTGCACCGCGAACGCCTGCAAGGACATCCTGCGAAGCGCCGCGCGCAGCCGGAACGTACCGCTCGCCGCCGCGGGGGAGGTTCGAGATCCCGCGCCCCAGGTAGAGGACCAGGTCGAGAAGGACGAGCTGCCGGGCAGGGTCACGACCGCCGTCATGAGGCTCGCCCCGCCCTACCGCGAGGCCGTGTACCTGCACTACTACGAGGGAATGAGCATCGCGCAGATCGCGCGCGCCGTGGGAGCCACGGTGGCCGCGGTCACAAAGCGGCTGAGCCGCGCCCGCAGGGAGCTGCGCAAGAGCTTGGAGGAGAAGGACGATGGACGTGATAATGGAAGCGTACCGGGACGAGATGAATCGCGTTTCTCTTTCGCCCGCGGCGAGGGACCGGATGGCCGCGGCAGTCGCTGCGTCGGCGTTGGGGCAGACTGAGCCCAGGGCCGGCGCCGGGCGGGAGGCCACGTCCTTCTCGCCCGCAAAGGCGGGTCGCGGGCAGGCGGCGGCCAGGCGCACGCGCCCGAGGTTTGCGATGGCTGCCGTGGCGGCGGGCATCGCCCTCGTGGTGGGGGCCGGCGGCTACGCCTACGCGAGCGGCCAGCTGGTGAGCGTGGCCAGCGCCATCGACGACGTGTTCTTTGGGTCGACGGCGCCCACCGAGGTGCGCAACAAGGTCGGGCGCCCCGTGGACGCGACGGCCACGAGCGACGGCGTCACCATCAGCGCGGACGCGATCGTGGGCGACGAGCACAACTACGCCGTGGTCTACAGCATCAGTCGCGCGGACGGCAAGGCGTTTGGCACCATCGGGAAGGACGCGAGCGGCACCCTCACGATCGACGGCAAGTACCCGAGCGCGGACTTTGACCAGAGCATGGACGCCGCGAGCGCCCAGGGCGGCGAGTCGTACTTCTACGACGCGGACCCGAGCGACAACGCCATCCAGATGGTGGTCAAGTACACCACCAACGCGAGCGTCATCGGTGCGACCACGCACGCGAGCTTCAGGGGGCTGAGCCTGCTCGACCCCACGACCTACCACGAGGCGGGCACCATGGCCACGGGCAGCTGGGACCTCAAGTTCAAGCTCAACTACCAGAGCGACTCCGTGTCGCTCAAGCCGGCAGGTAGCCTCAAGGTCGCGGGCACGCCGGGCAGCGTCCGGGGCGTGAGCGTGTCGCCGGTGGGCGTGACCGTGAGCTACACGGTCGACGGCCTCCAGAAGGCACCCGCAAGCGGCAAGTGGTCGAGCGACTACCTTGACCTGGGCACGATCACCGTCACCATGAGGGACGGCAGCACCGTGAGCGTGCCCTCTGGTGCGGCAAGCTCACAGGAGAAGGACGGCAAGACCGTCTGCACCGTCGGCTCGTTCTTCGACGGGCTGATCGACCCTGCCAACGTGGCCTCCGTCAGCTTCGGCGGCGTGACCGCGACGAGGTAGGCGCTACACCAGCAGCTCGAGCACGAACGTGACGACGCAGCAGCCAGCCGCGACCTGGGGCAGGCTCGCACCCAGCCACGCCGCGGCCACGCCCACCACGAGCGCCGCCGCCCCGGCCACGGGCGTATCCGTTGCCTGAAGGATCGCCGGGAACGTCATGACCGCGAGCGTCACGTAGGGAACGTAGTAGAGGAACGACCTCAAAAAGCGGTTCTCTATCGGCTTCCTGATGAGCGTGAGCGGGAGGATGCGCGTGCCCAGGGTCACCGCGGACATGACGGCGAGGTACGCCACGACGTTAGGCCGCATCGAGGCTCACCCCGCAATCGGCCGGCGTGCCCTGCGCCCGGGAGCCCGCCGCGGGGGAGGCGCCCTCGTCCTTCTCGCCCGCGGGCTCCTGCACGCCGTCGCGCTCGTCAACCGGGAAGAGCGCCGCGGCCAGCGCGGAGAGCGCCACCGTCAGGATGATGGTGCGCGTGCCGTCGGAAAGCGCGGACACCAGCGGCAGCAACGTGAACGACCATCTGGCCGCAAAGCTTGCCAGCACGAGCGCCGCAACCACGCGGTTCTGGCGCGCCGGCGGGATGATGATCGCAAGGAACATGCCATACAGCGCGACGGAGAGCGCGCTCACCACGATCTGCGGAAGGACGTCGCCCGCCACGACGCCCAGCGCGCCGCCGACGGCCCAGCCGGGCAGCGCCACGGCCATCGCGCCGTAGGAGTAGTACGGGTCGGCATAGCCGGGGCGTGCGATCGCGATGCCAAAGAGCTCGTCCGTGAGGTCGTAGCCCACGAGCACGCGGTGCACGAGCGGCGTCCCCGGCTCGAAGCGCTGCGCCATGGAGCAGCTCATCAGCAGGTAGCGGGCGTTTGCGACAAGCATGACCGCGGCCATCTCGACCAGCGAGCCGCCCGCGCCGATGACGGAGAAACCCGCGAACTCGCCCGCGGACGCGTTGTTGAGCAAGCTCGCGAAGAAGCCCTCCACGGCGTTGAGTCCCGCCTTGTGCGCGGCGATCCCGAGCGAGAAGGACACGACCAGGTAGCCGATGGCTATGGGCACGCCGTCGCGAACGCCCTCCTTGAGGGCCACGCCATGACGTGCGAGCAGGCCCCCGCGCGATGCCGTGCACGCCACGCGCGCCTGGGGAAGCCGCTCCCCCATTCCGAGTTCCGCCGTTGCCATGGATGCCCCCCGCCTTTCCGATTTCTGCCTACGCACATTAAGCAACGGTGTGTAACATAAGTAAAACGAATGTTTCTTATTGATTCAATAGCTTTGCTAATGCAGTATCGCGCACAGGAGGGCTCATGGCTGCACAATCGGGACCAAGCATCGCAAACGCGCAGGTACGGCTCACAAGGTACTCCATCTTTCTTGAGGTGGTACGCCAGCGCAGCTTTACCAAGGTCGCCAAGGAAATTGGATACACGCAGAGCGCCGTCAGCCAGACGGTCAAGGCGCTCGAGCGCGAGCTGGGCGTCACGCTCGTTGAGCGCGGCAAGGACGGCGTCACGCTCACCAAGGACGGACGGCAGTTCATGCCCTACCTGCAGGCGCTCGCGCGGGACGAGGCCGCACTGGACGAGAAGCGCCGCGAGGTGCAGGGCCTCGGCCGCGCCACGATCACCATCGGCACGTTCACGAGCGTGAGCCGCAACCTCCTGCCCGGCCCCATGCTTCACTTTCGCCAGCGCTACCCCAACGTCCGCTTCGTGCTGCGCCAGAGCGAGTACACTTCCATCGCGCAGTGGGTGCGCACCGGCGCCTGCGACCTGGGCTTCACCAACCTGACGGACGCCCAGGCCGCGGGGCTCGAGACCCACCCCTTTGGCCCGGACCGCATGATGGCCGTGGTCCCGCCGGACAACCCCCTGGCCGAGAAGGACGAGCTCAGCCTGCTGGACCTCGCGGACCAACCGCTAATCCTCCTGGACGAGGGGCGCGAGTCCGTCACGCTGCACGCCTTTGAGCAGGCGGGCGTCGAGCCGCACGTCTGCTACGAGGTGACGGACGACTACTCCATACTCGCCATGGTCAGGCAGGGGCTCGGCGTCACGGTCCTGTACGAGATGATGCTCATGGGGTTCGAGTCCGGCGTGGCCGTGCGGCCCATACGCGAGGAGCCCAAGCGCACGATCACGCTGGGCTGGCGCTCCAGCAAGACGCTGCCGCTGGCCGCGCGGCGCTTCTCGGAGTACATCATCCGCGAGCTGGGGTAGCCCTTCTCGCCCGCCGTCACGGCATCGCGCGCCCACACGCAAATGCCACGGTCGCGCTCGCGTTTATCTCGTGATGTTGCATCTGCAACGCACGCGCGCACCCGCCTGGGATACGCTAGGCCCGCTTTAGACCAGCGACAGAGAGGAACACCCATGTCCGACCAGAAGAAGCAGCTCGCCGGCGCCGTCATCGCGCTGGGCGCCACCATCACCGACGCCATGGACGACGTGCCGGGCTTTGTCCCCTGCGGAACCCCCGCGCAGGTCATCCTGGACGCCATCTCCACGTACACCGACGCGGACGATGCCGCGGCCGAGCAGGTCACGCCCAACATCGTGGCCTTTGCGGGCCACGTGAGCGAGCACCGCGGCGTCGCCGCGCACGAGCCCGCGGACGTCGACGCGCTTGACGACACGCAGCGCCAGCTCGCCCAGCGCGTGCTCGACCTCTCGGCCGCCAACACCGCCGCCGCGCCCGAGCCCGCCCAGGTCGAGTGGCTCTACCGCTCGCTCGGCGCGCTCGAGCCCGCAAGCGACAAGGCCGCGGACCTGCTGGCCCAGTAGCCGCATCCCGCACCGCCGGCAGCCCGCGCCGCCGTCCTTCTCGCCTTCTACCGTCCACCGAAGTTTTTGGGCGGCGAACGTCATTCCATACCCGGCATTGGGTACCAGAGGACCAATGCAAGCAACGCGAGGTCCCACGGAAAGGAACCCATATGGATATCAAGAAGGTAACCGTAGCAGGCGGCGGCGTGCTGGGCAGCCAGATCGCGTTCCAGAGCGCGTACAGCGGGTACGACGTGACGATCTGGCTCCGCAGCGAGGGCTCCATCGGCCGCTGCCAGCCCAAGCTCGACTACCTGCACGCCACGTACCTCAAGACGCTCGACGCCATGAAGCAGAG
>QOUO01000150.1 GCA_003862195.1 Coriobacteriaceae bacterium | reverse complement strand
TTCTCCTCGTGGGCGCCTTCCTCTTTGGCGTGGTGTACGCGCAGACCACGGTCCAGACGCCGCTGCTGGTGCGCGCCGCCTTTGGCTCGGCCGACTACCCCGCCATCTACTCGCGCGTCTCCATGGCCGGCTCGCTCATGAGTGCCGTGGCCGCGGTGTTCTGGAGCGTCGTGATCGACTCCGCGGGCGGCTTCCCGCTCATGTTCGTACTAGGCATCGCCTGCATGGCCGTCTGCCTGGCGACGGCGCTGTTCGCGCTCTCGCACAGGGCGAGCGTCTAGCTTCCGCCGCATCAGACGGTTCGCAACATGATTCGAGCCGCGGGCTCCGGTGGGTCCGCTGCTCGATTCTTCTTACGACGAGGCAGGCCCGGCCTAGAGCCCCAGCACCTCGACCGCGCTCCCCTGTGCCACGATCCCGCGATTGAGCGCGCGGTACATGTACCTCACGGCAACTGAGCAGTGCGGGTGCCACAGCGAGCAGACCACCTGGCGCACGTTGGCGTCGGTTATGGGCGCGCCGTAGAGCCACTGGAATACCTGGCGGATGGCGCCGTCCTCCACGGGAAGGACGTCCGGCCTGTCCAGGTGAAAAATCAGGTACATGTCAGCGGTCCACTTGCCGATGCCCTTGACGCTCGTGAGCTCGGCACGGACCTCGTCGTCCGGCAGCGTCGCCAACGCGTCAAGCCTCTCCTCCGGCATCGCGCGCGCCAGGCCCACCAGCGCCTGCGCCTTGCGTCCCGCGATGCCGCATGCACGAATCTCCTCCATGGGCAGCGCGAGCACGGCCTCCTGCGTCACGCTCCCGCCGCACGCCACCTCGAGCCGCGACTGGATAGTCCTGCCCGCCTTCATGGAGAGCATCTGCTCGATCACGGAGTGCGCCAGGTGCGCGTACGCAGGCCCGCCGGCCTCGTAGTCCAGCTCGCCCACCGCACCGATCAGCCGGCCCAGCCGCCAGTCGCGCTCTGTCAGGTATCTGAACTCGGGAGACTCTGGGGTAAGCACGGTCATGGCGGGTCCTTTCGACGTTCGCACGAGTGTAGCACGCCCGCGACGCCGCGGCCCCTAGTGCCCGCCCGGCACCAGGTCCAGCTGGCCGCGCTCGCCAAAGAGGTCCGCGTGGATGAGCCTGGTCAGCACGGCTGCAAGCGGAATCAGCGCACCCAGCAGCGACACGTATGAGAACGC
>QOUO01000149.1 GCA_003862195.1 Coriobacteriaceae bacterium | reverse complement strand
CGCCGGATTTAAAATTGAACTGCAACACTGAGCCAAGTATACAAGTAGGCCATGGAGACCTATGCTTAATAGTGACCAAACTAATTAAGAAAGGACTTCTCCATGACCCAAACCAAGCATACTACCCAAATCCATTACCGACAACTTCAAGCTGACGAACGTGGTGAAATTCAAGCGCTCTATGAACAGAAGAAATCTGAACATGAAATCGCTCGGTGTCTCCATCGATCACCCAGTACAATTAGTCGGGAACTCAAGCGGGGCACTGTTAGACAACGTGACGCCAACTACCAGTATTACACCCGTTACTTTGCCGATAGTGGTCAAATCAACTACCAAAAACACCGCGCTAACTGTCACGCCAAAAGTTTATTGTCTCGGTGCTGGCTGTTCTTTGCGATGCTGGTTAAAGCCTTAAAACAGCGACCACGGATTCACAGTGTCGACAGCTTTGTCCATGCCTTTCGCCAAGATCATCCAGGCCTGCGCGTCCCCTCAACGCCAACCGTTTACCGCTATATCGATTGCGGTCAACTCGAACTTAAGAATACCGATTTGCCAGAAAAACTGCGCCGCCACATTAAAAAGCCCGGCCACCATCACGTTCGCCTGAATCAGAAACGATTGGGCACTTCGATTGAACAACGGCCGGCTGCGGTCCAGAAACGTCAAGTCTTTGGTGATTGGGAAGGTGACCTGGTCAAAGGCAAGCGGGTGGCCAGTGAACCCGCCATTTTAACGCTAACTGAGCGCTATTCTCGCTATGAAATCATGGTCAAGCTGCCCGATTATCAGGCCAATACCTGTCGACGCGCCTTACAGAGAACGATTAATCACTATGGTGCCACGGCTTTTAACAGTATCACCTTTGACAATGGCTCTGAATTCGCCAAGTTGAATCAAATCCGTGGGACGCAGATTTACTTCGCCCACCCGTATGCCCCTTGGGAAAGGGGCACTAATGAGAACCATAACGGCTTAATCCGGGAGTTCGTGCCCAAAGGCCAATCACTACACCGCTACTCAGCTGAACAACTTCACCAAGTTCAAGTTGCCCTGAACCACCGGCCAAGACGCATCTTGGACTACGCCACGCCCGCCAAGATCTTTAGTTCCTATGATACTTTATATGATTAGACACCTAGACCACTACTAAACCTGAGGTCAAAAGTGTTGCACTTGATTTGACAATTCGGG
>QOUO01000148.1 GCA_003862195.1 Coriobacteriaceae bacterium | reverse complement strand
GATTTTGTTCAATTTTATTTTTTTCAGCTTTAATCTTTTGATTAAGCTGTTTTAATTTGGCTTCTTGTTTTTCTAAGTTACTTTGAGACATAATGATCCCTCCAATCGTATTAAAAATAATCACCGAAACTATATCATACAGAGAACGTTAAGTCAAAGGATAGAAGTTGAAATAGCGAAGCGGAAGGCATACACTAGAAGTAAATTTAGGGGAATCAGCAGGCCGAGTGAAACGAGGTTAATGCGCACTTACACATAGAATGAATTCTATGTTGTACTAACCCCAAAATCCTGTATTAGAAGTCGCCGATGGCGACAACAAAGTCAAGCCCATAGAATCAAAGTAAAGAGGTGACTAGCATGGCAATATTTCATATGAGTTTTAGTAATATTAGTGCTGGAAAAGGACGAAGTGCGATTGCCAGTGCGGCTTATCGAAGTGGTGAAAAATTATTTGATGATCAAGAAGGCCGCCACTATTTTTATGCCCGATCGGTTATGCCAGAAAGCTTTATTTTAACCCCCAAAAATGCACCAGAATGGGCCAGTGATCGAGAACAATTATGGAATGAAGTTGAAAAGAACGATCGTAAATCAAACTCACGGTATGCCAAAGAGTTTAACGTGGCTTTACCAGTTGAGTTAAGCGCAGATGAACAGAAAGAATTATTAACTAAATACGTGCAAGAAAACTTTGTTGATCAAGGCATGGTAGCTGATGTAGCTATTCATTGCGATCACCCGGACAATCCGCACGCACATGTGATGTTGACTAATCGCCCATTTAATCTTGATGGTACTTGGGGATTAAAAGCAAAGACGCAGTACATTAAAGATGAAAATGGCAAGCAACTTTTAACCAAAAGTGGGTTTCCAAAACAAAGAAAAATTTGGTTGGTTGATTGGGATAAAAAAGAAAAAATTAATGAGTGGCGAAAAAATTGGGCGTTGAGTGTCAATCAGTCTTTAGCACAAAAAAATATTCCGGATCGGATTAGTGAGAAATCTTTTGTCAATCAAGGAATAGATGATACCCCAACTCAGCATGAGGGAATCAATAGCAAACGACACGAACGAAAAGCATTTAATCAACAAGTTAGCGCGCAAAGAAACGCTCAAGCTAAATATCATAATCTTGACGAAAAGATAAGAAATCATGAACATTTTGACGCGTTAACTGACGAGCTATCGTTCTCTGAAA
>QOUO01000147.1 GCA_003862195.1 Coriobacteriaceae bacterium | reverse complement strand
TACAATTACACTCGTTGGTTAGGTTCACTTTTTGGTTTTTGAAAAGTAAACCTAAATGACGAGTTCACCAACCGAAACAACGTGCAGGGCGGTAGGCAGGTTCTAATCAAAATCAAAACTTAATTTATGGCCGTCAAGCTTTAACTTGGCGTCAAACAACTTTCCCTTTTTGCTCTTGAAACCCTTTAATTTGCTCGTTTCCCCCTTGGTGACCAACGCTTTAATTGCGGTCTTCCCGAGCGTCTTGCTGCTCCATTTCTTGGGTAAGGTAAAGTCTTCGCCTTGCTTGGGTTTCACAATGTAAAACTTTTGTTTATTTATGACAGTTACTTGTGGTGTTTCTAAGAACACCTCGGCAACTTTTTGCGCTTGCTGTTGGTGATCGATTTGTTGCTTAATGGCTGCACTGCCAGTCAATTGCGTGGGAACATCAGCAATCAATTTTTCCACGAACTTTTTGATTTGGCTCAAAAAGTTATCCGGGGTGCGTTCTTCGGTACTGATTTGTTGTAACGCTTGCTCCCATTTTGCTGTCATCTCTGGGCTAGTTAACAAGGGTTCGAGTTCAACCGCTTTACATAAAGTAATCCCCGCTTCACTGACGTGGAGCTTGTTCTTTTCAGTAACTAAATAGCCGCGCTTCTTTAACACTTCCAGCACATTGGCCCGGGTTGCACTCGTTCCAATGCCTTGCACGTCTTTGAGAATCGCCTGGGCTGCTTCATCATCAAGCGTTTTACCGGCCGTCTTCATGGCCGTAATCAGGGTACCTTCGGTAAATGGTACCGGCGGGGTCGTTTCTTTTTGCGGCGTTTGCAGATTTGCTTGGACTTGATCGCCTTGGTGAACGAGCGGTAAAGTTGCTGCTTCTTGCTGGTCGGCTTTGTGATCATTAAATAAAGCTTGCCAGCCTTGCTTAGTTGGGACCTTACCGGTTGCTTTAAAATTGGCGTCACCAACTTGGGTAATAATGGTGGTTTCCTCGTACTCGTACGGATCAGCAAACATCGCTAACGTCGTTCTTAAAACCAAGTCATAGACTTGTTGCTGTAATTTAGGTAAGCTGGCTAGTTTCTCTTTAGTCGGCACGACTTTAGTCATGATAATGGCGTAATGTTCTTCAACCTTTTTCCCATTAACATAGCGCTTATTTGGGGTGGTATTGGTTAAAGCGACTTGTTTAGAGACTAACCCCAGATACTTCGTCAGATTAGCCACTAAATACTCAAATTCTTCATCAGTGATATAAGCACAATCG
>QOUO01000146.1 GCA_003862195.1 Coriobacteriaceae bacterium | reverse complement strand
CCACGCGCCGCAAGTGGAACGGCAAGCGCTGCTACTGGTGGACGCGCTCCCCCAGCCCGGACTGCTCCGAGGCGGACAACCAGACCTGGTTCAACCGCGTGGGCCCCAACGGCGACGTGTTCGACTTCGCCACCGCCGCCACGGGCGACAAGAAGGTCACCACCGTCCTGCCCGGGTTCTGCGTCTAGCTGCTCGCTCCCCTACATCCAGCCCCTGCGCACGAGGATAACGGAGAGGACAACGCACACGATAGCCGTGCCGCCGCAGATGATGCCAAAGCCGTGCGGCACCTGGGCAAGCGGCATCCAGCTCAGGTCCACGTTCATGCCGTACAGGCCGGATATGACCGTTGGGATGGAAAGGATGAGCGTGATCGAGGTGAGGCGCTCCATCACGTTGTTGAGGCGCGAATCCATGAGCGAGCTCAGCAGGTCCCTCGTTCCGCCCATGATGTCGCGGTAGATCTGGGCCATCTCGATGGCCTGCTGCGTCTCCGTGGCAGCATCCTCAAGCAGGTCCTCCGTGCTCTGACCAGGGTGAAGGCGCCCCGACCGCTGCAACCGCGTGAGGACGGAGCCGTTACCGCGTAGCGACGTCGCAAAGTAGACGAGCGTGGTCTCCACCTCATGCAGGCTCATGAGGTCCTCTTCCGTGGTTGACTTCTTGATCTTCTCCTCAAAGTCGCGCCGCTGCCGGTCGATGCTGCGCAGGTCACGCTGGTACAGCAGCGCCGTGCGCAGCAGGATGCGATACAGGAACTTGCGCCGCTCCCGCGTGGAAAGCTCCTGCCCGGAGCCGACCCGCCCCGGCGAGAGGATCGGCGTGTCCTGCGCGCACACCGTGATCACGTTGCGCTCGCACACGATGATGCCCAGCGGGATCGTGTCAAACGTGGACACGCCGTGGCGCACATCGCCCACAGGTATGTCGATCAGCACGAGCGAGAAGTCCTTCTCGTACACGACACGGCTCTTCTCCTCCGGATCGTTCGCGGCGGCGATGTCGGCGGGGTCCACGCCAGAAAGCCTCGACGCAACCGACTCCACCTCGTCGTACGTGGGCGACGTGAGCTTTACCCAGACCCAGTCGCCAATCGCGTCCACCGCATGCGTGCCCGAGTCGTCCGTCCTGTAAAGCTCAATCACCGCGCACCCCCTGCCGACCGCCCTGACCTCCAAGTATGCTCCCCCGCACAGCCACGCCCACCAGAAAACCCAATGGCGTACAAACCCATTAAGTGGAACGGTCGCATAGCGTCAGCAAGCATAAAGGGCGAGAAGAACGTGGCTCCTCGCCCCACAATCAATGCTTATCTAACAGGACTTATGCGTCCATTTCCACGAGAAGAGATCTTCTCGGGTAGGCAAATTTACTGGCTTCTTTT
>QOUO01000145.1 GCA_003862195.1 Coriobacteriaceae bacterium | reverse complement strand
TGCCCCTTGGACTTCTTGCCCTTCTTGCCCTTGCCGGGCTTGCTAGACTTTTTGTCCCTGCCTTTGGCGTCGCCCGCGGGAAGCGGCACGTCCGGGTTCCACGCGCGGTGCAGCGTGCGGCTCATGAAGTCCCACGGGAGCTCCAGGTTGCACCAGAAGCTCATCTGCAGCACCCAGAGCTGGATGGCCCGCGCGAGGTCCACGAACTGCTCGTACGTCTCCGCGCACTCGAGGTAGCTTGCGGCCTCCTGCAGGATGAGCCGGGTGTCGACCATGTGCGCGGAGCTGCCAAACGCGGGCGAGAAGAACCGGCACTGCTCCGCCGCAACCGCACGCAGGGTGCGCACGCTGCCGTTCTTCTGCTGCGCCATGCGTATGAGCACGAGCAGCATGTCGGAGAGGTTGACGAGCTCGCCCCACGCGTACGCCCAGACGCCGAGCTCGCGCGCGGTGGTGGCGTTGCGTGCGACCATGTCGTCCAGCTCGACGGGGCGGTCGAGCCAGACCTCGCGCAGCAGCGCGTCGAAGCGGGCGACCGCCGGCACCGCGGAGCGGCGGGGCGGCCGCTCGGGGCCAAGGTGGCGCTCCGCGCCCGTGGCGTCGTCAACGGAGACGACCTCGCAGTGCATGCGCACGCCGCGGCCGCCCCAGACCTTGGCGTACAGGCGCTGGAAGCGTGGGAGGTCGTCGGGCCTGACCTGCGCGACCTTGGCGCCGGGCGCGAACTGCTCCATGCGCTGCGTGAAGATGCAGACGGCGCTCCAGTCGTTGTAGAACGTGACGTCGCCGGGCTGCGTCTGTTGCTGGACGTTCTGCTGCTCCCAGTAGTCGCGCGCCGGCGTGGGGAACGTGAGCTCGCCGTAGCAGACGTCTGCCGCAAAGAGAAGGGTGTCGAAGCCGCCTGCGGCCTCCAGCGCGGACACGGCCGCTGGAGCCTCCGCCTCGCACAGGTCCGCGTAAAAGACCTGCTCACCTATGGTGATCCTGAGTCGCTTGGACATGATGGCCCCCTCCTGACGGTGCGGCGCGACGAGCTCGCGCGGCGATGGTGCGTAAGAGTCAAGTCTAGGGCAGCGAGGGCTGGTGGCGGGCGAACTTTCGACCAGTGGCGAATGGGAGGGGGTACCTCACACAGCCCTCCGCCACGGCTCGCTTGCCACCGACTCGATTGTACCGCCCCCACTGAAGGCGGATGACAGAGAGGCCCCCGTCCCGCCCTTGGCGAATCGCGGCGAAGCCGCGAGCGACCGGCGCCGTGCGCCGGGAGCGCTGAGCCAAAGGGCGGGACGGGGGCCTCCCAGGTCAGTCGTCTGCCTACATGAGCTCCGTGATCTCGCGCGCGAACTTGGCCGGGTCCTCCAC
Source organism: Coriobacteriaceae bacterium (assembly GCA_003862195.1). Classification (GTDB taxonomy): domain Bacteria; phylum Actinomycetota; class Coriobacteriia; order Coriobacteriales; family Atopobiaceae; genus Parafannyhessea. Next base: position 77 of record QOUO01000145.1, on the reverse strand, counting down.
GGGCAGGCCCTCGACCAGGAGCGCCTGGTTGTAGAGGATGTCGCCCATGAGGGCAAGGCGCTTCTTGTCGTCCTTGG
>QOUO01000144.1 GCA_003862195.1 Coriobacteriaceae bacterium | reverse complement strand
CTATCTTTACAGATTCCAGTTGTACTTTGAATCGATTAACCTCAAAATAGAAAAAAGGACATTTTTAATTTAACTAGGTGGTGATTGACATTGGCAAAAACAATTAAACAACTTGCAGATGAATTAAAGGTCTCCAAGCAGACTATTCAATATCACTACCAAAGACTACCGGCAAAGAATCAACAAAAAAGCAGCTTCTATAAATTTGCTCTACATCTAGTTGCAAATTATTTGCCCCTAAATAATTGACTCCAAAAATTACTACGCTTTTCATTATTTGCCTCTCTTGTATCCATAGAGGGGCTTTCTGATTCTTGATTAGTATTTATATTATCTTCATTTTTATCGCTCTTAAAAGTGCTCTCAGAGGATTTTATTTCCTTATTTTCTAATTTATTCAATTTGTTTTGGACATCTAATTGCAATCTTTGAGATTGATCAAGCAATTGTGTTAAGTCTTTAATGTGTTCATCTTTGTTTGTTAACTGTTCTTTAAGAGTTTGCACCTCATTTTCTAAAGCCTTATTTGCAATTTTATATTCATTCTCACCATTATTGTCTTGCTTAAGCTTTAAAGAACTCTTTGTAAAGTATTCTTTAATTGACTTAACATTTTTATCTTCTATTCGGTAGTGCCCATTGACTTTATTAGGTTGTAAGTCCTCGGGAAGCTTTGCAACAATTTGGTAAACTCTTACACGACTAACATTTAATTCTTTAGCTATTTCATTTATTGTCGCCATATATTTATTAAACCTCCTTTACTAAGCGTTTATTTAATCTTATCATGTATTTGTAAAAGATTAAAATATTGTAATAAGAGGGGTTCGTTGTGAAGAAATTATTTGCATCAATATTGTTTGTAGTTTCATTATTCACACTATTTATTGTTAATCCAAATAACGTTAGTGCCAAGAATTTAAAATATGGTTTTAGAACTGCCACACTTCCCACACACTATCTAGGAATTTGGGATCATCATTTATATGGTCATAGATACGTTTTAATGTACGTTAAAAATCGGCACACTATTTATTATACAGATTATTATGAAACAAATAAATCAAGAACATGGAATGAAAAAAATGGCTTTATTCATTTTATTGTTGCTAAAAATAAAAGTTTAGATAAAAGTTCAAAACGTTTCTATATGTATAATCCCAAAGAAAATTTTAATACCTTATATACTAAACATGGTCACGTCTACGTTGGTGAAGATATTTCTAATTTGAAAATGCATAGATTGAAGAAATAACATTAAGGTCTACCCTATTGTATTCATCCGAAAGTTGGATTATCATTAGTTACATATAAGTGTTCCGGAGGCGTTCTGAAAATGACAAAAATTGGTTACGCACGTGTTAGTACTCGTGAGCAAAATCTAGCCCGGCAAATTGAACAACTACAAGCAGCGGGAGTGACAAAACTTTTCCAAGAGAAACTTT
>QOUO01000143.1 GCA_003862195.1 Coriobacteriaceae bacterium | reverse complement strand
GGCCCGACGCCATCACGCCGCAGAGCCTCACGCTCTTCCGCAAGCTGGGCTGCACCAAGATCCAGGTTGGCATCCAGTCCACGCGCCAGCAGGTGCTGGACGCCAACCACCGTGGCACCACGGTGCAACAGATACGGCGGTCCTTCTCGCTCATACGGCTCTTTGGGTTCAAGATCCACTCGCACCTCATGGTCAACCTACTGGGATCAACGCCGGAGCAGGACGTGGCAGACTTCCGCACGTTCGTGACAGACCCCGGCTTTTTGCCGGACGAGGTCAAGCTCTACCCCTGCGCGCTCGTGGCGGGCACGCAGCTGGTGGGGCTGTATCACGCCGGGCGCTGGCGGCCCTACACGGAGGATGAGCTGCTAAGCGTGCTGGTGGCGGACACGCTGGCCACGCCGCCGTACATGCGCATCAGCCGCATGATCCGCGACATCGGCGCGGACGACATCCTGGTTGGCAACAAGAAGACCAACCTGCGCCAGATGGTGGAGGGTCGCATCCGGCAGGAGGGACTGGCCGGTCGCGTGCATGACATCCGCTTTCGCGAGATCGCGCGCTCGCAGGTCGACCTGGACACGCTCGCGCTGGACGATGTGACGTACCAGACAGCCGTCAGTTGCGAGCACTTTCTGCAGTGGGTCACGCCCGAGGGCCGCATCGCCGGCTTCCTGCGGCTGTCGCTTCCCAGCTGGGACGCGCTCGCGGCCGGCACGCTGGACGTGTGCGCGGACGAGCTGCCCACGCGCCCCGGCGACGCCATGATCCGAGAAGTGCACGTGTACGGCCAGGCGGCGCACCTTGGCAAGGCGGACTCGTCCTCGCAGCACCAGGGGCTGGGCCGCGCCCTGGTCTCGCGCGCCTGCAACATCGCGCGCGAGGCCGGCTACGGCCGCATCAACGTGATCAGCTCCGTGGGCACGCGCGAGTACTACCGCCACCTGGGCTTTGCGGACGCGGGCCTTTACCAGCGCCGCGAGTTGTAACGGACGCGGGCGGGCGCCGGATGGGATCGCATCGTCCCGCCGGCGCCCGCCCGCAATCTTTACGCCACCTTTGCGCCGCCCCGCTACTCCGCCTTGAGCGCGCGCTCCACGTAGCCAATGTACATGGTGTGGTAGTTGCCCTCGTCCTGGCCGGAGTACCACTTGTCTTCCGCCGCCGGGTCGCGGAAGTGCTCCGGCGCGAGCAGCCCCGCGTATGCCTTGCGGCACACCAGCACCAACTTGGCCTGGTCGATCACGGGCACGCCCTCTACCAGCGACTGCGTCAGGCCCGACTCCGCGAGCTTGTCACCGTCGCGGCCGGACACGCGGCCCAGCAGGCCCAGCGCCTTGCGCTCCGTCCCGTCAAACAGGTTGACCGAGAAGTAGTCGCCACCGTCCATGAACTCCTTGGTGTAGCGGCTCTTGCGCACGTAGACCGTGGCGACTGGCTTGCCCCACAGCGTCCCGACGCCGCCCCAGCTCACCGTCATGCAGTTGGCTGCCTCGGCGTCGCCCGCCGCGAGCAGCGCCCACCCGC
>QOUO01000142.1 GCA_003862195.1 Coriobacteriaceae bacterium | reverse complement strand
CAGTTCTAATATGATGTCAAGTATCAACTTATTAAAAAAAGAGTACACTAAACAGTGATAGCTTTTTGACAGAAAAAAGCTGTCATAAATATCAACTATACTGGTATTTAAATAGTCTGCTTAATGGGAAGTTCTTGCGTAATTATAAATTTGGTTTGTGCGGACCAAATTCATAATCGTCCTATCAAGCCTGTTCACACAAGCAATCATGGCAACCATATCCGGTTTAGGATGTGGTCCTTTTTTTAACTTATAGTAGTAATCCACAATGTGATTATCAATGCGTGCTTTATTTCTAAGCATGGATCTAATCATTTCAAACATAATATAACGGGCACTACTTTGGCCTCTCCGATTAATCCGGTCAGCTTCTTTGAGCCCTCCGGATTGGATTCGTCGTAGATCTATTCCTACGTAAGCATTCAGCTGCTTATAGCTTGGGAATCTCGCTATTTTTCCTGTAAATCCTAGTAACAGGGCAGTTGATATCTCTCCCGCCCCAGGAATACTCGCAATGAGTTTAAACTCCGGAAAAGTTTTCGCGTAAGTGATCAATTGGCGTTTTAATAAGTCATGGGCCTGATTATATCGCTGAATCTCTTCACAATAACTATGGATTTGATTAGTCAGAAATGAATTCGCAGGTTGTGCTGGGTACGACAATTGGCCTGCCTGCCAGACCTCATTACATCTACGTACGATTAAATCCGAATGGATTTTAGGACTTACCAAGCCAATGATTTGTTTTGCCATCGTTCCTGGAATATATCCTGTTAAAAAATCAGGGTGGGGAAAGAGACTAACAAAAGTTAAGCCGAGCACTGATCGAATTGGGTTAAATATATCGTTTAACTCGGGAAATGTTTGATCAAGTGCGGCATGTAAATGATTGATAATCCGGGATCTCTCCTTAGTTATTTCTAGATAGCGGTGTGCCATTAAATGAAGTTGCTCATATGGCCTTGAATATGGTCTACGACCATGAATCAGTGACTTCTGATCAATTCCCAGGAGCGCTAATTTAACTGCATCTGAACGGTCTGTTTTTTGCCTTCTCAACCCCGCCATGCGAATTGAGGACTCCAAAGGATTTATTTCAAGGTAATTCATTCCTTCATCGATAAAAAAACGAGTCAGAACTCTAGAATAAATACCAGTCGTTTCAAATACTGCCATGACTGGCAGGTCACTCGTAATTATTGACTTGAGCTTTGCCAATCCAGACTTATTATGGATAATCTGAAACTCCTTAATAACCGTATGATCGTGTAAAAGAGCACAATTACTCTTTCCACGACTCACATCAATACCTAAAACGTGCACTTTATCGCCTTCCATATATTTTTGAGGTAACAACTTCGCAGATTCGTTCATTTTCTAAATTCGATCTCAAGGACCCACATCCTAAATCTAACTGTTCACTACGTGTTGTTGGGCCAGTTTGACACTCGGAATGTATATTCCACTGATGTTGACGACCTCAACCTCAATTTAAGTATAGTAAAAGAGGTATCAAGATTGTCGTCACAATCTTGATACCTCTTACTTTAGGATGTTTGAC
>QOUO01000141.1 GCA_003862195.1 Coriobacteriaceae bacterium | reverse complement strand
CCCAAATTATTCTTACTAAGTTTCTTTATCGCTGTTAAGTCCGGAACCACCAAACTTAACAGCGATTTTTTATTTTCACCCATTAAGTGCAGAAAAAGAACCCCCTTTTTGATATAGTTAATTCACCAAAAAAACAAAAATCAAAGAAAAGGAGTTCTTCTCATGAAAACTTTACCGGAAAAGCGAGCTAATTTCAATCCTAAAATCCATATTTCACATACTGGTGGGGAACTTTCTACTGATGCCGGGCTAATCTTGATCAAGGAATTGATGGTTAAGCTGGGATTTTCGCAGTTAGTTGATCAGTTGGTTACCTTCGATGACCAACGGCATTATTATCGTTACGCTAATTTTCAATTGCTGGAACAGGTCATCTTACAATTGATTGCTGGCTATGCCGCCGACTTGGCGGCGAAGAATTTACGCCATGATCCCATTTTTAAGCTTTTATTGGGACAACCACAATTAGCGTCACAACCTTCGCTATCTCGTTTCTGGCAACGCTTTGACGAGCAGACCCTGACTTCTCTTCAGACCGTTAACCAAGCTTTACTCGACCAAGTTCAACTTCGAACCAATCAAACTGAATTAGTCATTGATCTGGACTCTACTCATGCCGATACTTACGGCAACCAAGAACAGACAGCCTTCAATGCCCACTATGGCACTCGTGGCTATCATCCGCTGGTGGCGTTTGACGGGCAGACTGGACACTTTCTTAAAGCTCAGTTACGACCGGGGAATGTGTATACCAGTACTGAAATCAAACCGTTCTTAACGCCTTTATTAAAACATTATCAACACACGTTGCCTTGTCAGGAGATCATGGTCCGCGCCGATAGTGGCTTCGCCACGCCGGAATTATATACAACCTGTGAAGCCTATCAGACTCACTACTTAGTCCGGTTAAAAACAAACCGGCAACTAGCTCATTTAGCCGAAAGCTTTATTCAAATTGGCGATGATCAACCGTGGTCAGAAACTGAAATTCACTACCACACCACGACCTATCAAGCCGGCTCCTGGGATCATTCGCGAAAAATTTTTATCAAGTCCACCCGTCTTGCCGGCGAGTTACGCTTCCAGCACGAATATTTAGTGACTAATTTTACCGAATTAGGCGCTGAGACAGCCTTTGCCGCTTATCATCAACGGGGAAAGATGGAAAACTACCTTAAGGAAGCTAAAACTGGTTTTTACTTTGACAAAACGGATAGTTCCAGTTTTATCGCCAATCATGCTCGGATGATCTTAAGTCTGTTAGCTTATAACCTGGTGAGCTTTCTGAAACAGCTCTTACCGGCCGCCCAGGCCGGCCTATCGGTTGGCACGTTGCGCTTATGGCTGTTTAAAATTGCTGGAAAAGTCGTTCATAGCGGGCGCAAAATCCAGTTGAAATTAAGTTACCATCACGTTTATCGAAACTTGTTTTACCAATTGTTAGCTCGGATTCAAGCTTTGAGTTGACCAGCATGCCGCATTGTTGGTTTAACCAAAAAATCAATTTTTTAACACCAAGGGATAAGTGCGCCCCAAATTTAGAAAAGTTTCGTTAAGCGATCACCAAACATGATCGAAGCATCAGTAAAGTGCTCATTAAGGTCAAAA